>JBBQFS010000223.1:0-1549 GCA_038322255.1 Candidatus Limnocylindrales bacterium | reverse complement strand
CGCGAAGGGGCGGCGCCTCATCTGCTACGACAGCAGCGGTGTCGGCGCCGCCCGAATCGCGTTCGTCCTGACCCTCCTCGGCCACGATGACGTCGCGGTCTACGACGGCGGCTGGGCCGAATGGGGCGATCGACTGGACCTGCCGGTCGAGCGGTAGAGATGCCTGAAGGCAGTTCGAGATGGTCGCATGACACCCTCTGTGTCAACCCTAGGCCGCAACGACGACCGATCGTGCCTCCGCGAGCCGGCGGGCCGCGCCGTGGCAGGCGGGGTCGTAGGCAACGCCGTTGTTCCAGCAGCGGTAAATCACCCGGATCCACGCTCGAGCGAGGATCCGCACCGCGTGCGGATGGTCGGCTCCCCGACCGATCGCGTCGCCGTAGACCGTGGCCGCCCAGGGACTGGCGTGCCGGCTGTTGTCGGCGAAGGTCGCCAGGGCGTTCCGGAAGCGGCTGTTGCAGGCCCACCGGAAGCCGACCGCGAGATGCTTGCCCGAGCGGCGGGTGACCGGCGCCATGCCGGACAGGGCGGCGACCGCTTCCGGTCCGTCGTACGCTTCGCGGCAGTCGCCCCACTCGGCGAGCATCTGGGCGGCGTTGACCTGCCCAGCTCGTGGCAGCGAGCGGAAGACCACCGCGTCCGGGTGCTCGTCGAGATGGGCGACGACCGAGCGGTCGAGATCCTTGATCGAGCGGTTGAGCGCCCGGAGCAGCCGGACCATCGCCAGGACGGCGTCGTGGCGGGCCTCCGACTCGGGACCGTCGGCCAGCCCCGCCGGCGCCGAGTGGAGCCGCTCGAGGAGTTCGGCGCTGGTGCGCCGACCGCTGTAGCCGTGCTTGCGCAGGAAGCCGGCCATCCGGACCTCACCGAGATGGGCCGCCGCGGTCGGCGTCGGGTAGCGCTCGAGGAAGGCCAGCGCGATCTCGCTCCACACGTCGGCGAACAGCTCACCGGCGCCGGGCCAGAAGGCGGCCAGAATCGCCGCCAGCTGGTTGCTCGCGGCGACCCGCGCGTCGACCAGGTCAGCGCGGGTCCGGACGATGGCGCGGAGGGCTCGGGTCTCCGCGCTGAATGGCCGCAGCTCGCGCAGATCGTGGCGGCGCAGACGGAGGTAGTCGGCGATCACCTGGGCGTCGCCCGGATCGCTCTTCGCGCCGGAGCCGACCTCGGCCTCGCGCCAGGCCTTGATCGCGGTCGTCTTGACCGGCACGACCGGATGACCGGCGTCCAGCAGCCGATCAACCAGCCGCCCGTCCGGCCGCTCGATCGCCACGGCCAACTCGGCCGGGTCGCCGTGCCGGGCGAGCCGGCGAACGAGGCGCTCGAACCCATCGGCCGTGTGCTCGATCGTGAACCGGTCGGCCACCCGACCTTCAACATCAATGACGCAGACGACGTGCTCGTCCGCGGCCCAGTCGATCCCAGCGAACATGGCTTCTCCCTCGTGTGGCAGCACGAGCTCGGCGACGAGGACGTCTCCCGGGCGGTCACTGACTGGCGCTCTGCGGCGCGTCCCTCTGTTGCCGGTCGGATGTCCTCGGGGGACCGG
>JBBQFS010000222.1:0-1551 GCA_038322255.1 Candidatus Limnocylindrales bacterium | reverse complement strand
GCGGCGTCGGGTCGCGAGTCACGAAGCGACGTTCCGGGTTGCGCTCCCCGGCCGGACCGCCGCGGTGAAGCGCTGGCTGGAGGCGCCGATCGGTCGGCTCGCCGGAATCTTGTTCCTGCCAGATGTCCACCAGGCGTCCGCTCGTCACCGAGTCGGAACGGCACGGGTCCGTAATGACGCTTGACGGGTCGTTTTCGAGCGTGGATGAGGCCGTCCATCGACCTGGCCGGCGCGGATTTCCGGCGGATGTCCTCCTTCTGAACATCGAGGCAGGCCGGGAGTTTCCGATGTCCAATAAGGATTCATGTGCCGGAACTCGACGCCGAATCAAGGCTGACTTCCGGCATTCGACCAGCAGATGACCGAACGCCGGAAACAATCTGACCAACGACCGCGTGAAGGCCATTTGCGGAACGGTCCGGTTTGGGGGCGCGGCGGCCGGGGCGCGTGACTCGGGCCGCCGTTGTTCGGGGTCGGCCTAGACTGAACAGCCCCCGAGATGTAGCGACACATGTCGGTCATCTCGGCCTCATCTTGCGCGCTCCCACGAGCGCCTGATACGGGGTCCGGCCGAGAGTCAGTCGGCCGGTGTGGGCACGCTCGAGATTGTAGAAGTCGAGGTAGCCGGCAAGGTCCCGGACGAGGCCACCGATCTTGGGCACCAGGCTTCGCGCGAACGACGGCCGCCAGCACTCCTCGAGGATCGTCCGCTGGACCCGCTCGACGGCACCGTTGGTCATCGGTCGGCCGGGCCGGATGAAGGTCTGCACCGCCCCGAGCTGGCGGACCGTGGCGCCGAAGACCTGGCTGCGGAACTCGCTGCCGTTGTCGGTCAGGACCCGCTCGAGATGCCAGCCGTGGGCCCGCAGGTCGGCCGCCACCCGGCGGGCGAGAGCCGACGTCTTGATCGCACTCGGGTTGAGCGGGGTGGTCGCGAGTTCGGCCCAGACATACGAGGACGCCAGATCGATCGCGGTGTACTGCCAGACCCGGCCACTGGTGCCCGACAGCCGGCCGACGTGGAAGCAGTCGAAGCCGACCAGCTCGCCCGGGTGGTCGACCGCGACGTGGCGCTCGATCTCGACCGGCCGCTCCGGTCCGGGCGGACTGGCGTAACCGGCGACGAGCGACAGGCGGCTGATGCGCCGGTTGAGGCCATGCCGGCGGAGGACCCGCCAGACCCCGTTGGGCGATACGACGATGCCGCCCCAGCGCTCCTGGGCCAATGTCGCGCTGATCCGCCGCGGGCCGAGGCCCGGCTGACCCAGGCTGAAGGCCACGATGCGCTGCTCGACGAGCTGGCTCGTCTGGTTGGGCATCCGGGGTGTGCGCCGCTCGCGCGGTCGGAGCATCTCGAGCCCCGAGCGCAGGACCGGTGCCCGCCAGCGGTAGTAGGTCGAGGGATGGACATCCATCAGCCGACAGGCCTCGCGGACGTTGCCCAGTTCGGCCGCCAGGCTGAACAGCCGCAACCGGAACTTGAAGAGGACGTCATCATCGACCACGGCGCCGCGCCTCCTGCTCATCGCTTTAGACACGACAAGCATGAGG
>JBBQFS010000221.1:0-1580 GCA_038322255.1 Candidatus Limnocylindrales bacterium | reverse complement strand
CTCCTTGCCGAGGTAGTGATCGATCCGGTAGACCTGCGACTCGCGGAAGACCTTGCCGACCTCGCGGTTCAGGCGGATGGCCGACTGGAGGTCGTGGCCGAACGGCTTCTCGATGACGATCCGCCGCCAGCCACCCTCGTGGCGCTCGTGGTCGAGGCCGACCCGGCCAAGCTGGGCGACGATCTCGGCAAAGGCCGACGGCTGGGTCGCGAGGTAGTAGAGATGGTTGCCGCGCGACGTCTGCTCCTTGTCGATGCCCTCGAGGACCGTCACGAGCGCCTCGTAGTCGTCGGGGTTCGCGAAGTCCAGGCGCTGGTAGCGGATCCGGGCGGCGAACGACCGCCATGCCGCCTCGTCGAGGGGCAGGACCCGCGAGTACTTCTCGAGTGACGCCCTGAGCTCGTCGCGGAGGGCGGCGTCGTCGTAGTCGCGGCGGCCGATCGCGAGGACCACGAAGTCGTGCGGCAGGAGGTTCGTTCGCCACAGCTGGTAGAGCGCCGGGATGACCTTGCGGTGGGCGAGGTCGCCGGTGGCCCCGAACAGGACGAGGACGCTCGGGTCCGGAACGCGCTCCAGGCGGAGGCCCTCGCGGAGCGGGTTGTCGTCCTGCTTCGGAGCGGCCTTGCGTTTGCCCTGGCGGGCGAGCCGGAGGTCCTTCATCGTCCGCGGCGCGTCCTTGGCCCTCGGCGCCGGGTGTGGTGTCTTGTCGGGCGCGGTCTCGGGCGCGACGGCCGGCGCGTCGGGCTCGGCCGAGGTCTTGCGCCGCTTCGGGACGGCAGTGTCGGTCACGGAATCACTCGGTCTTCACCGCATGACCACCTCGGGCCGATGGAGTCGCGGAGCTCCTCCTCAGGCCTCGGTGAGCAACGTGCCGGCTCGCGGCTGCGATCTCGTTCATTCTGTCTTCACGGCGTGCCCGCCGAACTCATTCCGGAGCGCGGCCAACACTTTCGCGCCGTACGAGTCGTCCTGGCGGGAGCGGAACCGGGTCAGCAGGGAGAGCGTGATGATCGGGGCCGGGACGTCGTGGTCGATCGCCTCCTGGACGGTCCAGCGGCCCTCGCCCGAATCGGCCACGAAGCCCTTGAGGTGCTCGAGATCCTGGCCGTTGGACACGAACGCCCGGCCGAGCAGCTCGAGCAGCCACGACCGGACCACCGAACCCTGCATCCACAAGTTGGAGATCGCGGCGAGGTCGAGCGGATACGACGACGCATGCATGATCTCGAAGCCCTCGGCGTACGCCTGCATCAGCCCGTACTCGATGCCGTTGTGGACCATCTTCACGTAGTGGCCGGCGCCGGCCCCGCCGACATGGAGGTAGCCACCCTCGGGCGCGAGCGAGGTGAAGATCGGCTCCAGCGGCTTCACCGCTGCCTCGTCGCCGCCGACCATCAGGCAGTAGCCCACCTGGAGGCCCCAGATCCCGCCGGAGGTGCCCGCGTCGACGTAGTTGACACCCTTCGCCTTGAGGTCCGCGTGGCGGCGGACGTCGTCGTGGAAGTTCGTGTTGCCGCCGTCGATGATCGTGTCGCCTGGCTCGAGATGCTCGAGCAGCTCGGCGATCTGGGCCTCGGTGG
>JBBQFS010000220.1:0-1588 GCA_038322255.1 Candidatus Limnocylindrales bacterium | reverse complement strand
GCCCGCCGCGCGGCCGGTTACCGGATCTTTGGCAGCAAGCCCGGTACCTACGGCGCCGGCATCCTGCCCGTCCTCGACGAGCGCAACTGGAAGAGCGACCAGGACCTCGCCGCCGTGTACCAGGCCTGGGGCTCGTTCGCCTACGGCCGCGGCGACTTCGGTACGGAGGCTCCGGAGGAGTTCCGCGAGCGCTTCTCGAGCATCGTCGTCGCCGCCAAGAACCAGGACAACCGCGAGCACGACATCTTCGACAGCGACGACTATCTCCAGTACCACGGCGGCATGATCGCCACCGTCCGCGCACTCTCCGGCCGCGACCCACGCCAGTTCTTCGGCGACAGCTCCAACCCGACCGACCTCCGCCAGCGCGACCTCGCCGACGAGGCCCGCCGCGTCTTTCGTACCCGCGTGGTCAACCCGAAGTGGATCGAAAGCATCAAGCGCCACGGCTACAAAGGCGCCTTCGAGCTGGCTGCCACCATCGACTACCTGTACGGGTACGACGCCACCGCCGGCATCGTCGAGGATTGGATGTACGAGCGAGTCACCGACGCCTACGTCCTCGACCCCGAGATGCAGCGCTTCTTCCACGACAAGAACCCGTGGGCCTTGCGCGGCATCGTCGAGAAACTCGCCGAAGCGATGGATCGCGGCCTCTGGCAGAATCCACCCGAGCAGACCCGCCGCGAGCTCCAGCGCATCTACCTCGAAACCGACGCCCAGCTCGAAGCCCGCGGCGAGGACCCATCATGAGACGCCCAGTGTTCCCTTTCACTGCGCTCGTCGGGCAAGAACGGATGAAGCTCGCGCTGATCCTCAACGCGATCAACCCACGCCTCGGCGGGGTCCTCATCCGGGGCGAGAAGGGCACCGCCAAGTCCACCGCCGTCCGCGCTTTGGCCAACCTCCTCCCCGAGATCGAGACCGTTGTCGGCTGCCCTTACGGCTGCGACCCGGCCGACTCGGACGAGCTCTGTCTCGGTTGCGCCGAGCGGGCCTCCGACCGGGACGCCCTCACCTCCACCTCGCGCCGCGTCCCGATCGTCAACCTCCCCGTTGGCGCGACCGAGGACCGGGTCACCGGCACGATCGACATCGAGGCCGCCATCTCGACCGGCTCCCGCCGTTTCGAGCCCGGCCTGCTCGCTGCCGCCAACCGCGGCATTCTCTACGTCGACGAGGTCAACCTGCTCAACGACCACCTCGTCGATGTCCTACTCGACGCGGCCGCGATGGGCCAGAACTACGTCGAGCGCGAAGGCATCTCACTCAGCCACCCGGCCCACTTCATCCTCGTCGGCACGATGAACCCCGAGGAAGGCGACCTCCGCCCCCAGCTCCTGGACCGCTTTGCGCTCGCGGTCGAGGTTCAGGGCATCCCGGATCAGCCGCTGCGCGCCGAGGTCGTCCGCCGCAGGATCGCCTTCGAGGCCGACCCGTTCGCTTTTGCCACCCGCTGGAACACGGAGGAGGACGCCGAGCGCGCCCGCATCCGGAGCGCCCAGCGGCTCCTCCCGTCGGTAATCCTCGACGACCGCATGCTGGACCTGATCACCCACCTCTGCTGCGACTTCCAGGTCGACGGCCT
>JBBQFS010000219.1:0-1677 GCA_038322255.1 Candidatus Limnocylindrales bacterium | reverse complement strand
CACGCCCGCGGCGGCGCCCACGGCGGCGCCCTTGGTGAGCTTGGAGACCTTGTCCTTCATCTCGGCCTTCGCGAGCTCGATTTCCTCGCGGACGAGCTGCGACGCCTTCTCCGAGACCTCGGCGACCGCGTCGGCGAGGCTCTTGTCGCCGTTGCGCGGGGGCTTCGCTCCGTCGCTCATTCGGAGAACTGTTTCAGGATCTGGGCCAAGGCAAACCCACCAACGAAGGCGGCGCCCACAAGAGCCTCCGGGTGCTCGTCCACGAAATCGCTCCCGCCCTGGGCGGAAAGCGGCGACTGACCAGCGTCGGAAGGGCTCGATCCGGAAGGGCCCGATCCGGGAGCGCCCTGGTTGATCGGGGCGCCCGCACCCGCCGGCCCGGGATCTCCGGTCGGCTCGGCGGTCGCGGTGTCGGGCGCCTCGCCGGTGGCGCCCTGGTTCGGCTCGTCAGTGGTCATCAGTCAGGCGGGTCCTCGTCGAAGACTCTTTGCCACACGATGATCGCGAGGCGATTGGCGGCGATTGTGGAGAGGGCGCCGAGACCGGCGAGCAGCCCGCCCCACATGAGGCGCTTGACGAGGTCGTTGTCCATGGCGAAGGATTCAACCAGACGCGGCCGGGCTGCTCGCCCTGGCCGGCTGCAGGCCGCCGCAGATGGTGTCGACGACCAGCTCCTTGGACCGCTCGTACTCCTCGTCGGTGACCGGCAGGATCTCGAAGATCCAGCCCGTCAGGAGCTGCTCGATGGCGCCGTAGAAGAACATCGCGGCGAACTCGGAGGGGATGCCCGACTTGAACGAGTTGTCCTCCAGGATGTGGGCGATGCCGTCGTAGGCCTCGCGGATCTTCTCGAGGTGGATTCGGCCGAACGAGTTCGCCGCCCGGGTGACCTCGACGATGATCACCTTCCTCAGGTCAGGGTCGGGGCGGTAGGAGTCGATGATGAAGCTGGCGACCTCGTAGAGCTTGTCGCGCGTCGGCAGGCTCTCGCGCCCGTCGATCTCGGCGATCGCGTCGAGCATGATCTGCCAGCGCTCGAGGAAGAGCGTGTTGAGGATCTCCTCCTTTGAGGAGAAGTAGTGGTAGACGAGCCCGTACGCGACCCCCGCCTCGTCCGCCACGTCGGACACGCGGCAATGGTGGAAGCCGCGGCGCGCGAACACCCGGACGGCGGCGTCGAGGATCAGGCGGCGCTTGTCCACGGCCGGCTGGCGGGCCGCCATCAGGCGCGCACCTCCTCGGGCCATCTGTAGGCGGCCGGGATGCGGTTGGCCAGGCTAGGGAGCCGCTCGCGCACCTCGTCCTGGCGCTCGAGGTCGAGGTCGGCGGCCACGAAGCACTCGCCTTCGCAGCCGGCCCGCGCCAGCACCTCGCCCCACGGGTCGACGATCATCGAGTTGCCGTAGCTTTCGCCCTCGGGAAGCTGCGGGCCGGACTGTCCGGGGGCGATCACGAAGATCTGGTTCTCGATTGCCCGCGCGCGGTTCAGGACCTCCCTGTGAGCCTCGCCCGTGGGCTTCGTGAAGTTGGACGGGATCGTGACGATGCGCGCGCCGCGCAGCGCGAGGATCCGGTAGAGCTCGGGGAAGCGAAGGTCGTAGCAGATGGTCAGGCCCAGGCCGCTGCCGTCGGCGGCCTCCGAGACCACGATCTCCTCCGCTGGCTCGTGGGCCGCGG
>JBBQFS010000218.1:0-1690 GCA_038322255.1 Candidatus Limnocylindrales bacterium | reverse complement strand
GGCCCTCGATCAGCCGGCCGACGGAGTTGTCGGCGAGCCCGCGGTAGAGCGCCTCGGCGAGCGACGCGGCGGCGAAGTAGCGGACCCGGAAGCCCTGCTCGACCGCGGCGTGCCCGAGGGCGATGAGGGTGATGCTTCTATGTCTGTCAAGCCATCAGCGTCGACCGCTCGAGGAGCCGGAACAACCCGCGCGCTGCGAACCGCTTGAGGCAGCGCTTGATCTCGCGAGCGGTCCTGCCCTCGGCCCGGCGCCGCTCGGCATAGGCGCGCGTCTCGGGATGATGCTGGAGTCGCGAAAGGACGATGGTGTGGAGCGCTCGGTTGAGCTGCCGATCGCCCGAGCGGTTCAGCCGATGGCGGATCGTCTGCCCTGACGACGCCGGGATCGGCGAAACGCCGGCGAGGCTGGCAAAGGCGGCCTCACTCCGGATGCGCCCCTGGTGCGACCAGGCGTTGAGCAGGCGTGCCGCACTCACCACGCCGACACCGGGCTCGGCGAGCAGCTCGGGCGCGACGCGGGTGACGATGAGTTCGAGCGCCGACTCGAGGTCGCCGGCCTCGGCCTCGCAGGCGAGCGCCCGGCGGGCCGTCGAGCGCAGGGCGGCAATCGTCGAGCGGTGCTCGATCGATTGGCTCGGGCCCGTCCGCAGGCGCGCACAGCGCTCGAGGAGATCGTCGGTCGAGAGTTTCCGCAGCTGGTTGCGGATCCCTTCCGGGGCGTTGACCACGAGCGCGTGGAGATGGGTGATCGCCCGGGTCCGGCTGAGGATGGCGCCCTCGCGGGTACAGACGAGAACCCGGATCGCCTCACGATCGCCGCGCCGTCGGGGCTGGGCCAGGTGCTCCCGGCTAAGCGCCTCGCGAGCTGCACGGACGGCGTCGAGCTCGTCGGACTTGGCGCCGTTCCGGCGGGCCGGTCGGGCCGGGCGGTCGATCTCGACGACCCACTCGCCCTGCTCGAGCAGATACGTCGTGAGGCCCGAGCCATAGCTGCCGGAACCCTCGATCGCCCAGACCCGGCGCCCGGGAGCGTGCTCTCGAGCGAAGGCCAGCACGCGCTTGGCCCCGAACGCGTCGGTCGGGATCGTCACATCGGCGACGAGGCCGCCGGTCGGCGTCACCACCGCCGCGGTATGGGTGTGCTTGTGGGTGTCGACCCCGATAACGGCGTCGACCTGGTCTGCGAGCATCGCCATGGTTGCCCTCCGCTTCGGATGGTGGCCAACGATCGGCGCCGGGCTGGGCTGGACCACCGAGCAGGCAGGACTGTGATGGGTCACGCCCCTTGTTGGGGCGGACTGGCTTCTGATCTGGCCATTGCCGCGGCGTCCCAGGCCGGCGCCGACAGCGAGCGGGCAGACATATCTTCGCGAAGAGCACGCCCGAGGGAGATCGGGCGGCCAATGACTCTTTCGGGTCATGCCCGCCGCTGCCGGCTCCAGTCTGGGCTCCCGGCCCGGCTGTGGACCGGACTTTCAGTCTCACAATGGCTCTTGCCGGTGCCT
The DNA here is from genome assembly GCA_038322255.1 of Candidatus Limnocylindrales bacterium. Classification (GTDB taxonomy): domain Bacteria; phylum Chloroflexota; class Limnocylindria; order Limnocylindrales; family CSP1-4; genus UBA5189. Next base: position 185 of record JBBQFS010000218.1, on the reverse strand, counting down.
GACGGACCGACGAGGACGAGGTTCTCGGCCCGCCCGATCCAGTCGAGGGTGCGGAGGGCCCACTGGGCTTCGCCCGGGATCGCCGAGGCCTTCGGGTCCCAGGCGTCGAACGTCTTGCCCGACGGCAGACGAGCGGCTTTGCGGTGCATCTCGCGGGTCGACCGATCGCGACCGGCCGCCTCTTC
>JBBQFS010000217.1:0-1762 GCA_038322255.1 Candidatus Limnocylindrales bacterium | reverse complement strand
CACCGGCCGCGGACCTCAATCGGTGTTCGCCGCCGGCTCCCGAGCGGGAGTAGCTCAGTTGGTAGAGCGCTAGCCTTCCAAGCTGGATGTCGCGGGTTCGAATCCCGTCTCCCGCTCCATCTCCCTCTTTGAAATTGGCTTACCTGGAGTCCATTCGGCCGCTACGCTCTGGCGAACGAGGGCTGGTCAAACAGTCGGGAGGGGTTCGCGTGGACGTGCTCTACATCGTGCTTCGGGTGCTGCACATCGGTTCGGCGATGGCCTGGGCCGGCGGCTCGGCCCTGTTCTTCTTCTACATCGAGCCGGCGCTGAACAAGCTCGGACCCGACGCCGAGAAGTTCGCGGACGAGATGATCAACAAACGAAAGGTCCCGGTGTACTTCGCCGCCGCGTCGACCGTGGCGGTCCTCGCGGGCCTGGCCCTCTACTACCGCCAAGTCGGTTTCCAGCTCTGGACGACCACCCCCGGTCTCATTTACACCACGGGCGCCGTTGCCGCGATCATCGCGTGGATCGGCGGGAACGTGCTGATCATACCGGCGGTGAAGAAGGTCGTTGCGATCGGACAGGAGATGAAGGCGGCAGGCGGACCACCGAGCGCCGAGCTCATGGGCCGTATGCACACGGCCCAGCAATCCCTACGCCGGATTGGCCTGTTTGATCTGGTGCTGATCGGGATCGCGATCCTGTGCATGGAGAGCGCCCGCGCCTTCGTCTGAACCCGGTCCCCGGCGCCCTACCATCGGCGCCGTGCTGACGGACCGCCTCCGCGACCGGGACGACATCGCCCGCGACCTCGTCGGCGTCGCCGGCCTGACGGCGCTGGCGATCGGTCTCGTCATCCTCGCGCCGTCCAAGGCCGTCGGTTTCGACGGTGATCGCGCGCTCCAGGGGATCCTGGACCAGCTCCCAGTCACGCTCCCGGCTGCCCTCCTGATGCTCGTCGTGAGCGGCGTCGACCTCGGCGCCGGTCTCGTCATTGCCCGCTTCGTCCGCCGGACGCCGTTCGATTCGGTGACCGATGCTGCGCTCTCGGCGATGGTGGCCACGGTGATCAAGGACCTGGCATTCCTCGCCGTCCTCGGGCAGATCGGGCTGTTTCGATCGCCGCTCCTGTGGGTCGCCGACGCGGTCATCCTTGCCGCGGCGTGGCGGATGCGGCCGCTGTTCGCGCCCCGGGACTGGCGACCCAGCCTCGAGCGCCTCGGCTCCCTGCCCCTCGCGGCGCTGATCGCGATCGTGTGGGCCGGCCCGATCCTCCTCCAGCTCGCGAGCCCGGTCGTGCCGTTCATCGACGTGCTGCCGAACCATGTCGCGCCTGCGGAGCACCTCCGAACGTTCGGCAGCTTCGGCCCGCTGACCGAGACGCAGTCGCCGATCTACGGGCCATCGCGAAGCCTGCTCGGCTACATCGGCCTGCTCGGCACGCTTACGACGATGTCCGGCCTGCCGGCGACGCTCGCGCTCGCGGCCTTCACTCTGCCATCGACGATCCTCGTCGGGATCGGCGCGTACCGGCTCGCCACGGTGGTCGGAGGCTCGGCCGCGGGTCCGTGGGGGCTGCTCGCCTTCGCGCTTACCGGGACATTCGCGCGCTTGGCTGACGATCGAGCGACCGTCGTCGTCCTGCCGCTCGTCGCATGGGCGTTCGCCTTGATCGCCGAGCGGCTCCGGGCGGCGCACTCGGCCAGGTTGCCAACGACGGATGGCGTCCACCCACCGGGACGATGGCTATCCGAAGGGGTCTTGCTCGGCCTCGGGC
>JBBQFS010000216.1:0-1783 GCA_038322255.1 Candidatus Limnocylindrales bacterium | reverse complement strand
CGGCTCGTGGTTGATCCAGCAACGCCAGATGACGCGGACCCAGGCGCGAGCGAGGATGCGAACGGCGTGGGGGTGGTCGCAGCCTCGGGCGATGGCGCGCTGGTAGATGTCGGCTGCCCACGGGCTGGCGTGACGGCTGTTGTCGGCGAACTGCGTGAGCGCCTGGCGGAGTCGACGGTCGCAGGCCCAGCGGAAGCCCACGACCGAGCTCTTGCCGGACGCCCGGGTGACCGGCGCGGCGCCCGCCTGGGCGGCCAGCGCATCGGCCGAGGGGAACCGCTCGCGGTCGACCCCGATCTCGGCGAGCAGCATCGCCGCGCTGATCTCGCCGGCCCGCGGGAAGCTCCGGAAGAGCGCGCCGTCATCATGCGCGGCGAGGGCCGCCCGGATCGCGCCCTCGAGATCCGCCAGCCGGGCGAGGATCGCCCGCAGGCAAGCGACGAGCGCCCGGACGGCGTCGGCCGTCGCGTCGTCGACGATCGCGGGCTCGGCCACGACCGGGGCGGCCCGCAGACGGGCGAGCAGCTCGGGCGCAGTGCGTCGACCGGAGTAGTGGTGGCGGACGAGGAACGAGGCGAGGCGGGCCTCGCCCAGCGTCCGGGCCGCACGCGGGCTCGGATAGCGCTCACAGAAGTCGAGCCCGATCGGCGAGTCCACTCGGGCGAAGATCTCGGCCGCACCCGGCCAGGCGTCCTCGAGCAGGCCGCGCAGGCGGTTGGCGAGACGGGTCCGCTCGGCCACGAGCTCACCCCGGGTCCGGACAAGCCGGCGCAGCGCCGCGGTCGTCGGATCGGATGGGGCGAGCACGCGGAACCGGCCGCCATCGGTCCGGACGAGGTCGGCCAGCAGCCGGGCATCGCCGGGGTCGCTCTTGGCCCGGGCGGCACTGAAGCGCGGTCGGGCGGCCTTGACGACATGCGGCGGGATGACGACGACCGGGAAGCCGCCGGCCCGGAGCGCCTCGATGAGCGGACCGTCGGAGCGCTCGACGCCGACCGGCAGGTCGACCGGCTCGGCATGGCGGGCGAGCCGGCTGACGAGCTCGGCCAGCCCGAGCCGGGTGTGCGGGACCCGCAGCCGCTCGAGGACCTCGCCCGTCGCGTCGATGACGCAGACGGCGTGGATCTCGGACGCCCAGTCGAGGCCAACGTATCGGTTCATCGGATCGTCCTCCGGTGCGATGATGGTCGCGCCCCCGGAGTCCTGGGGAACCCTGGTCGGTTGCTCATTGCTCGGCGCTCTGTGGCGCTATTCCCTGTGGCCGATCCGGGTCACCCGGGCCGCCGGGGGCGAGAGATCTCATGCTGGTCGTCGCGCGACAAGCGAGCGGGCTCGTCACCCCGGCAGGACCCGAGGGTCACGGCGATCGTGACAGAGGCGAGGGTGCTCCAATGAGCGAACGGAGCGAGCGCGGCCTCACGCGGGCCCGCGATGAGCTCGTACGCATCGTCGACGCGGCGAATCACGCCATCGAGCGCGTCAATGCCGAGGCGCCGACCGATCGCCAGCATCGCCGACGCCTGGACCTCGCCGCTGAGCTCGACCGTTTCGCGCGCGCCGCCCGAGGCGAGAGAGCGGGCAGCGGCTAAGGCGCGTCAGTCGAACAGCGCGACCACGGCCGCCTCGAAGACCTTGGTGTGGAGATCGACGTCGGCGGGCGTCGTCGCCGGGGACATCAGCGCCATGTTGTGGAACGGCGTCATGAGGATCCGGCGGTTCATGGCCCACAGATGGAGGAACCGCTCGAGGTCCGAGTCCGAATTCGCACACTGCTCGGCGCCGG
>JBBQFS010000215.1:0-1832 GCA_038322255.1 Candidatus Limnocylindrales bacterium | reverse complement strand
GGGGCGCACGCCGACGACATCGAGATCGGGGCCGGCGGGACGATCCTCCGCCTCGTCTCGGAGGGTCTCGTCGCCTCGGCCCGCTGGGTCGTCCTCAGCGCAGGAGGCGAGCGCGAGGAGGAGGCTCGCAAAGGCGCGGCGGCGTTCCTCGAGGGCGTCCCGGAGGTCGATGTGATGGTTGCGGATTTCCGCGATGGCTTCTTCCCGTACCTGGGCGCGGCGGTGAAGGAGTTCTTCGAGGAGCACAAGGATTCGTTCGCTCCGGACCTCATCCTCACCCACCGGCGAGAGGACCTGCACCAGGATCATCGGCTCCTGGGTGACCTGACCTGGAACACGTATCGGAACCACCTGATCCTCGAGTACGAGATCCCGAAGTACGAGGGCGACCTGGCGACGCCGAACCTGTACGTGGATCTGTCCGAGGAAACCGCGGAGCGAAAGATTCGCCTGATCGGGGAGACGTTTCGAAGCCAGGCCGCGCGGCAGTGGTTCGATCCCGACGCGTTCCGCGCCCTGATGCGGCTGCGAGGTCTCGAGTGCCCCGCCGGCAGTCGGTTCGCCGAGGGCTTCACCTGTCGGAAGGTCATGCTCTAGCCCGAGCCCTGTCGGCGACCTTCAGGTGATCGCGCGCAGGATCGCTGCGACGGTCTCCTCAGGGTGCGTCCTCTGAGGCGAATGAGGTCCACCTTCGATCGTGATCACGCGCTCGGGGCCGAGCTGGGCCTCGAGGGCTGGCACGAAGGCGTCGGGAATGAAGCCGCCGGTTGCCCACTCGCCCCGGATCAGCCAGGTCGGGATCCCGGCGGTCCGCGGGTCCTGGAGCGCCGCCAGGCCCGCGTCCCAGTCGCCGTTCTCGAGGAGCACGGCGCGGACCGCGCCTTCGTCGAATTGCGTCAGCGACTCGGCCTTGGCCGCGATGTCGCCATCGGACCAGGACGGGTTGGCCGTGCGCATCGCCGCATCTGCCTCGGCGATTGTGTCGTACGGTCGCTCGGTCGGGTCCTGGTTGAAGGCCTCGACCTGGGCGACGGTCAGTCCCGGCGGGTCGAGCAGCACGAGCACCCTCGGCCGCAGGCCGGCGATCGGCAGGCGCGCGATGACCATCGCGCCCCAGGAATGGCCGACGACCGCTAGCTCCGGCACGTCGAGGCCTGCGGCGCGAACGAGCTCGACGAGGTCGGCGGCGGTCTCCTCGAACCGGTGTCGGCCTCGCCAGGCCTGGGTTCGACCATGACCCGGCATGTCGACGGCGATCACGTGCCGGGCCGACGCCGCGATGGCGGGCGCCGTGCGCCACCAGATTCCCGCGTTGGACGTCACGCCGTGGACGAGCACCACCGGCGGGTCGCTCGGGTCGCCCCACGATCGTGTCGCCCAGCGCGTCTTACCTGCTCCGATCCAGCCATCCTCGCCCGGCGCCGGGTCCGCAAGCGCCGCAGCCACGGCGGGCGGCAGGTCGGCGGCCGTGGCCGAGAGGCGGGTGCCGCGGGTGGCGCCGGTAGGGACGAAGCTCGTCACGCGAGCACTCTAGCCATTGTCCTCGCGGGTCGGGCTACGATCAGCGTTGACGGCCCGCGCCGGCCGAGGAGGGATCGATGGCCAACCAGTTCGTCGTGCAGCTGAAGAACGAGCCCGGGGCGATGGCGAATCTCGCCGAGGAGCTCGCCGCGCGCGGCGTCGACCTCCGGGCCATCGGTGGCGGCGGGCTCGGCGAGAGCGGCCACGTAATCATGACCACGGCCGACGACGACACGACCCGGCGCATCCTCGACGACGGTGATTACACGTACGTCGAGGGCGAGTCGATCATCGCCGAGGTCGACGATCGG
>JBBQFS010000214.1:0-1868 GCA_038322255.1 Candidatus Limnocylindrales bacterium | reverse complement strand
AAGTCCGCGCCCGGCAGGCGGACCGAGTGCCCGTAGCGCACGCCGTCGTAGCGGGCGAGGTTGGCCGATGCTTCGGCGGGGACCACGATGTAGTAGGTCGCCAGGCCGTAGTCGGTGTGCGGCAGCGAGACCTCCTCGACGCTCGCACCCGCCGCTTGGAGCGCGGCCACCGCCTCGCGAATGCGAGCATCGACGCCCGGCTCCATGCCCTCGACGAAGTACTCGCGCGGCAACCCCAGCCGCTTGCCACGCAGCCAGCTCGCGGCCTCGTCGTCCGAATCAGGCAGGTGCAGCAGGTCTTCGGGCACCGGCACGGGCGCCGAGGTCGAATCACGATCGTCCCGGCCGGCGACGGCATGCAGCAGGACGGCGGCATCGCGGGCGTCCCGCGCCAGCGGCCCGATCTGGTCGAGCGACGAGGCGAACGCGACGATCCCGTAGCGGCTGACACGGCCGTACGTCGGCTTCAGACCGACGATTCCCGAGAGCGCCGCGGGCTGGCGGATCGAGCCGCCGGTGTCGGTCCCGATCCCGAATGGCGCGTGGAATGCGGAGACGGCCACGGCCGATCCGCCGCTCGAGCCGCCCGGGACCATGTCCAGGTTCCAGGGGTTGCTCACCGGCCCGAATCCCGAGTACTCATTCGACGAGCCCATCGCGAACTCGTCCATGTTGGTCTTGCCCAGGATGACCGCGCCGGCATCGCGCAGCCGCTCGGTGACGTGAGCGTCGTAGGGGGCGATGTAGCCCTCGAGGATCCGCGAGCCGGCCGTGCACTGGCCGCCGGCGACCGAGACGAGGTCCTTCAGCGCGATCGGCAGCCCCAGCAACGGATGCAGGGCCGCGATCGCCGCGGGGCCCTCCGCGCGGGCCGCGGCGAGTCGCGCATCCGCGGCATCAGCCTCGGCCAAGGCGCGCTCACGCTCGATCACGAGCCAGGCATTGAGGGCGTGATTCTGGCGCTCGGCGACGTCGAGGTGCGCCAAGGTGAGCTCGCGCGACGACACCTCGCCGGCGCGAAGCCGAGCGGCCATGTCGTGACCGAGGAGGCGCGTCGTCTCTTCAGCCATGAGGGTCTTCACGCATCAGCGGCTTCGTCGGGTCACGCGGCATCGCCGCCCAGGATGGGCGGCACCACGATGAAGTCGCCCTCGGTCGATGGCGCGTTGCGCAGGACAGCCTCCACCGGCAGCGACGGCAGGGCGACGTCCTCGCGCAGGATGTTCTCTAGCTCGATCGTCTGGGCCGTCGGCGGGATGGCCGACGTGTCGATCTCCGAGAGCTTCGCGTACTGGTCGAGAATGTGGTTGAGCTGGCCCTCGAGCCGGTCGAGCTCCTCGCCGGTCAGGCGGAGGCGAGCGAGGAAGGCGACGTGCTCGACGTCCGAGCGGGTAAGTTCGGCCATCGGCGGATGATACTGAACGGGATGGCGACCCCCACGCGATGACGGCACCGCTGCTCCGGCCGATGCTTCCCAGCGAGGTCGATGCGGCGACGGAGATGATCCTCGCGAACGAGTGGGGCGTCCGCCGGGAATGGCTGGCCTTCGCGGCAAGCCACGCGGAGTGCGTCCCGATGATCGCCGAAGCCGATGGCGCGATCGTGGGCACCGGGGTCGGCACGGCGAGCGGGCGGGTCGGCTGGATCGGTTCGATCTTCATCGCGCCGGAACATCGGGGCCGGGGCCTGGGCCGGTCCCTGACGCAGGCGATCATCGACGGGCTCGAGTCGGCGGGCTGTCGTTCCCTGGTGCTCGTGGCCACGGCCGAGGGCCGCCGGCTGTACGAGCGGATGGGCTTCGAGGTGCAGACGCGCTACCGAATCCTGCAGGGCATCGGCCTGCCGCCGGCGGGGCCCGAGCTCGACGG
>JBBQFS010000213.1:0-1989 GCA_038322255.1 Candidatus Limnocylindrales bacterium | reverse complement strand
CCGGCGATGATGACAGCCGGAGGGGTGTCTAGCCGTCGACCTCGCCGTCGTGCATCGCGCCGGCGGCCGCCGCCTGTCGAGCGTTTTCCGACGGGTGCGCCACGACCTCTGCGACGGCCTCGCCGAAGATCCGCAGGCCCGTCTCGATGTCCGACGCCGAGGCGATGAGGGGCGGGCAGAGCCGGATCGTCTGCTTGCCGCACTCGAGGACCAGCAGGCCGCGTTGGAAGCACGCCCACTGGACTTCCTCGGCGAGATTCGGGTCGGCGAACTCGACGCCGATCATCAAGCCTTTGCCGCGCACGTCGATCACCGATTCGGGATGGCGATCAAGCAGCTCCCGCAGCCCGGCGAGCGCCTGCTCGCCGCGGGCTCCAGCATTCTCGACGAGCCCGCCCTCGAGCAGCTCGATGGTCGCCAGCGCCGACGCGCAGGCAACCGGATTACCGCCATACGTCGAGCCATGCGCTCCGACCGACCACGATTCCATGATCTCGGCCCGGGCGACCATCGCCCCGAGCGGCATGCCCGAGGCGATGCCCTTGGCGACGAGCAGGATGTCGGGTTCGACGTCCCAATGCTCGATCGCCCACATCTTCCCGGTGCGCCCAGCGCCCGACTGGATCTCGTCCGCCACCAGCAGGATGCCGTGCGTCGTGCAGAGTTCGCGGAGGCCCTGGAGGAAGCCATCCTCGGGAACGAGATATCCGCCCTCGCCCTGGATCGGCTCGACGACGATCGCGGCGACCTCGTTGGCGGGGATCAACCGCTCGAACAGGACGTCATCGAACCAGTTGAGGTCCGCGACCTTGCCGAACGGCGCGTGGTAGATGCCGGGCAGGAGCGGATCGAAGCGGGCGTGGTACTTGGCCTTCGAGGCGGTCAGGCTGACGGCGCCGTAGGTCCGGCCGTGAAAGCCACCGAGGAACCCGACGATGTACGGCCGGCCGGTGAAGTGGCGCGACAGCTTCATCGCCGCCTCAACGACCTCGGCGCCGGAGTTGCCGAGGTACGTCCGGAGCTTGCCCTGCATCGGTGCGATCCGCGCGATCGCGGCCGCGGTCTCGGCGTAGATCGACAGGTAGAAGTCCGAGGCCGAGTAATGGATCAGCTCGGCGGCCTGCTCCTTGATCGCGCCGACGACGCGCGGGTGGCCATGACCGGTCGAGTTGACGGCGATCCCCGCGGCGAAGTCCAGGAAGAGGTTGCCGTCGATATCCTCGATGGCCATGCCCCGGCCGCGCACGGGCACGATCGGGTAGGCGCGCGGCAGGCTGGGCGACGTCCATTCCTCGTCGAACTTGACGTGAGCCCGCGCCTTCGGCCCGGGAATCTCGGTGATCAGGTCCGGCAGCGGCCGCTCGGCGATGGGGCGAGATTCGCGGTCGAGCGAGGAAACGGACTGGGCCACCGGGCACCTCGATATGCATCAGGTTATGCAGACTGGATAGTCGGCCGAGTCTAGCAGCGCCGCTTGCTGGTACCGTGACCCCATGGCACGAGAACCACGCCCGCCACGCCCCAAGCTCGATCGGCCGGGCCAGCGTCCGCTGCTGCAGGGCCACCTGCGCCGGGGTGGTCAGCGAGCGCTCGACCCGAAGCCGCAGCCAACGGACGAATCGCCGTCGAGCGTTGCGAGCGAGTCGACCGATGCCAACGCCGTGGCTCCTCCAGAAACGCCCGACGGACCGCCCGCAACCTCGGCCACGGGGGCGGCAAATGCTGACGCGGCCGCCGTCCGCGGCAAGGCGACGCGCTCGCCCGCGGAGGTCTCGACGCGGAAGCACCTGGAGGGCTCCGAACAGGGCCCGATGTAGGCCGCCCTAGCCCCTGGCCGCGGCCCGAGGGTCAGCCGGGCGGAAAATCCGGGTCCGTGCCGAGCACCACCACGGACTCGACGACGAGCCGCTCGCGACAGTACGAAACGGCCGTCGCCGAGTTGACCGACGCGAGCTTCCCGCTGTCGGTCATCTCCTTCATGACGCAGGT
>JBBQFS010000212.1:0-2273 GCA_038322255.1 Candidatus Limnocylindrales bacterium | reverse complement strand
CCGGCCGCGAGGGCCGCCCAGGCCTCGGCCCAATGGCCATACGACTCGTACTGCGGGTCGGTGATCTCCACTCGCAGCCGGGCGGCTTCGGCGAGCGATTCCGCTGGGTCCTCGCCCATGATCGCCTTGAGCACGGCGAGGTCCGCGTGCAGCTCGGTCATCCCGGCGGACCTCACGTCGGCCGCGACGGCCTCCTCGAGCTGGCTGCGGGCCCAGGCCCATTCGCCGACGCGAATGGCGCAGACGCTCGCGTTGCCGTACATGTTGAAGGCGTAGCTCCGCGACCCGATCCGGGGCGCGAGCTCTATGCCCTCGCGCGCCATCGCGAGGCCGCTGGCCGGATCGTCCCACTGGTCGATGAAGGTGAGGAGGGTCCGACTACCCTGTTCGATTTGCCGGTAGTCATTGGCCAGCGCCAGCGCGTGGCCGCCGCGGACGAGCAGCATCGCCTCCCGCGTCCGATCGATCTTCATGAGCGCGGAACCCCGCCCGATGATCGCCTCGACGATCTTCTCGTGCAGGTCGAGTCGCTCGGCGATCGGGAGTAGGCGATCGGCCCAGGCCAGCTGGTTGATTGCGTCGTCGAGTGCATTGAAGACACGGAAGAGGGCCGACATCAGGCGGACGCCGGCCTCCCTCTGCTCGAGGTCGGCGAACTCCTGCCACGCTGCTTCGAGCATGGCCAGGGCGCGCTGGGGATCGAGGGCGGTGATCCCGACGGCAAAGGCGTGGGCCGCGACGGCCGTCGCGATGGCTTCACGATCATCGGTCTCGCGTCGGGCGGCGACCGCCGCTTCGGCATGACGGACGACGAGACCGGGGTCGATGCCGGTCGCTGCGGAAGCTCGGGCCCGCTCGTGCAGCTCGGCTCGCTCGGCCGGGTCGGCCGTCACCCCGAGGGCCTGCTCGAGGAACGTCACCGCCTGCTCGTGCGAGCCGAGCGCGGCCGCCCGCTCGGCTGCGCCACGGAGCGAGATTCGCGCCTGCGCCGCGAGCGCGGTCGCTTCCGCGTCATCGGCCGCGAGGCGCTGCGCCGCGAGGTAGTGACCGGCGAGGCCGCCGGCTAGCTCATCGGAGCCGAGGCTCTCGAAAAACCTGGCCGCTGCGAGGTGGCGAACCTTGCGGTCACGCCGCGCGAGCGTGTTGTAGGCGACCTCACGGATCAGCGCCTGGACGAATCGGTACTGGCCGCGCTCCGGCGAGCGAGGGTCGACGTCGAGGATCAACAGCTCCCGTCGCACCAGCGAGAGCAGCCGCCGTTCCAGCTCGGCGGGCTCGATGCCCGACATGGCCGCCAGGCCGGCAAGGGTGAAGCTTTGGCCCAGGACCGCAGCGTCCTCGACGAGCACCCGGTCGGTCTGGTCCAGGCCATCCAGTCGGGCAGCGATGAGCCCAGTCAGGGACTCTGGGACGGCCAGGTCGTCCAGGTCGCCGGTTGGCCGGTAGGCGCTGCCGTCTGCGACGACCTTGCCCTGGGCAAGGAGCATTCGGACCGTCTCGACCGCGTACAGGGGGATGCCGTCGGCCCGCTCGACAATTGCATGCACGGCACCCGCGGGCAGGCCCGGCACGAGCCCGGCCAGGAGCTCGCGCATCGCGTCCGGCGAGAGCGGCTCGAGGTAGATCGAGGCGAACGTGCGTTTGCCGGCCCCCCAGTCAGGTCGACGCTCGAGGAGATCGGGCCGGGCGAGCGTGATGACCGCGATCGGAACGCCGCGGCTCCACTCCATCACGTGGTCGATGAAGTCGAGCAGGCCGGAGTCAGCGTGATGCAGGTCCTCGAAGACCATGATCACGGGCGCCGTCGCCGCAAGGCGCTCGAAGAACGTGCGCCACGCTCCGAACAGCTCCGCCGAGCCGGTGCTGCCGCCGAGACCGAGCAGGGCCAGCAGCGCAGGTTCGATCCAGGTGCGCTCCTCGGGATCGGGGATGTGGTCCTGGACCATGGCCGCGATCTTGGTGCGGCTCGTGGCGTCGTCGTCCGTCTCGTTGAGGCCTGCTCGCCCGCGAACCATCTCGCCCAGCGCCCAGAAGCTGATCCCGTCCCCGTACGCCGGGCTGCGACCGGCGTGCCACCACACCGGGTCGAGGAGGCCGTCGAGGTACTTGAGGAACTCCCACGCAAGGCGGCTCTTGCCGATGCCGCCAGGTCCGACGACGCTCACCAGGCGCGGCTTTCGCTCGCGCTCGGCAGCGTGGAAGAGGTCCTTCAACTGGCGGAGCTCTTCGTCACGGCCGACGAAAGGTGCCTCGAGCGTGTCGCTGCGGTTGCG
>JBBQFS010000211.1:0-2370 GCA_038322255.1 Candidatus Limnocylindrales bacterium | reverse complement strand
AGAGCGTCCTCGACTCCCTGACCGGCCGCGAGCGGCGCGTCCTCCAGCTCCGCTTCGGCCTCGAGGACGGGCGTGCCCGAACCCTCGAAGAGGTGGGCAAGGAGTTCAACGTGACCCGCGAGCGGATCCGCCAGATCGAGGCGAAGGCGCTGCGCAAGCTCCGCCACCCGTCCCGCAGCCGCAAGCTCAAGGACTACCTGGAGTAAGCGCGACGCGCTCGGGTTCGCGAACGCCGGGCACGAATAGCAGGATGCCCATGAAGAAGGCGCCGATCAGCCCGGCGCCGATCATGGTCGTGCTCGGGCCGAGCACGCCGGCCACGGGGCCGGTGAGCGCGAAGGAGACCGGGACGAGCCCGGTGGAGACGAGCCAGTCCAGGCTCGTCACCCGGCCCAGCAGCTCCCGTGGCACGAGCGTCTGCAGGAGCGTGATCCAGATGATCTGGCCCAGCTCGAAGAAGGCTTGCGAAAGGAAGCCGATCAGCAGCGCCTGCCACAGCGCGGTCATGACGCCGTAGCCGGCGAGCAGGGCGACACCGGCCGACCAGGCCACGTACATGGCCGTCACCTTGCGTCGCGGAATGCCCAGTTGGCCGATAAGCAGCGCGCTGGCAATTGAGCCGACGCCGCTGACCGCGTAGACGAGCCCCAGCGAATCCGCGCCGAGCCCAAGATGGTTCTTGACGAGATAAGGCAGGAGCACGCTCATCGGGCCGACGAAGACCAGCAGGCTGAACATCGCCGCCAGCAGGGTCGCCCAGAGCCACGCGTTCGCACGCACGAACCGGAAGCCTTCTGCCATCTCGGAGAGTGTCTGGCGAAGGCCATGGTCGGAGACGCTCGGCATGGGCGAGCGAGCGATCGCTCCGATCGCCACGGCGGATAGGGCGAAGCTGCCGGCATCGACGACGAAGGCCGTGCCGGCGCCGGCCAGCCCGATCACGATCCCGCCAACCGCAGGCCCGATGAGGCGGATCATCAGGGGCCGGTAAAGCGCGTTCAGCGCGTTGGCCTGTGGCAGCTGAGCCTCGGGTAGCAGGCTCGGGACGATGGCGCTCGACGCCGGGTTGAAGAAGGCGTCGCCCAGGCCGACGAAGACGATCAGGGCCACCACGTGCCAGAGCTCGAGGTCGCCGGTCAATGACAGCAGGCCGAGCAGGCCGATCGCCGCCGCGCGCAGGACGTCGGCCCCGACCATCAGCCAGCGGCGATCGTACCTGTCGCTGAAGACGCCGCCCAGCAGGACGAACGCAACGAGTGGCACGGTCCAGGCGACTCCGACGATCGAAAGCGCGGTCGGCAGGTTGCTCAGCTCGTAGACCTGCCACGCCAGGGCGACGTTGAAGAAGCCGTCCCCGAGCAGCGAAACGACCGCGCCCGCGGTCAGGAGTGCGTAGTCCGGATGGGCGAGCGGCTCGAGGAGGCGGATGGATCGGAGTCGGGCGCGGACCGATCTCGGAAGCAGCCTCATCCTTTGCGCGCGGTTTCGAGCCCGCTAATCGATCGAGGCGCCAGGCGGCGATCCGGGGATCCCGTATTTCCAGCGGCGTTGGAGCTTGACGCACTCGTTGTCCGGCACGCCGACAGAGAGATGGGAGTGGACGATTCGCCAGCCTTCCGGCTCGCGCTGGAGGACTGCGCTCATTCGCATCTGTGCCCTCGTGCCGTTGGCGAACACCCAGGTCGGCTGATCCGCGAACCAGCCGACATCGCCGTTCGCGTATGCGACGGGGTGGTCGCTGGCGACGAGGCCCTCGCTGTTGACCTGGTAGGAGCCGCGGAGGACCTCCTGGTCATCGACCCACTCACCGGCCGACCCGATGAACAGGGTCGCCGGATCCCTGGAGATGAGCGCATTCGCCTCGTCCGATTCGCCGGCGAGCATGTGTTCGAAGAGCGCCAGCACGGTGTCGCGAATCTCTGCCGATGGGGCCATCATCTCGGTCACGCTCATGACTCCTCCCTCCTGGTTCGGGTAGCGATTCGCCGGTCGGGATTGCGGGCTACGGGGCGGGCGGCGGCCCCGGTTCGGGGCCCGTGGCGACCGGCTCGCCCGAGCGACTCCAGTCGGAATAGGAGCCGGCGTACAGGATCGGGTCCGGGAGGCCTGCGACGCGCATCGCCAGCGAATGGTGGGTCGCGGAGGTGCCGCTGCCGCAGGACACCACCACATCGGCGCCACCCGAGGAGGTGATCCCGAGCTCGGCGTACCGCACCTGCAGCCCATCGGCGTCCTTGACCCGGCCGCTCGATTCGAGGTTCGCGCCGTACGGCGCGCTGATCGCGGTCGGGATGTGACCCGCGACCGGATCGACCGGCTCGACCTCGCCGCGATACCGCTCGGGCGCCCGCGCGTCGAGCAGGGTCACCG
>JBBQFS010000210.1:0-2527 GCA_038322255.1 Candidatus Limnocylindrales bacterium | reverse complement strand
GAACGCGGTGAGATTCGCCGCCTCCCCGGACTCGAGGCCGCGAGCCAGCAGGGCACGGTAGGTCGCCTTGAGGCTCGCCTCGACCGGCCGATCCTTGGACTCCTGGAGCTCCATTGACTGCGTCTCTTGCCCTGCAGACCGATGGCCGGACCGGTCGACGCCGGGCGGTTCGGTGAGGGCATGGTCGGTTCAGTGGACTCCGGTAGCGATGACCTGTCGGTACCAGCCGCCGTGGTACTTGTGCCGCGGCCACGGCGGGCCTCGTATCCTCGCCGCGTGGACGACATCGACGCGGTCGAGCCGGGACCCGCGAAGCGCGATCGGACGGCGCGCCTCATGCGAGTCGCGAGCCTGCTCGTCGCCCACCCCGACGGGATGCGCCCGAAGGACATCGCGGAGCGGCTCGGGATGTCGGTGCGCAACGTGTACCGCGACCTGAAGGCGCTCGAAGGTGAGGCCCGAATGCCCACCTGGGCCGAGGGCGGCCGCTGGGGCATCCTCGATACCGCCTTCCTGCCGCCGTTGAAGTTGACGCTCTCGGAGGCGATGGCCGTCTTCCTCGGCGCGCGCCTGATGGTTCGCTACGCCGACAAGTACGACCCCGACTTGGCCTCGGCGTTCGAGAAGCTAGCCGCCAACCTGCCTGAGACGCTCCGCGAGCATGTGGCCCGGAGCCTCGATGTCCTGCAGGACGCGCCGCTCGACGCCCGGTTCATCGAGCACGTCCGATTGCTGACACGGGCGTGGGCGGAGCGCCGGGTCGTCGACATCGAGTACGAAGGCGCGGCGTTCGAGGGCCGCGCGGGTGAGCGCAGCAGCCGCACGGTCCGGCCGTTCCTGATCGAGCCGTCCCTCCAGACCCACGCCCTGTACCTCATCGGCTGGGACGAGGACCGCGACGCGATGCGGACGTTCAAGATCGAGCGGATCCGGGACGTGCGCGTCACCCCGCGATCCTTCGAAGCGCCCGAGGGCGCCACGCTCGAGCGCGACCTCCGGCGGGGCTGGGACATCATCGCCGACCAGCCGGCGACCGAGGTCGTGCTGCGCTTCTCGCCCGCCGTCGCCGGCCGCGTCCGCGAGACGACCTGGCATTCGCTCCAGCGCACCGAGGCCAGCCCCGACGGCGGGCTCTTCTGGCGCTCGACCGTCAGCGGTGTCATCGAGATCCGGCTCTGGATCCTGTCGTGGGGCGACGACGTCGAGGTCCTCGAGCCGGCGGAGCTCCGGGCCCAGGTGCGGGCCATCCTCGAGCGGGCGGTCGAGCGCTACCGCGACTGATCGGTGGTCGGACGCGGGAGCAGCGCAGGTCTGTCGTCTCCGCCTGTCATGCCCGTATCCTTCAGTCCGTGGCGCGCCACCCCTTCGCCGCCGTCAACCTCATCAGCGACCCGATCCACGGCTACCTCGAGCTGACGAAGCGCCTCGAGCGCGACGAATCGGCGGCCGCCGGGCTGCCCGACGAGGACGCTGCCGAGGACGACCTGCTCGACACCGCGTGGCTCCAGCGGCTGCGCCGGATCAGCCAGCTCCAGAGCGCACGCTGGGTCTTCCCGACCGCTGAGCACTCCCGATTCACGCATGGCCTGGGCGTGATGCACGAGGCCGGTCTGTGGGCCCGAGCGCTGCTCCCCTCGATGCGAACGGTCCTGCCGTCGCTCGCTCCGGGCGAGCCGCTGCCATCCGAGGGCCTCGTGGTCGAGACGCTCCGCGTGGCCGGCCTCCTGCACGACGTCGGCCACGGGCCGTTCGCCCACTTCTTCGACGATCGCGTCCTCGCCGCCTTTCCCGCCCCCGAGGATGCCCGCCGCGGTGACGACAAGCGCCTGTCGCACGAGGACCTGAGCCAGCTCATCATCGAGCGCGAGCTGGGTGACCTGATTCGGGCACTCCGGCGCGCCCCGGGAGCGACCCCTGAGCGGGACGCGTTCGGCGAGGCCGAATCGATCGATCCCCGGTGGGTCTCGTTCCTCGTCGCCAAGCCGGCCCTGACCGACGCCTCGATGCCCGCCTGGGTGCGGCTGCTCCAGCCCCTCCTCTCGGGCGTGTTCACGGTCGACAACCTCGATTACGTCCGCCGCGACGCGTTCTTCACGGGCGTTCGTGTCGGGATAGACGTCGAGCGGCTGCGCCGCTACGCGTTCGTGTCGGAGCGCGGGCTGACGCTGTACGCGCCGGGGGTGGCGGCGCTCGAGGGCTTCCTCGGTGCGCGGATGCTGCTCTACCAGGCGGTCTACTTCCACCGAACGGTCCGGGCGATCGACCTCGACCTCGGCGAGGTCTTCCAGCCCGCGATCGAGGCCATCTTCGGCGACGACTCCCCCGCCGAGCGGCTGTCCGACTACGTCGACCTCGATGAATACGCGCTGCTGCACCAGGCGGCGCGCTGGGCCCGCGGCGAGGACGTGCTGCCCCACGGGAGCCGAGGCGAGCCCGGAGGCGGACGCGTCTCCCGCGCCGTGGCCGATGGCTGGCGGGGCATCCTGCTGCGCCGCCCGGGGTGGCGCGCGGAGGCGGAGATTCGAGC
>JBBQFS010000209.1:0-2614 GCA_038322255.1 Candidatus Limnocylindrales bacterium | reverse complement strand
AGTTGGAGGGAGCGTGGGACCGACGGTGGGGGGTGCGGTCGGGTTGAACGTGGGGGGAATTGTAGGCCCGAAAGTCGGCGCGGCGGTCGGTGGAAACGTTGGCGCAAGCGTCGGAACAGGCGGACCGAAGGTGGGCGGGAGCGTCAGACCAAGGGTTGGATCCAGCGTGAACACCGGTGTCGGAAGCGGGCCATAGACCGTGGGCCCGGCGGTCGGGTCCACCTGGTCAGTAACAGTTATGACCTGTGATGCCAGGACGTCGGCTCCGGCCGGCGTCGTCGACTTGAGCTGGCCGGTTACCTTATTTTTCCCGACGACGGCGAGCACGTGCGCGCCGTTCAAGGCGCCAATCGGGACAGTCAACGATCGCTGGAATGTTCCGGCGGCGGAGGTGCGCGCAGTCGGCATGCCGACCGTGGACCCATCCCAGGTGAGCGCCACCGAGGACCGCATTGGCAGACCCGAGCCGGTGACGGCGAGTGATCCGCCCGGAACGGGCGAGCCCGAGACGTCCAGGAGTGGCGTGACGGCTTGCACCGAGAAGAATGGCAGCAGCAGTATCGGAACGAGGAGCACGATCGGGATCGTTGCGACCCAGTCGCGAAGTCTTCGGGGAGAGTTTGGAAGGCTTCTGGGGGGCCGGTCATTGGCCCAAGACGTGCCGTCCCAGAACATGGGCTGATCGCTCCGTTCGGTAACCCGGCTGACTCAGGGAGTCCCGTGGCTTTGCGGCCCCGCCTCGCGACGGGTGTGCCGTTTCGTTGGCGCTTTTCTCTTCAGGCCGACTGTGCCATCGCAACGGTGTATCGAGGCATAGGCAATGGTCGTCAGAAGCCGGTACTTCGGGGTTTGCCGGGACGCAACGCGGCATTTACCACCGCATCACAGCGAGTCATCGGAAGCGGCGCGCGCCGGCAGCCCTGATCGTAGCCCGACGGGCGCTCGCGATGGCGCGCGAGCGGGGGTGCTAGCGCAGGCCAGAGCCGCGCAGCTTGATCGCTCGCCCGTAGGCGGCGAGGTAGGCCGGGGCCGAGGCGGTCCGCCAGTCGAAGTCGACGGCCATCCCGCGATCGAGCAGCGCCTCCCACGCCGGCTCCCCCGGCGCGATATGTTCGAGGAACCGCTCGCAGGCCTCGACGAGCGCCTCCGCCGAGGCCGTCTCGAAGGTGAAGCCCGTGCCCGCACCAGGGTTCGCATCCTCGTCGATGACCGTGTCCTTGAGGCCGCCGGTTGCTCGCACGATCGGTGGCGTGCCGTAGCGCAGCGCCATCATCTGGCCGGTGCCGCACGGCTCGAAGCGGGACGGCATGAGGAAGCCGTCGGTGCCGGCATACATCCGCCGCGCCAGGTCCCGGTCGAAGCGCTCCACGAGGGCGATGCGGCCCCGGCCACGCGGCGACTCCGCGACCTTGCGCAGCGGCGCGACCACGTCGGGGTGGCCCGAGCCCAGGACGGCCAGGCGCAGGCCCAGGTCGAGGAGCGCCGGGGCAGCCTCGGCCAGCAGGTCGAAACCCTTCTGCTGGTCGAGGCGGCCGATCATCGAGAGGACGGGTCGCGCGTCGCCGGCGTCGAGGCCCAGCTCGTCGAGCAGGGCGGCGCGGCAGCGCGCCTTGCCCGAGCGATCGTCGCGCGAGTATGTCGCGGCGAGGGCCGCGTCGGTTGCCGGGTTCCACAGATCGGTGTCGAGCCCATTGAGGATCCCGATAAAGCGGTCGCGGCGGGCGCGCAGGACGTCGTCGAGCCCCATGCCCATCTCGGGCGTGAGCGCCTCCGCGGCGAAGCCCGGGCTCACCGTGTTGACGAGCTCCGCGCCCTGGATCCCGGCGCGAAGCAGGTCGATGCCGTCGGCCCCGATCGGCAGCGCCCCGGGCCCAAGACCGAGCTCCGGGACGCGATCGGCCGGCGTCCAGCCGTGATAGGCGAGGTTGTGGATCGTCAGCACGGCCGCCGAGCGCTCGAGCCTCGGATCGTCGCGAAGCACGCGGTTTCGCTGGAGGAGCGCGGGCACGGCGTGCCAGTCGTGGAGATGGAGGATGTCGGGCGGGTGCCGGTCCTGGCGGAGCGATTCGAGGGCCGCCCGGCAGAGCAGCCCGAACCGGAACGCATTGTCGGGATGGTCGGCGGTCGCCGTTCCATAGAGGCCGTCGCGGTCGAACGCCGGCGGATGGTCGATCAGGTGTAGCCGGTAGCCATGGGTCTCGGCCGAGAAGACGGCGACCTCGATCGACCGGCCGGGCGCCAGCGGGTCCGGGATCGCCACGACGGCTCGCTTCAGATCCGGCGGAACGATCATCCCGCGGTACCGCGGCATGAACACGTCGACGAGGCCGTCGACCTCCGCGCCACCGACCTGGCCCAGCGCCCGGGCAAGGGCGTCGACGACGTCGGCCAGGCCGCCGGTCTTGGCCCACGGCTCGCACTCGGCCGCGATGAACGCTATCCGCATCGACACGATCCGGAGGATAGGCCCCGATGGGCGCGGGGCGCCGACTATCATTCCGCGAGATGGAGCCCACCGTCCGCATTCCCTCGGCGGCGCCGAGCCACGTACGCGTGCCGCCAGAGCTGGAGGGATTGCGGCGTCTCGCCTACAACCTCTATTGGACGTGGCATC
>JBBQFS010000208.1:0-2772 GCA_038322255.1 Candidatus Limnocylindrales bacterium | reverse complement strand
ATGGGCGCGGCCGCCCGGCTGATCGACGAGCTCGCGCATCGCC
Source organism: Candidatus Limnocylindrales bacterium (assembly GCA_038322255.1). GTDB lineage: Bacteria > Chloroflexota > Limnocylindria > Limnocylindrales > CSP1-4 > UBA5189. The sequence goes on along the minus strand of JBBQFS010000208.1, from coordinate 2,729 downwards.
ACGCCGGCGGGCGCTGGCTCGCGACCGGCGGCGGTGGCTACGACGTCTACCGCGTCGTGCCGCGGACGTGGTCGCTGGTCTGGCTGGCCGGCGCCCACCGCAACGCGCCCGCAAAGGTGCCCGAAGCGTGGCGCGACCGCTGGGCCGACGAGGCGGAAAGCTACGGCCAGGCGCCGCTGCCGACCACGTTCGAGGACGAGCCCAATGCTGGCTTGCGGCGGGGTCGGATGGATGACGAGCTCGACCGGCGGGCCGTCGACGGCGCTCGCGTCGTGCTCGACCGGGTGCTGGAGCTGCTGCCGGCCGCCTGACCTCGGCCCGGCGGGATGCGGGATGTGGGCGCGGTGTCGAACATCCGATCGAAATCCGGTTCCCGGAGTAGAATTCCCGACCCGTGACCGCGACCCTCCGCCCAGCAACACGGCGCCGCCCAAGCGCGAGCTCGACCAGGAAAAAGGTCGCCGGCGGCGACCCGCTCGCGCCCTTCTCGCCGGCCGTCCGCGCCTGGTTCGAATCCGCATTCGAGACTCCGACGCCGGCCCAGGTCGGGGGTTGGGCCTCGATCTCGACCGGTCGCCACACGCTCATCCACGCGCCCACCGGCAGTGGCAAGACCCTCGCCGCCTTCCTGTGGTGCCTCGACCGGCTCGCGCGAAACCCCTCGCCGCAGCCGACGCGGGACGCCCCCGGCAGTGTCCGTGTGCTTTACATCTCGCCGCTGAAGGCCCTGACCTACGACGTCGAGCGCAACCTCCGGGCCCCGCTCCACGGGATCGGCCTCGCCGCGCAGCGGCTGGGTGAGCCGGAGCCACGGATCTCGATCGCCGGGCGGACGGGCGACACGCCGCAGGACCAGCGCCGCGAGCTCGCCCGGCGGCCGCCGGACATCCTCGTCACCACACCCGAAAGCTTGTACCTGCTGCTCACGAGCGCCGCGCGGGAGACCCTCCGTGGCGTCGAGACGGTGATTGTCGACGAGGTCCATGCCATCGCCGGAACGAAGCGCGGGGCCCATCTCGCTCTGTCGCTCGAACGCCTGGAGCGGCTCCGATCGGCCGACGCCCCGCCGCTGCAGCGGATCGGGCTTTCGGCCACGCAGCGCCCGCTCGACACGATCGCGCGCTTTTTGGGCGGAATTGGGCCGGGCCGGGAGGTCGAGATCGTCGATGCGGGGAGCCGGAAGGCGCTCCAGCTCGAGGTCATCGTGCCGGTCGAGGACATGGCCCGCCTTGGCGAGGTCCTGCCGCTTGAGGAGCAGCCCGGCGGGCCGGTGGCGTTCGGTGACATGCGGACGAGCATCTGGCCGGCGATCCATCCCCGGCTGCTCGAGCTCATCCGGGCCCATCACAGCACGATCGTCTTCACGAACAGCCGCCGGCTCACCGAGCGTCTCGCGCAGCGCCTGAACGAGCTCGCCGGCGAGGAGCTCGTCCGGGCCCATCACGGCAGCATCGCCCGCGAGCAACGCCTCCAGATCGAGGAGGACCTCAAGGCCGGGCGCGTCCCTGCGCTGGTCGCCACGTCCTCGCTGGAGCTCGGCATCGACATGGGCGCGATCGACCTGGTCGTGCTCGTCGAGTCGCCGACGAGCGTCGCCTCGGGGCTGCAGCGGGTCGGGCGCGCCGGCCACCAGGTCGGCGAGCCCTCGAAGGGCATCGTCTTCCCGAAGTTCCGCGGCGACCTCCTTGAGGCCGCGGTCGTGGTCAAGCGGATGCACGAGGGTGCGATCGAGACGACTGTCATGCCGCGGAACCCCCTCGACGTGCTTGCCCAGCAGGTCGTCGCGATGTCCGTGATGGATCGCTGGACGGTCTCGGATCTGCTTGAGATCGTGAACCGGGCCGCACCATTTGAGACGCTGTCGCGTGAGGCGCTTGAAGCCGTCCTCGGGATGCTGGCCGGCGCCTATCCGTCCGACGAGTTCGCCGAGCTGAAGGCGAGAATCACCTGGGACCGGGTGACCGACGTGATCGTCGGTCGGCGCGACGCGCGGGTCGTGGCAGTGACGTCGGGCGGAACGATCCCGGATCGGGGGCTGTTCGGGGTGTTCCTCGCCGGCGAGGCGGGCACACCCGGCCGGCGCGTCGGCGAGCTCGACGAGGAGATGGTCTACGAGTTGCGCGCCGGGATGCACGGCGACGTCGTCGTCCTGGGGGCGAGCAGCTGGCGGGTCCTCGACATCACGCCCGACCGCGTGATCGTCGAGCCGGCACCGGGCGTGCCCGGCAAGCTGCCGTTCTGGAAGGGCGACTCGGTCGGGCGGCCGGTGGAGCTCGGTCGGGCGATCGGCGGCTTCCTGCGCGAGGCCGAAGGCGAGCTTTCGCAGGGCGAGCGCGGCCAACGCTCGCTCACGAGCCGGCTCCGGGGCGAGCATGACCTCGACGAGCTGGCCGCGCGCAACCTCGTCGCCTACCTCGACGAGGAGCGCGAGGTGGCGGGCGCCCTCCCGACCGATCGACGGCTCGTCGTCGAGCGCTTCCGCGATGAGCTCGGCGACTGGCGGCTCGTGATCCTGAGCCCCTTCGGCGGCCGCGTCCACGCTCCGCTGACCCTCGCCATCGAGGCCCGCCTGCGGGAGCGCCTCGGCATCGAGGCGCAGACGATCTGGTCCGACGATGGCATCGCGGTCCGGCTGCCAGAGGGCGAGGGCGACGGCGACGCCCGGCGACTGGCGGAGATCGAGACGCTCCTCTTCCCGTCGGCCGAGGAGGTCGAGGACCTCGTCGTCG
>JBBQFS010000207.1:0-2790 GCA_038322255.1 Candidatus Limnocylindrales bacterium | reverse complement strand
TCCCCGTCGCTCAGTTCACGGACGAAGAGTTCGGCCCGGCGGGCCATCGCCACCTCCTGCGCCTCGGTCGTCTGGACCTGGGAGTGCGAGTGCGATTACCTACCGAACATTATGAATCAGGGCACTAGGCGCGAACAGCGGCCCCCAGGTCGAGCTGGCGTCGGACCTCGTCCACTTGCGGCTTCACGCGCACCGGCTTCGCGAGGAACCCGTCGCAGCCGGCGTCGATCGCGGCAGCCTGCTCGTACGGCAGGACGCTCGCGCTGACGAGGAGGATCGGGACACGTTCGGTGCGCGTCGAGCTTCGGATCGTGCCGATGAGGTTGAGCCCGTCGCCGTCAGGCAGGTACCGGTCCAACAGGACAAGAGCCGGCGTCGAGTCCGCGAGGAACTCGCGAGCCTGGCCAAGTCGACGACGACGCGCAGCCGGTAGCCGGCGCGGCCGAGGATGGCCTCGAGCAGGGCCGCGTTGCGCGGCTCGTCCTCGACCGCGAGGAGCAGCTCACCGCCCAAGCTCATGGCGGTGCCTTGCTCGTCTTCGGGGCAGTCGCTGGTGTCGGGTGTCGAGCGACATCGTCAGACGGCGGCGCGGAGCGCCTCGAGTGCCCGGACCGCCGGCGTTCCCTGGTCGCTGGCCTCCCGCTCGGCGAGCGGCAGGAACAGCCTGACGAGCGCCGGATCGAACTGGCTGCCGGCTTCCCGTTGGATCTCGTCCAGCGCCGCGTCGACCGTCCGGGCCGGCTGGTAGGGCCGGTCGTGGATCATCGCGTCGTAAGAATCGACCAGGCCCACGATGCGAGCGCCGATGGGGATCGCATCGCCGCGCAGGCCGTCGGGGTAGCCCTCGCCGTCCCAGCGCTCGTGATGGTGGCGGACGATCGGCGCGAACATCGAGGCCGTGGCCAAGGGCGCACAGATGCGCTCGCCGATGAGCGGATGCTGGCGCATCGCCTGCCATTCGAGCGGCGTCAAGCGGCCGGGCTTGGTCAGGATGGCGTCAGACACGCCGATCTTGCCGATGTCGTGCAGGAGCGCCCCGAAGACGAGGCCTTTCAGCTCCGGCGGCTCGAGGCCCGCACGGACCCCCAGCTCGTGAGCGAGCCCGGCGAGGCGCTGGCAGTGCTCTTCGGTCGTCGCATCCTTGGCCTCGACGGCGTTCGCGAGCGCAGCGATGACGCCATGGGCGCCGTCCATCTCGGCGGTGACCCGGGCGAGCCGAAGGACGCTGCGGATGCGGGCCAGGAGCTCGGCCTGGTCATAGGGCTTTCGGATGAAGTCGTCGGCGCCGGCGTCGAGGCCCGCGACGACGTCGAGCGATGCGGTCTGGCCGGTGACCAGGATGATCGGCATCGCCACGGTCCGCGGGTCCGCCCGCAGGCGTCGACACACGTCGAGCCCGTTCAGGCCCGGCAGTCCGATGTCGAGGAGCACGAGGTCGGGTGCTTCCTCGACCGCGGCACGGAGGGCGTCCCGGCCGTTGGCGACGCTGATGGATCGATAGCTTGCCCGTTCGAGCAGTCGTGCCAGGAGGGCGCGGTTTGCCAGGTCATCTTCGGCAACGAGTACGAGTTCGCGATCGAGGCCCAGGGGCATCGGCAAGCCTCCGGTAGCTCGGGGAAGGTCCTCGGTTCATTCGAGGGAATTCCCGTGCCGGGACTGTGCTCCGGGCGGCCTATGGCGGCAACGGTACGATCGTCAGGGGTGGTGGATGGTGGAGATGAGGGGACTCGAACCCCTGACCCCCGCGATGCGAACGCGGTGCTCTTCCAACTGAGCTACATCCCCACGCGGTGGCGGAGTTTAGCACGGGCCCCTCTTCGTTCCGGCCGAGCTCGCCGGCGCCCCCTTGATTCATTCGAACATCTGTTCGATACTGACGAGGATGGCAGCTCCCTCGACGGACCTCAGCGCGGCCCTGGCGACGCTTCGATCGCGCTGGGGCGCGGCTGCGCCCGGGTACGTTGGCGAGGTCGTCGGCGCGCTGGCCACGGTCCCGCTCGAAACCGCTGAGAACGCGGACGCGAGTGCCCCGCAGCCGAACGGCTTCCCGAGCCGGCAGCTCGACTCGAACCGAATCTTCTCGACCGGCTTTGCCGAGCTCGATGCGATCCTCGGACCGGGCGGCGTGCCGCGGGGCATGGGCGTGTCGATGCGGGGTGAGGTGTCGAGCGGTCGGACGACGCTGGCGCTGCGGCTCGCGGCCGAGGCCCAGGCGGCCGGCGCGATCGTCGCCTGGCTGGATCTGGCGGCTGCGCTCGACCCGGTGGAGGCCGTCGCTCGGGGGATCAAGCCGGAGTGGCTGGTCGTCCTGACCCCGGCCGACCCCGAGGAGAGCCTGGCGATCGCCGGCTCGCTCCTGGCCGGCCGCGCGGTCGACCTGCTGGTCATCGACCTGCCGACCGAACTGCACGAAGCCCAGGCCCGGCAGCACGGGACCCCGGGCAGGACGGCGAACGGTCGAGGCGCGACGGGTGGAGCCGCGGGCCGAGCGGCGGGGCGCGGGGCGGGAGCGAGATTCGCCGATCGACTCGGGCGGCTGGCCGCGCTCGCGCGCCGTGCCGGGATCACCCTCGTCGTTCTCGAGCCGCCTGGGGGGACGATGGGTCGAGGATCGGACTCGCCGAGTGGGCCGGCCGGCGGGTTGGCCGCGGCCGTCGGCGAGGCGACCGGCATCCGGCTCGAGCTCGTCCGTCGATCGTGGATCCGGCTCGGTCGGGACGTCGTCGGCCAGCGAACGGAGGTGATCGTCGCCCGCAATCGGGCTGGGCCACCAGGCCGGCGAGCGACCCT
>JBBQFS010000206.1:0-2804 GCA_038322255.1 Candidatus Limnocylindrales bacterium | reverse complement strand
TAGACCCAGTCGGTGTCCGTGCCCGGGACGTGCGGCAGGAAGCTGACCCGGGCGGCCTTGTGCGCGAGGTCGACGAGGAAGGTTGGCGTTCGACCGCGGTCCGCCGCATCGACCTTGAATCCGCCGGCCTCGAGCTCGGCGATCGTGCCGGTCCGGACCGCCAGCGCGGTGACCGCGAGCGTCGTGGTCGGGCCGGTGCCGGGCGAGACATTGGCGTGCTCGACAACGGCCTCCTGGCCGAGGGCCTTCGCGGCGGGACCTCCCCCACCACAGGCGGCCACGCCGACCGCGAGCGCGAGCAGCCCGAGCCTTCGCAGCGCGTGGGACAGCAACGTGCCTGCCATGCCTTCTCCTCCTTCCGTGGCCGATCCCAGGGGATGGTATCGAGGCGCCGTCGCCTCAGCCGATCCGGCAGGCCCAGTAGTAGAAGATCGGGATGTCGAGCGCGAGGTGGATCGCGAGCGGCAGCAGCAGCGAGCCGGTCCGCCGGGCGATGACGCCCGCGGCGTAGCCGATGACGACCATCGCGACGAGCGTCGGGAGGAGGCCCTGCAGCCCGACGAAGTCGGATCCGGTGTGCGACAGCCCGAACACGATCGACTGGGCGACGTTCGCCCCGACGACCCCGAGGCTCGGCGCCAACCAGACGCGCATCGCGCCGCGGTACGAGAGCTCCTCCGCGAGGGCGTTCGATGCCGCGAAGAGGATCGCCGGGAGGAGCGCCAGCGGCTGGGAGAAATCGAGCGAGTAGGCGCCGAAGAACGTCCCGGCGAATCGGGCATCGCCGAGCACGCTGCCGGCGTAGAGCGCGATTGGGCCGACGATGAGCAGGGCCAGAATCGCGCCCAGGCGAACGCGGCGCGAGCCAAGCCGCAGCCCGAGTAGGGCCGGCGAGCTGCCGCGATCGAACAGCAGGACCGCTACGGCCACCAACCCGACCACGCCCTCGAGCAGGCGCCACACGACTGGCGGCGCGAGGACGTTCGCGCAGTCGGCGCCGGCCGGGTCCGCGAGCGCCTGCGGTAGCGAGCGCCAGACCAGGATTGCCGCCGCGGGCAACACCGCGGCGATGGCCGTCGAGCGGGTCCCGAACCGACGGCTGATGAGGTACCCGAACAGCAGGCCGATGAAGACGTATGGGGCCGCCTCCCGCACGACCGCGGCGAGGCCAACCCCGCCGACCAGGAGGATGGCGGGCAGCCGTCCGGAAAGGGGCGCACGCGACCAGCCCTCGATGCGCATGGATCCCGCCCCGCTCAACCAGCCCCTCCCCTGCCCTGCCGGCTCCCGGCCTTTCGGTGACGAAGCGAGCATATCGAGCGCCGGGCACACGACAACGCCCGAAGGAACCGCTGGTCCACCTGGGTGGTCCACCTGTCCGGTGCAAGCACCGGACCGGCTGTCGATGCGAGCATCGACCGGTCCACCCTGATCTCTCAGGGCCCCTCCGGGCAAGGCCTACTGTACGGGCGCAGCCCCGAGACGCGAAAGCGCCTTATCCACGAGATTCGAAGATCGCACGTTGATTCCGGTGCTCACGTCCACACGCTGTCCACGAACGGTGCGGCGCATGGTGAGCGGGCGTGCCGGGGCCTGCGAGGGCGCCGTCAGCTCGGGGCGAGCAGCTCGTCGAGGATCCGCGGGAAGCGGTCGACGACGAGCGACAGGTGGCCTTCAGCGGGGTCCAGGTGCGGGTGCGCATTGCCGACGTGACCGGCGAGCCACTTCCCATGCCCGATCGGCACCATCCGGTCGTGGCCGCCCTGCCAGACGTCGACGCGACTCGGGATCGCGTCGAGATCGAAGCCCCATGGCTTGATGAAGGCCATGTCGTCGTCGAACCAGCCCCAGTAGCCCTCGCGCAGGCCCTCACCCATCTGCGCCGCAAGGAACCCGGCGAGCGCCCCCGTCAGTGAGCCCCGATCGACGTCGTCGATCAGGTCGCCGAAAGCGTCGGCGACCTCGCTCGGCGTGAGGTTCGAGAACTGCGCGAGCGCACGCTCCTTGAACGGGATCAGCGCCGCCGGCCCGGCGAGCGCGGCCTCGAACTCCTCGACGTTCTCGGCGCCCATGCCTTCGAGCCAGTCGAGGCCGTCGGCGGGATACGGCGCCACGCTGGCGATGAGCGCGGTCCCGCGGACCCGCTCGGGCATCAGCGCGGCGCAGGCTAGCGCGTGCGGTCCCCCGCCCGACCAGCCGAGGATCCAGGCTCGATCGGCGCCGAGGTGGTCCAGAACGGTCTGCGCATCATCCACGACGTCCGCCACGGATCGCCCCTCGCGACGGGTCGATGAGCCGTAGCCCGGTCGGCTCCAGCCGACGAAGCGCAGCCCCCGGTCCGCCATCGAGCTGACGTGCCAGTCGAAGGGCATGCCCGACCCAGGGGTACCGGCGTGAAAGATGAGGGGCTCGCCGTCCGCGGGACCCGCGAGCCAGAGGTCGAGCGATCGACCGTCGGGAGTTGGGATGCGCTGCGGCGTCGTCACCGCCTGCGACGCCGTCACTTCGCGATCGCGCTCGACTCGTTCGAGCGGGGACCCTGGTTCACCGCGTTGACTGCCACGACGGCGTAGTAGTAGCGAACGCCCCTCGTCGTGGCCGTGTCCCGGTATGTCGTGACGGTCCCGACCGAGACGTACAGCACCTCGGTCCCCGGGGACGTGCTTCGGTAGATGCGATAGCCGGTGATCGGGCTGCCCCCGTTCGAGGCCGGGGCCGACCAGGTCAGGATTATCCCGCGGCTCTTGTGGGGCGTGGCGCTGAGATTCTGCGGGGCGCCCGGAGAGGTCGGCTGCGGTGTCGCG
>JBBQFS010000205.1:0-2811 GCA_038322255.1 Candidatus Limnocylindrales bacterium | reverse complement strand
TGCTCGACCGCCTCGACGACCGTGCCGGCTTCGGCCACGACCTGGAAGCCCCCGCGCCGATCGAAGAGCGCAACCAGTCCCTGCCTGACAACCTCGTGGTCGTCTACGACCAGCAGACGGAAGGGCTTCTTCGGTTCGGCTCCGCGCGGATCGCCGGAACGCTCTGAGCGCGGCGCCGAAAGCGGGTCGGTCAGGATGGATTCTCCGAAGGGGCGACGGGCAGTCGAACGATGATACGCGTGCCTTTGCCGGGTGCACTCTCGAGCCTGAGCTCGCCTGCCACCGCCGCGGCCCGGTCGCGCAGGTTGCCCAGGCCGAACTGAGAGCTCCCGCCGCCGCGCTCCGGATCGAAGCCTGCGCCCTCGTCCTCGACGAGGAGGATGGCTTCGTCGGCATCGACCCGAAGCGACATCGACGCGCGCGCGGCGCGACTGTGCCGGGCGACGTTGCTCAGGGCCTCGCGCGCGATCTGGACGATCGCGTGCGCGACCTCGGGCGACAGCCGGCCGTCGAGCTCCGACGCCGCGGCCACGTCGAGCTCGAGATCGATGGTCGACTCGGTGAAGAGATCCGCGGCGACCGATTCGAGAGCGCCGCGTAGCCCCGCCTCGGCCTCTGGGCCGAGGCCCACGATGAAGGTCCGGATGTCGGCGATGGTCGTATGCAGCCGGTCGATGGCGCGGTCGACGCGCTCACCCGCCTCCGCCGAACCTTCCTCGATCAGGTCCGGGACGTCCTCGAGCGAGAGGCTCACGGCGTAGATGCTCTGGATGATTCCATCGTGCAGGTCACGGCTGATCCGCAGCCGCTCGTCCACGATCGCCAGCTTCTGGACCTCGGTGTGGAGCCGCGCATTCTGGATGGCAATGGCGGCATGGAACGCGAACATCTCCACCAGCTCCTGGTCCTCCGCGCTGAACTCCCGCGCGCCACGTTTCTCGGTCAGGTAGAGGTTGCCGACGGACGCACCGGCGATCGTCACCGGGACGCCGAGGAACGAGCGCATCGGCGGGTGCGAGGGCGGGAAGCCGTAGGTATCCGGGTGCAGGGCGATGTCGGGGATCCGCAACGAGACGCCGTCGCGGATGATCGTCCCCAGCAGTCCGTGGCCGCGAGGCAGCTCCCCGATCCGGCCGCGCAGCTCCGAGGACATGCCGCTCGTGATAAAGCGCTCGATGCCGCCGAATGGGTCGACCGTGCCGAGCGCGGCATAGCGTGCTCGAACAAGCCCGCGGACGCTGTCGACGATCAGCTGGAGGACGCGATCAAGGTCCAGCTCGCCGGCGATGGCACGCGTCGCACGGTCGAGCGCATAGAGCGCCTCGTCGGATCTCACCCGCGAGAGCCTAGCAGTGGCGCTGGCCAGCTCCGGCTGGATGGCCCCCGGATTAGGTGCCGGAGGTCACTTCGTTCCCCGGACCCTCGTGCCTATCGTGGATCGCATGAGCGCCTTGCCGGCCATCGACGCCGCCCTCAACGAGCTTCCCTCGCGCCGGATCCGACGGATCCTGCTCGCGACGGACCTGTCGAGCACGTCGGCGAGCGCGACGGATCAGGCGCTCGAGCTGGCCCGGGACCTTCGGGCGGAGCTGCTCGTCGTGAGCGTGATCGATCCGTCGACGCAGCTGTCCGTGGGGCCGGTGCACGCCCGGATGGACCAGCGGCGTGCCGCCCGGGAGGTTTCCGCCCAGGCGCTGGTCGCCCGTGGCCGCCGCGTTGGGGTGCATGTCTCGTTCCTCGTCTGGGAGGGCGAGCCGGGTCCGTCGATCGTCGAGGCTGCGGTGGCCGAACAGGCTGACCTCATCGTGGCGGGAACGCGCGGCCGAAACCGTGTCGAGCGGCTCGTCCTGGGCAGCGTCTCCGACCATATCCTCCGCCACGCGCCCTGCCCGATCCTCATCGTCCGGCCCTGACGCTCGAGGGTGACAAATAGCCCCCCGCGACCGGGCCATGCCGCCCGATGAAGGGTCCATTCGGCAACCTGTCCTCCCCCCGCCGTCGGGCCACAGTGAGGACACCAAGAGATGTCACAAGGACAAGGAAGAAAGGGAGACTTCAAATGACCGGACGATTGCGTGGACTGGGCGTCGTGCTCGGGCTGATGGGATTGCTGTTCATCGCCGGGGGCTCGTACGCCTTTGCCAAGACACAGGAAGGCACGAATTCGCTGAACGCGCTGAGCGCAGCGCAGGGCGTCAAGCTCACCTACAACGAGCAGGGCCAGCTGGTTGACCGCGGCGAGACCGCCGAAGCCGAATCGATCATGTCGCTGCTCAAGAACGACTGGGGCTACCCGGTCAATGCCGGCGACCTCAACCCGAACGACCCGATCGTGAACACCGCGACCGAGTACATGTACCAGATGGCAACGATCACGTATCACACCCTGCACAGCACGCAGACAGTGGTCCTCACGAAGCCTGTCGTCTACAAGGGTGAGACCTTTGCAGCCGGCGAGTACAAGCTCGATGTCAACGGGCGCTACTTCTCCCAGTTCGATCGCAGCCACCCGATTGAGGGTCCGGCTCGCGACAAGGCCTGGAGCGGCACGGCACACGCGCTCATCGCAGAGCTCGGCGTCGGGACCGCGACGGCCTCGGCCCTCCAGCTCGGCCTCGGAATCGCGGCCCTGTTCGCAGGAATCGGGCTCCTGGCCCTCATCGCCGGGATCGGCCTGGTCTGGGCAACGCAGGCCAAGCGAGAGCCGGCAGCCAAGCTGGCCCTGCAGCTGAAGCCGACTCCCGCCTGAGACGCTCGCTGGGAGGACGGATCTCCCACCGCTCCCAGCATCCATCGGGACCCCGGCTTCCA
>JBBQFS010000204.1:0-2962 GCA_038322255.1 Candidatus Limnocylindrales bacterium | reverse complement strand
GTACCTTCGGATGGGTTCGATGCGGTGGGTAGCGGATGGTAGCGTTGCCGGCGTGACACCTGAGCGTGTCCGGGCGATCCGCCACGGGCTTCTCGTCGCGGGCCTGGTGCTCCTCGTCACGGTTCTCGTACGCGCCTGGCTCAGCGCGACCGACGCGTCCGCGGGCGAGGCCTACGACGCTCGCGCGTACTGGGAAGCCGCCCGCGGCGAGCCCTACGCCCGACCCGTGCTCGGCGCGCCGGTGGCCTACTACTACTCCCCGGCCTTCCTCCAGGCCTTCGCGCCCCTCTTCGCCCTCTCCTTCCCGGCGTTCCTCGCGGCCTGGTACGCCCTCAACGGCGCGGCCCTTGTGGCCGTGACCCGATCGTGGCTGCCGGTCGCGCTGCTCACGGGCTTCGTGCCGCTCGAGATCCTTCGCGGCAACATCGAGACGCTCATGGCGCTCGCCATCGTCGCGGGCTTCCGGTGGCCGGCAACGTGGGCCTTCATCCTGCTGACCAAGGTCACGCCGGGCATCGGCCTGCTCTGGTTCGTCGGTCGCCGGGAGTGGCGGAATCTCGCCATCGCGCTTGGAGCGACGGCTGCGATCGCGGCCATCTCGTTCGTCGTCGCACCCCGCCTGTGGTTCGAGTGGGTCGGATCACTGATCGAGAACACCGGCGTCAACATCGCATGGCCGTACTTCCCGGTCCCGCTCGCGGTCCGGCTGCCGATTGCCGCAGCCCTCGCACTGCTCGCCGGATGGCGCGGCTGGCGCTGGCTCGTGCCGGTTGCCTCGACGCTGGCCATGCCGGCCCTGTGGCCTGTAAACCTGACGCTCCTCGTGGCGGTCTTCCCGCTCCTGCGGTCTTCGTCGCCATCGCCATCGACGACACAACCGCTCGATCCTGGGGGGACCGACCCGACCTCGGCCGTGCGCAACGAGACGGATCGACGCGCGACGCTCGAAACCGCCTGAGGACGAAGGCCCTGCGAACGCCGGTCGTCCTGTTCCTGCTCGCGCTCGCGGTCCGGGCCGCCCTCGTGGCCCTGTTCCCCGATCCCGCCTATCCCGACTCGTTCTACTACGTCAACGTCGCTCGGGAGCTCGCCGCCGGCCACGGGCTGAGCGTCGACTTCATCTGGATCTTCGCCGAGGTGGGCGCCCGCATCCCCGCCGTGCCGACGCTGCCGATCCCGTCGAACGCCCACTGGCTCCCGCTGGCGAGCTTCCTCCAGGCGCCGTTCATCGCGGTCCTCGGGCCGACAGCTGTTGCGAGCGCGCTGCCGGGGGTGCTGATCGGGTCGCTGGCGGCCCCGCTGACCTGGGTCATCGCGCGCGACGCGGGCAGCCGGCCGAACGCGGCGGCTGCTGCGGGCGTGCTCATCGCGATCCCCGGCGCGGCGACGGTCTTCATGGCTCAGCCGGAGACGTTCGGGATCGTGATGCCGCTCGTCGCTGCCACGCTGTGGGCATCCTCTCGGGGGCTCCGCGGGGAGCATCGCTGGTTCGCCGTCGCGGGACTGCTGGCCGGAGTCATGGCGCTGGCTCGCAACGACGGGGTCCTGCTGGCGAGCACACTCGGGCTCATCTGGATCGCCGACCGCGTGCGCGTGTGGCGGTCACTGCGTCGACTCCCCACTGGCCAGGCGGCCGAACGGCCGGCGATCCCGGTCACCGCTGGGCTGATCGCCTTGGGGCTGTTCCTGCTGGTCATCGGCCCGTGGTGGGCGCGGCAGCTCGCGGTCTTCGGCTCGATCTCGCCAACCAGCGCCAGCGGCGCGGCGCTCTGGATCCGGGACTTCCGCGAGTGGAACTCGATCGTCGCCGAACCGTCGCTGGGCTCGTTCCTGGCGCAGGGCGCAGGGCCGATCGTGGCCAGCCGCCTCGCCGGCCTCACCTCGGCCCTGACGATCTTCGCCGTCCTGGTGTGCAGCGTCGTGCTCGTGCCGTTCCTGCTCGTCGGAACCGTGTCGCGCCGCCGCGATCCCGCCTTCCAGCCCTGGCTCGTGTACACATTCGTCGTCTTCGCCGGCGCGACGCTTCTCTATCCGGTGCACGTGCCCGGCGGCACGTTCATCCATACCGCGATCGGATTGGCACCGCATGCGGCGATCCTGTCGGTCGCGGGGATTCTCGTCCTGGTCGAGTGGTTGTCGGCTCGGCGCAGGACCTGGAACCGCGATGCCGCGAGCAACGTGTTCCTATGGGGCGTCGTCGCCCTGGTCGTTGGCGTCGGCGTGGTGTTCGGGCGGCCGGTCCAGGTCGCGTGGGATGCCGCGCGCCAGCCGCGGATCGCGCTCGCCGCGGAGCTCGAGCGGCTGGGCGTCGGCGACGACGAACGCATCCTGTCCATCGACGCCGGTGGCATCAAGTACTGGACGGGCCATCCCGGTGTCGTCACGCCCGACGACCCGATCGAGGTCATCGAAGCCGTGGCGCGGGCCTACTCCATTCGGTGGATCGTCATCGAACGGTCGGACGCCGCCATGGCCCTGGGGCCGGTGCTGGCCGCCCAGCGCCCGGCGTGGATCGGCCCGCCGGCGTTCGAATACCCCTCGGCCGATGGCGGCTTGCCGCGCCTCGCCCTCTTCCCGGTCTGCACGATGCCTGATGACGCTCGATGCGGCGGATAAGCGCGTGGTGAGCCGCCGATGACCGCCAGGTGATCGCCGGGTGATGGCTAGGTGACCCGCCGGGAAGCCGTCCTGTCGGCGCTGCTCGTGTTCGCGGTCGCCCTCGTCGTGCGCGCGTGGGCTGCGACCCAGATCACCTATCCGCGGCCGGAAGACGTCGCGTACTACGTGGGCGTGGCGCGCAACCTGGTCGAGGGCCACGGCCTCACGACCGACGCGATCTGGAGCTTCCAGACTCCGCCGCTGTCCTTCCCGCGACCGGCCTTCGAAGTCTGGCTGCCCCTGCCGTCGCTCCTGGCGGCGGTCCCGATGGCCATCCTTGGGACGACCTTCGTCGCTGCCCAGC
>JBBQFS010000203.1:0-3029 GCA_038322255.1 Candidatus Limnocylindrales bacterium | reverse complement strand
CGATGGACCTTCGTCACGAGCGGGCCCATCTCGGCCGACGGATCGGAGCCGGGACCCACGGTGATCTTGGGCAGGCGCCTGCCGATCGCCTCGACGAGGGGGTCTGCCACGGATCCCACCGCCACGACGGTCGCGACAGCCATGCAGCGCTCGCCCGACGAGCCGTACGCGGCCGAGACCGCGGCGTCGGCCGCCATCTCGATGTCGGCGTCCGGCAGGACGACCATGTGGTTCTTCGCGCCGCCGAGGGCCTGGATGCGCTTGCCGTGCTTCGTGCCTGTCTCATAGATATAGCGCGCGATCGGCGTCGAGCCGACGAACGAGACCGCGGCGATGTGCGGATGCTCGAGGATCCGATCAACGGCGATCTTGTCGCCATTGACGACGTTGAACACGCCGTCGGGAACGCCGGCTTCCTTGAGCAGCTCGGCAAGGTACAGCGAGGCCGAGGGGTCCTTCTCCGAGGGCTTGAGGATGAACGTGTTGCCGCAGGCAATAGCCGTCGCGAACATCCACATCGGCACCATCGCCGGGAAGTTGAACGGCGTGATCCCGGCAACCACGCCGAGCGGCTGCCGGATCTGGTAGACGTCGACCCCGCCCGAGACCTGCTCCGAGTAGCCGCCCTTCATGAGGTGCGGGATGCCGCAGGCGAATTCGAGGTTCTCGATGCCGCGGGCGATCTCGCCGAGCGCGTCCGACGGGACCTTGCCGTGCTCGGCCGTCAGGTGGGTGGCCAGCTCACGGCGATTCGACTCGACCAGGTTCCGGATCCGGAACATGATCTCGGTGCGCTTCGAAAGAGAGGTGGCCCGCCATCCCGGAAACGCGGCTCGGGCCGCCGCGACGGCAGCGTCGACGTCCTCGATCGACGCGAAGTCGACCTCGCGGGCGATCGTGCCGAGGGCCGGGTCGAACACCGGGCCGCGGCGGCCAGACGTCCCGGGAACGCGCCGACCACCGATCCAGTGGGGAACGGCTTCACCGAGCTCGTCGGCGCGACGGGTCTCAGGCTCAGCAACCTGTGTCATTGAAAAACCTCGGGCTCAGCGCGCCCGGCGGGCGACTGCTTGCCCGAGAAGGGTACTGCGGCTCCGAATCACGGGGCCCGGCCTGAGGCGGGGCGCGTGATCACGCCGGCCGCGGGTCCATCTCGAGGCGCCGGTCGGCCGGCGCCTGCGTGGCCGCGCGCCGCCGCTCGACGAGGCCGGCGATGGCCACCAGCAGCACGCCGAGCTCGAGCAGTTGGTCCGTCCGAAACGGCCCAATGATGGCCGGATCGCGCCACGTGAACGCCACGACGAAGCGCGCCACGGCCGACAGGCCCAGCGCCGCGAAGAGGGCAGCCCCGTCGCGCCGGGCGATGAAGGATATGCGGGAGGCCAGCGCCAGGACGAGGATCACCAGGCCGATCGCGATCGCCTCGTAGACCTGCGATGGGTGCGCCGGCAGGTCAGCGCCGAGCGAGCCCCATGGCCCCGGGCCCCGGTAGGCGGTCGCCCACGGAAGGTCGGTCGGAGCACCCTGGCCCGATGCGCCGAGCAGGCCGACGAGCTTGCCGGCAGCGAGCACGAAGAGCAGCGGCAGGGGGAGCGCGTGCATCCAGCGCCCGACTGGCGCGCCGAGCAGTCGGGCGATGAGCCCGCCGCTGAGAATTCCGAATGGGACCGCGAGGGTCAGCGTCAAGCCGCCCTGGGCCGGGTCCGCGATCGCCGCCGGGTTCGCGACGTAGTAGCCGAGGTGGTCGATGACGTAGCCCAGGCGGCCGCCGAAGATCGCGCCGGGGATCGCGCCGACGATGATGAAGACGAGATCGTCGACGCGCAGGCCGGGTGCCGGCACGGACGGCCCGTGGGCCGGGGTGATCGAGCCGATCCGCGCCGCGAGTAGCAGGCCCAGGAAGAGGACGATGGCCAGGCCGATCGTCTCGTAGCGCACGGAGGTCGTGTCGCTGATCCGGAGGACGGGATCGAGCGAGACCGTCAGGACGGCGAGCACCGCAGGAGTGTAATCGGCGGATGACGTCGATCAGGCCGTCAGGGCCCGACAGCGTCCGGGCGGGCGCCCTCTAGGCAGGCAGCTTGTCGACCAGCTCCTGGACCGCGGCCGCGGACTTCGCGAAAGCGGCCTTCTCGTCGTCCAGCAGGGTGATCTCGATGATACGTTGCATGCCGCCCCTGCCGAGAACCACCGGGACGCCCACGAACAGGCCCTCGACGCCGTACTCGCCCTGGAGGAACACGGCGCAGGGCAGAACGCGGCGACGGTCGCCGAGGATGGCGTCGACCATCTCGAAGGCCGAGGCGGCCGGCGCGTAATAGGCCGAGCCGCTCTTGAGCAGGGCCACGATCTCGGCGCCCCCGTTGGCCGTCCGGTCGACGAGCGCCTGGATCTGCGCCGGCGAGAGCAGGTCCGTGATCGGGATGCCCGCAACGGTTGAGTAGCGCGGGAGCGGGACCATCGTGTCGCCGTGTCCGCCAAGGACGAAGGCGCTCGTGTCGGCGACGGAGACGTCCATCTCCTCGGCGATGAACGAGCGGAATCTCGCCGAATCCAGGACCCCGGCCATGCCCAGCACGCGCTCCCGCGGGAAGCCCGAGGCGCGCATCGCGACGTGGCACATCGCGTCGAGCGGGTTCGTGACGATGATCAGCACGGCATCGGGCGAGTGCGCCACGGAGGGTTCCACCACCGCCTTGACGATGCCCGCGTTCCGGGCCAGGAGGTCGTCGCGGCTCATGCCCGGCTGGCGCGCCAGCCCGGACGTCACGACGATGACGTCCGACCCGGCTGTCGCGGCGTAGTCGTTGCTGCCGATGATCCGCGAGTCGTGACTGACCACGGGCGCCGCCTCGGCGAGGTCGAGGGCCTTGCCCTGGGGCAGCCCCTCGACAATGTCGATCAGGACGACGTCGGCAAGGCCGGCCTCGGCGATGCGCTGGGCAGTCGTGGCTCCCACATTCCCGGCGCCGACGACCGTGACCTTGTTGCGACCCATGCCGTGCTCCTTCCTCAGCCCTCGCCGGGAC
>JBBQFS010000202.1:0-3053 GCA_038322255.1 Candidatus Limnocylindrales bacterium | reverse complement strand
ACGGCGCCGCGGGGACCGCGGCGCCGTCCAACGCGCTTGTCAGCCGCCGGAGTGGCCGTTGGCCTTGAGGATGTCGTTGGTCTCCTGGGCCCAGCCGTCGAGCAGGGCCTTGACCTTGTCCGGATGGCCGGAGAGGTTGGCGAAATCGGCGTAGCCCTCGACCAGGTGCGTCGCGAGCTTCGTCTCGATCTCATCGAACTCGGCGATTGGTGGCGTGACGTAGAGCTGGAAGCTGGCGGGCTTCTTGAGGAAGCCTTCGTAGGTCGGGTTCTCGGCGAGGAATGCCGTGAGGTCCATGTCCCTGCGCGCTTCGGGCCAGCCGGAGACCTTCGTGAGGTTGAGCTGCTGATCGGGTTCGCGCATGAACCGGATGAACTCCCAGGCGCAGTCCGCGTTGGCCGCGCCGGCGGGGACGAACATCGATTCGGTCGTGAGGATGTCGCCGACGGGCGGAGCGATCGTGGCGTAGTGACCGACGAGATCGGGCGCCTTCGTCGCGATCTCCGGGATGACCCAGGACTCACGCAGGAACTGCGCGGTGACCTTCGTCTCGAACGCCTTGGCATCGTGGTCGATGTTCTGGGAGTCGACGCCCTCCTTGAGGAGGTCGACATACATCTGGAGGAGTTGCTGGCCCTCGGTGCCGTTGTACTCCACGACCCACTTGCCGGAGCCTTCGGCGGTCTCGCGGATGAGGGTCTTGCCCTTCTGGATCAGGAGGATCCAGAACTTCTCCGCGACGCCGCTGCCTTGACCGCTGAGCCGGAGGCTCCAGCCTGAGCGCGTCGTCGCGCCGCCGGCGTCCCTGACCGCCAGCTTCTTGCCATTGTTCGCCAGGTCGTCAAGGGACTTCGGCGGGCCGGTGATCCCAGCCGCGGTGTACATGTCGGTGTTGTAGTAGATGGCCGTGCCGCCGGTGAAGATCGGCATGCCCCAGATCTCGCCCTTGTAGGTGTTGTCCTTGATGACTTCGGGCACGTATGCGCCGGCGGTGGTCACCGCGGACTTGATGTCATCGGGGAGCTTCTCGAGCAGGCCCTGGTCGATGAACCGGGCCAGGAAGTTCGTCGTCCGAACGACGACCTCACCGGCCGTCTTCGAGGGCAGCGCCGTGGTGAGCTTCTGCTCGAACCCGCGTAGGTCCGTGCTAAACACCGTGAAGTCGACGTTGGGATGGGTCTTCTTGAAGTCTTCGCCCGCCTTCTTGTAGACGGGGTCGATCTCGGGATAGCCGCCCCACACGTTCAGCGTCACGGGATCCGTGCCGCACGCGTTCGCCGCAGCGGTGGCGACGGGGGCGGTGGTCCCGCCGGCAGCGGTCGGCCCGGCGCCGGCGGTCGGAGCGGATGAGGCTGTGCCGCCCCCGCACGCGCTCACCGCGAGCACGAGGGCCGCTCCCACGGCGAGCTTCCTGATGAACCTTGGCTGTTGCATTGCTTCCTCCTCTGAACGGGCTTGACGGATCTCGCTCCTCACGTGATCTGCAAGGTGATGCGCCTCCTCCGCCGCCACTACTGGCGGCCGTCGCGACGGGCCAGGCCCGTACGCCGTGGATGCGGGGTGGTCCCGCTCGGCCATCTTCCGAGACCGAACGACCCCCGTGCCGCGACCTTCGACCGACCGGCCTCCAGGGCAGCCATCCGGGTCATCAGGAGCTCACCGCCCTCGATGACGTGCGTCCGGACAGCGGCCTCGAGGAGCTCCGGGTCGCGGAGCTCCACGGCGTCGGCGATCGGCTGGTGCTGGGCGATCAGCGTCGGCGCGTCCGCCGACGAGATCTGGTTGGTCAGGACCACTCGACGCGAAAGCGACTGGAGGGTCTCGAGCTGGCTGAGGAGCATCGCGTGGCCGCACCGCGCGAACACCGACCGGTGGAACGCGACATCGGCGTCGGCGACGACGACGGGGTCGCCCGACGCCACGGCGACCTTGAGGTTCTCGAACGCCGGCTGCACGTCGCCGTACACCGCGGCGCCGGCAGCCTCGAGCGCGAGTCGTGACGCGTAGGGCTCGAGGAGTGCCCGAAGGCTCGTGATCTCCCACGTCGCCCGAACCGTCAGCTGCGTCACGAACACGCCGCGGTGGGGGATCGCATCGATCAGGCCGCCGTCGACCAGCGTCCGCAGCGCCTCACGAACCGTCCCGCGGGAGGTGTCGAGCTCGGTCGCGAGGGCGACCTCGGAGAGGCGCGAGCCGGGCGCGAGCTGGCCATGGACGATCGCGTTCCGGATGTAGCTCGCCACAGCGGTCGTGAGGGTCTCGGGGCGGTGCAGACCCATCGCGGGCAACCTCGGCCTCGGAGTTGGATCGTTGGACAATAGATCATCCGACACGGAATGCGCACGCGGGTCGGCACGGGCGCGAGCCGTCGTTGGCGGCGCGGGATCGGGAGGGACCAGGACCGACACGGCTGGTCAGAGATTCCGCACGCGGGAGCGATATCGCGCGGTGATCGCCTCGTTCACCGCGTCGCCGCCCGGGCTGTTCGAGCTCTTCCAGACGGGTGGCTCGACGCCGAGCCGGACGAGCTCGGCCATCGCCTCGAGCATGATGGCGTTCATCGCGTAGGCGTTGACGATCGTCGAGACGGGACCGACCGGCTGGGCGACCCCCTCGATGTCGAGGAGCCCGTCACCGAGCGGCATCTTGGTGTCGACGACGATGTCGACGACGTCGCACAGGTCGCGCCCACTCGGATGCCGGCTCGGATGCCCTTGCGGTAGGCCGCGCTGGTTCGCGATCGAGGTCACGCCAATGGTGGTCATCCCGAGCTCGTTCGCGTACAGGGCGCTGTCAATCGTGGCCGAGTTGATGCCGTAGGCGTTCACGATGATGAGCAGGTCGCCGCTGTCGAATGCGACCTCGGCGAGGAGAGCGCGGGCGTAGCCCGGGGTCCGCTCGATCCGCATCGAGCGTGCGGCGCCGTGCCCGAGATAGAACCCGTCGTCGATGAAGGCGTAGATCGCAGCCAGGCCGCCGGCCCGCGAGAAGACCTCCTCCGCGCCGATTTGCGAATGGCCGCCCGGCCCGATGACATAGATGAGGCGATCCTC
>JBBQFS010000201.1:0-3072 GCA_038322255.1 Candidatus Limnocylindrales bacterium | reverse complement strand
GTCGCGGTCGCGCGTGAACGATGACGGCGCGCTCGCCCAGGGGCCCGGCGGTAGGATGAACCACCAGCCGGGAGGTGGACGTGCGCACGGTCGTCAAGGGCAAGAACTACGAGGTGCCGGACCGCGTTCGCGAGTACGCGGAGCGCAAGCTCGTCCGGCTCGAGCGCCTCGTCGACGACCGTTCCGACGCGACCGTCGAGCTCTCGGTCGAGCAGCATCGCAACGTCCAGGCCTCGCACATCGTGGATCTCACCCTGGTCATCGACGGCCAGGCGCTCCGGAGCTCGGCCGCCGCGCCGACGCATCAGGCCGGGATCGACGACGTCCTCGACAAGATCGAGCGTCGCGCCGTCGACTTTCGTCAGAAGCCCCGAACGCGTGCCCGAGCGACCCCCGACCGGGAGGCTGAGGCCGCCCCCGACGGGGCCGAAGATCCCGATCGCGAGGACCGACGCGGCCAGATCGTCAAGGTCAAGCGCTTCAACATCGAGCCGATATTCGAAGAGGACGCGGTGATCCGCATGAACGAGCTGGGCCACTCATTCTTCGTCTTCGTCAATGCCGAGAACGAACGGCTGGCGATCCTGTATCCGCGGCGCGACGGTGGCTACGGGCTGATCGAGCCGGTCCTCGGCGGCGATTACACGAAGGGCGGGCCCCCGCGCCGCTCCAGCGCCAACTGACCGCCCGGTTGCGCTCGGACGCCGCGACGGCGCGGGACGCTGATCGAGGCGCCAGGGCTGATCCGGCTGGGCCGCGAATCGGCGTGCACCTCCAGCTCGGGCGGGGCCTCCCGCGGGCTGCCGAGCGCGCGGCTGAGATCGGCGCGCGGACGGTCCAGGTCTTCATCGACAATCCGACCGCCTGGAAGCGCCGGACCGCACCCCCGCGCGGCCTTGATGCCTTTCGAACCCGGATGACCGAGCTGGACGTGGCTCCGTTGGCGGTCCACGCTTCGTACCTCGTCAATCTCGCCGGGCCGGATCCCGGGTTCCGGGCAAAGTCGCCAGGGATGGACGAGGGCTACGACGCGATCAACATCGCTCGCGCCCGGGCGCTGTTCGCGGGCGAGGCGCTCGATCCCCTGCCCCCTGCGGCCTTCCGGCTCTCCCGCCGCGCCGCGAAGTCCGCACCTGCCGACGACGATGTCGAGCGGCCGGCAGGAACGACCCGCATGGCTCGGGGGCGCGTCGCGGCACAGCCGATGGGGTCGCGACGCACCAAGGGTCCCCGGCGCCCCTCGCCGCCGAACCCCATCAGTCAGCCGTCGCGCCGATCGAACGACATGAGCAGGTTCGACCGGCTTGCCGTGCTGGCCGTGGTCGGTCTGGCCGCGCTCCTGCGCCTGCCGGGGATCGACGCGCGCGGCCGCTTCGATGCCGATCAGGGCCACGACATGCTGACGCTCGTGGCGTTCACGCGCGACGGCGTCGTGCCGCTCCTCGGGCCCAAGACGTCGGTCGGCGAATTCCATCACGGCGCCTTCTACTACTTCCTGCTCGCGCCAGCGGCGGCCATCTCCAACGGCGACCCGGTCGCGGTGACGGCGTTCCTGGCCCTGCTCGGGATGGGCGCGGTCGCGCTCACGTGGTGGCTCGCACGCTCGATCGGCGGCCCGCTCGCGGGCGCCCTTGCCGGCCTGCTCCTCGCCGTCTCCCCTGCCGCGATCGACGAATCGACCTTCATATGGAACCCCAACCCGATCGGGTTCTTCGCTGTGCTGGCGCTCGCGGCCGCGTGGCGCGCTTGGACCGGCAGCCACGCCCGGTGG
Source organism: Candidatus Limnocylindrales bacterium (assembly GCA_038322255.1). GTDB lineage: Bacteria > Chloroflexota > Limnocylindria > Limnocylindrales > CSP1-4 > UBA5189. Next base: position 1,301 of record JBBQFS010000201.1, on the reverse strand, counting down.
GCTTTGGCACTTGGCGCTGCGGGAGCCGTCGTCCAGCTGCACGTGCTCGGGGTCGTCTTCCTCATCGCGATCGTCGCCATCGCGATCCTCGAGCTGCGCCGCGACCGGCGCATCGCCCCGGCGCTCCTCGGTGGCGTGGGCCTCATCGTCATCCTGTTCCTGCCACTGATGGTCCACGAGCTCCAGACGGGGTTTCTCGAGACCCAACGCGTGCTCGACTGGATCAGGAGCGGCGACGAAGGCACCGGCGCCGGCCCGATCGCGACGCTGCTGTTCACGCTCCTGCGGGTCGTCAGCTGGCCGATGGTCGGGCTCGTCACCGATGTCCCGGCCGCTGCAGCGATCGTCCTTGCGGTCGTGGTCGGCCTGATTGCCGTGGGCCTCAAACAGGCACGGCGCGGTGATGAGGCGATCGGGCTCCGCTGGCTGGTCGGGATCCTCGCCTGGAGCACGCTCGCGCTGGCCTTCGCGGCGCCATCGCTGCAGCGCGTCGTGCCGGGCCTGCCGAACGACCACTACCACGCCTTCCTCGACCCGATCGTGGTCATCCTGGTCTCGGTGCCAGCGGCAAGCCTGTTCGAGCGCGCGCTGGCCGCCTGGCGAACGACGCGCCGGCCCGCCCCGGCAATCGCCGGGATCGCCGTCGGTGTCGGGTTGGCGCTGCTGGTGACCGTCGCCCTCGTTCGGAAGCCGCCACACATCGACCCCGACGGCGGCTGGCCCGCCATGCGCGCTGCGGGTGAGCGAGTCGCAGCGAGAGCCGGAGATGTCCCGATCACGGTCTGGGGCCTGCCCAGCTTCAAGCTTGGTGACGCCCTCGCATTCCCGATTGCCCGGGCCGGCGGAAACCTGGCGGCGCTTTCCGGCATGGCGATCGGCCCGGGGCTCATCGTCGTGCCTTGCGACCGGCTGTTCGCGGCCGCGATCGGCGCACCGTGCGGCGGGCCCGCAGAGGACGCGCTGATCGATGGGCTGTCAGGCGGCGGCACGGGCGTGGCGTCTCGTCCCCGCCTGGTCGACCGATTCGATGCCTCGCCGCGCACATCGATCTCGGTCTACGGTCCGTGACCTCCCGCGGCCAGCCGCCCCTCATGAACGTGCTTCGCCGCAATCGCCGGCTCATCGAATGGGGCCTTCGCGCGGCGTTTGTCGTGGTCCTCGTCTTCTTCACGATCTTCCGGCCCACGACCGCGGGCGACGCCCATGCCTACTGGGCGGTCGATCTCGCCAATCCCTACACCCGCCCGGTGGCGACGACCGACGCCTTCACCTACACCCCGCCGGTGGCGCTGTTCTTCGCC
>JBBQFS010000200.1:0-3137 GCA_038322255.1 Candidatus Limnocylindrales bacterium | reverse complement strand
TATTGGCGGCCGTCGCTTGGAATATGAGCGCAGCGTGACTCCGGGCACCGAGCCCGGGGCGCAAGGGAGCATCGGGAGGACCTGAACCCATGGCCATGGCCTACTGCGTCAAGGACAAGATGAAAGTCGAAGTCCAGAACCCAGTGCAGATCACGATGAAGAACGGCAAGAAGGCGCTTTCCGGCACCTGTCCCAAGTGTGGGACCAAGGTGTTCAAGATCGGCGGCTGACCAGTCCTCATCGACACCGAGGACCCCCGCCGGGTGACTGGCGGGGGTCTTGGTTTTCGTGGGCGAAATCGGGGCGCCCCAGACGCGTCCGCAACGAGCGGGTCGTCCCGCCATAGGGAAACCGAACCCTCGGCTGCTAAACTCGAAGGCGCTCCGCACGATCAAAACCAGAGGTTTCGCCCTGTCCTCTCAGCCTGTCATCGCCGTCGACCTCGGGGGCACGCTGATTCGCGCCGCGATCGTCAAGCCCGATGGAACGAGGCTCGCGCGGAACCAGCGCCCAACGCCCACCGGCGAAGGCCCCGAGGCGGTGCTCGCCGCCTGTCGCGAGGCCGCCCGCCAGGCCCGGGCTGACGCACCCGCCGAGCTCGCCGCCGCGATCGCCGGCGTCGGCCTGTCATGCCCTGGGCCGGTCGACCCGATGCGCGGCGTTGTTCTGGAACCGCCCAATCTCGGGCCCGCGTTCCGCGACGTGCCCCTGGCCGCCGAGCTCGCGAGCTCCGAACGCCTGCCCGCGTTCCTGGATCGGGATACGAACGTGGCTGCTCTCGGCGAGATGGCCTTCGGAGCCGCACAGGGCGAGACCGACTTCATCTACCTCACCGTCTCGACGGGCGTCGGCGGCGCGATCGTCGCCGGCGGCGAGATCTTCCACGGCCCTGACGGCCTCGCCGGCGAGCTCGGCCACGTCCCCGTCGGGCTCGACGGACCGCGCTGCGGCTGCGGCGGGATCGGGCACGTCGAGGCCTACGCCGCCGGGGTGTCGCTGGCGCGCGAGGCCCGTCTCCTGCTGGTCGCGGACGCATCGCCCTTCCTCGTGGCCCGGGCACGCGAGATCCGCGGCGGAGCCGACGAGCTCTCCGCAAAGGACGTGGTCGAGGGCGCGCTCGCGGACGATCCGGCGTGCACCGGCCTCATGGATCGCGCGCGCCGAGCGCTCGCTGCCGCCTGCGTTGGCTACGTCAATGCCTTCAACCCCCACCGAATCGTGATCGGCGGCTCGATTGCCGTGGCCGAAGGCGAGCGACTGCTCGGCCCCATCCGGGCCACGATCGCCAGCGAGGCCTTCGAGGTCCTCGCCCGGCACGTGACCGTCGTGCCGGCGGCGCTCGGCGGCGACGTCTCCCTCGCGGGCGCCCATCCGCTGGTCATGAGCCGCCTCGCCCAGTCGGCCGCTCCAGCCAGAGTCACAACCCCGCGACCGGCACGCCCGGTCGCCGTTCCAGGAGGTACCCCACGATGACCGTCCGTGTCGGCATCAATGGCTTCGGCCGCATCGGCCGCCAATCGCTGAAGGCGATCCTCGAGCGTGCGCCCGACGTCGAGGTCGTCGCCGTGAACGACCTTGTCGACACGAGCATGAACGCGCTCCTGTTCAAGCACGACTCGACGTATGGCGCCTACTCCGGCACGGTGGAGCACACCGATGACGCCCTGATCATCGACGGCCGGGAGATCAAGGTGCTCCAGGTCAAGGACCCGGCGGCCCTGCCGTGGGGCGACCTCGGGGTCGAACTGGTCCTGGAGTCGACGGGCCTCTTCACCGACGCCGAGAAAGCTCGGGCCCACCTGGATGCGGGCGCGCGCAAGGTGATCATCAGCGCACCGGCCAAGGGCGAGGACATCACGATCGTACTCGGCGTGAACGAGGACAAGTACGACCCGGCGGTTCACGACGTGATCAGCAACGCCAGCTGCACAACGAACTGTCTCGCCCCCGCGGCCAAAGTCGTGCATGACGCGTTCGGCATCGAGCGCGGCCTGATGAACACGATCCACAGCTACACCAACGACCAGCGGATCCTCGACGTCGCCCACAAGGACCCGCGCCGGGCCCGGGCAGCCGGCCAGAACATCATCCCGACCACGACTGGGGCGGCGAAGGCGCTGGCCCTGGTGATCCCGGACCTCAAGGGCAAGTTCGACGGCTTCAGCCTGCGCGTCCCGACGCCGACCGTGAGCGTCGTCGACTTCACGGCCGACCTGTCTCGCGCCACGACCGCCGACGAGATCAACGACGCGTTTCGGGTCGCAGCCGCCGGCTCGATGAAGGGCATCCTCGGCGTGTCGGACGAGCCGCTGGTCTCGTCGGACTTCCGAGGCGATTCGCGCTCCTCGATCATCGACTCGGCGAGCACGATGGTCCTCGGGGGGACAATGGCCAAGGTCATCGCCTGGTACGACAACGAGTGGGGCTACAGCTGCCGCTGTGCCGACCTGATCAGCCTCGTCGCGGCGAAGCTGCCCTCCGGCGCGGCCGCCTGACCGCGGCCCGGAAGCCCCACGACCTGATGGACAAGCTCACGGTTCGCGACGCCGACGTCGCCGGCAAGCGGGTCCTCGTTCGCGTCGACTTCAACGTCCCGCTCGAGGACGGCAAGGTCACCGACGATTCGCGCATCCGTGCCGCAATCCCGACGATCCACTACCTCCTGACCCACGGCGCGAAGGTCATCCTCGCCAGCCACCTCGGGCGGCCCGACGGCAAGGTCCAGGACGGGCTGCGGCTTCGCCCCGTGGCCGAGCGGCTCTCGCAGATCCTCGGGCGCAACGTGCCAGTGACCGGCGATGCGCTCGGTGTCGGCACGGTCGACGCCGTCAAGCGGCTCCGTCCGGGCGAGGTCCTCCTGCTAGAGAACCTGCGGTTTCACGCCGAGGAGGAGAAGAACGACCCGGCCTTCGCCCAGCAGCTTGCCGATTACGCCGAGCTCTATGTCAACGACGCCTTCGGCACGGCCCATCGCGCCCACGCCAGCACGGTCGGCGTCGCCCAGGTGCTGCCGGCCTACGCGGGCTTTCTCATGGAGCGCGAGCTCGCGATGCTTTCGCGGCTGATGGAGAACCCGGCCCGGCCGTTTGCCGCGATCGTCGGGGGCGCCAAGGTGTCGGGCAAGCTCAAGGTCCTCG
>JBBQFS010000199.1:0-3260 GCA_038322255.1 Candidatus Limnocylindrales bacterium | reverse complement strand
ACTCGATGTTCCTCCGGGAGCGGATGGGACCCGAGCTCAAGGTCCACCTGTAGGAGGCCCGGACATGGAAGGTCGACGCAACGCCCTCCTGGCCGAGATGGCTCGGGACGCCGAGATCGAACGGTCCGACTTCCTCGTGCGTGCCGGGGAGCAGCTCGATCGATTCATTGCCGCCCACTCGAATCGGATCCGGCAGCTCGGCGGGCTCGTGCTGATCGACGATGATCCCGAGTACCTCGCGGTCACCGCAGATGGGACGTTCCGGAGCCGGAGCCGCGTCTACGACGAAGCCAAAGGTGAGTGGATCTCCGACACGGAGGTCATCGAGACCGCCGCCGAGCTGGTCGAGATCTACAACCCGGCGGACATCCTGCAGGCCTTTGCCGACGCCGAAGCCGAGGACGCCGGGCTTGACGATGCGGGCCCGGACCTGGCAGGGACCGGCGACGAGGACGAGGCCGGGGGCGTCGCGGGCCCGGACCTCTATGCCGAGGCCGCCGACCAATGGGCCGCGGGCCAGCCCGAGGTCCGGGAGGCGCACGACGAGGCCGGTGCCGCGGTCGGCCTGTACGAGCTTGCCCTGGACTTCCAGGACCGCAGCCAGCGCACGGAGGCCGGGCTCATCGAGGGTTTCGAGAACGCCGCCGGGGCGCTGCTGGGGCTTGTCGGGACGATCTCGCTCGTCGACGACCAGGACGAGCACCTGGAGCTTGGCGTCGGTGGCTTCCGCGGCCGCGTGATCCCCGAGGGCGAGGGCGGCTGGCAGGACATCTCCAGCCCCGACCAGATCGTTCGCTTCTACGACCCGACCGACGTGTTCGGCGACCTCGCCGAGGCGCTGGTCGAGGCGTACCCGGCGGTCGCCGGGGCTGGGGAAGACGTCGAGGACGTCGAGGACGTCGAGGACAAGCCGTCCGGGACCAAGGGGTCAGGAGCCTGACGACCCGCACCCGAGACCCGAGCTCCGCAGGCGGGGCGGGCTCGGCGATGCGCCTCGCCGGCGCCGAGCTGCTCGAGAGTCACGAGATCCTGCCGGGCCAATGGTTGCAGTCGTTCCACGCGCCAGACCTCGTCGCGGGGGCGCGAGCCGGCCAGTTCGTACACGTTCGAACGGGCGATTACTCCGGCATGGTCCTGCGCCGGCCCTTCTCGTTCAACACGATCGACTCCGCGTCGGGGACCCTCACGATCCATTTCCGGACCGTCGGCCGCGGCACCGAGTGGTTCACCCGGTTGCGGCCCGGCGATCGGGTCGACATGCTCGGGCCGCTCGGTCGCCCGTTCGAGGTCGATCCGCGATCGCAGCACATCCTGCTCGTCGCGGGCGGGCTGGGCATCGCCGGCGTGCGAGCCCTCGCCGATGAGGCGATCCGCGACGGCCGCCAGGTCACCCTGCTGTTCGGCGGCGCGAGCGCGCGCGATGTCTACCCTTCGTCGCTTCTGCCGGACGAGGTCGAATACGTCGTCGCGACCGACGACGGCTCGGTCGGACATCGCGGCTTTGTCACCGAGCTCGTGACCGAGTACGAGTCCTGGGCCGACCAGGCGTTCGCCTGCGGGCCGCAGCCGATGCTCAAGACCCTCGCCTCCCTGGCCGCCACACGACGACGGCGCCTCGGCGTCGCGAGCCTCGGGCGGAAGCGCGGCGGCGGGCGGCCGATCCCGGCCGGTTCGGCCCAGGCGAGGCGCCGGGCCTTTCTCCAGGTGTCAATGGAGCAGAACATGGGTTGCGCGGTCGGGGCCTGCCTGGGCTGTGTCGTGCTGTCGACGGCCGGCGTCCCGCAGCGGGTCTGTCGGGAGGGACCGGTGTTCGCCTCGGAGGAGCTGGACTGGGAGGGCGGCTGGTGAAGGCCAAGCGTCGCGTCGTGACTTCGGCGACCGGCGAGCGCCCGGGTCTTGCGAAGCGACGGCCGACCGTGCGCCGGATCAAGCCGGCGATCGTGCCGGCAAGGCGCCGTCCGGCCGGCGAAGGCGATCTCTCGACGAATGGCCGGTCGAACGGGCGAACGTTCACCGCGCCGGCAGCGGCCAACGAGACCTCGGGGCTTGCCGCGCCAGTCGATCTCTCGGTCGAGGTCGGGCGCGGTCTGCGGCTCCAGAACCCGATCCTCGTTGCCTCGGGCACCTTCGGCTACGGGATCGAGTACGGCGACGTGGTCGAGATCCAGCGCCTCGGCGCGATCTGCTGCAAGGGCACGACCCTCCGGCCCCGGATCGGCAACCCGACGCCGCGGGTGACCGAGACGCCCGGCGGCATGCTGAACTCGATCGGCCTCCAGAACCCCGGGGTCGACGCGGTAATCCAGAAATACGCAGGCACCTGGTCGGGCTGGCGCGTGCCGGTGATCGTCAACGTGGCCGGGGAGTCGATCGCCGACTTCACGGAGGTGGCACGACGCCTCGACGGCGTGCCCGGCGTCGCCGGCATCGAGCTGAACATCAGCTGCCCGAACGTGGGCAAGGGCGGCATCCAATTCGCGATCGATGCGGAGGCAGCAGGTGCCGTGACGGCGGCTGTCCGGCGCGTCACCGACCTGCCGCTGCTCGTGAAGCTCTCGCCGAACGTCGCCGACGTGCGCCCCATCGCCCGGGCGATCGCCGACGCGGGCGCCGACGCGCTGACCGCGGTCAACACGCTGTCGGGGATCGCCGTTGCGCCGGCTCGTGACCGGCCGCTGCTCGGCAACACCTATGGCGGCCTGTCCGGGCCCGCGATCAAGCCGGTCGCGCTGCGCGTCGTCTACGAGGTCAGCCAGGTCGTCGACATCCCGGTCATCGCGATCGGTGGCGTCACTGAGCTCGCCGATGTGCTCGACTTCCTCGCCGTCGGCGCAGTCGCAGTCCAGGTCGGCACGGCGATCTTCGCCGACCCGACGCTGCCGGTTCGCCTCGTCGACCAGCTCGCAGCGGAGTGTCGCCGTCGCGGCCTTGCGAGCTATGGACCCTTGGTCGGGACCGCGCTCGCCAAGCGCGCCGCAGTGCCCTCCTCGAAGGGGGTTGAGTACAGGCCCTAGACGCCGGCCGGCCGACTGGGCGCGTCGAGGATGGCGAAGCGCGGATGCAGCGTCCGATAGCGCTCCGCCGCCCGAAGGCCGGTGGCGATCCGCTCATGACGGTCATCCCACGTCGAGTAGCGTTCGATGAACGCGTTCGACTCGGCGCGCGAGCCATGATCCTGGATGGCAAGCGCCTCGCGGAGCAGCTCCGCAACGGCGCGAGGCATGCTGGCGTGGTCGATATGGATCCCGTCGGCTTCGATC
>JBBQFS010000198.1:0-3288 GCA_038322255.1 Candidatus Limnocylindrales bacterium | reverse complement strand
CAGCAGCGCAGCGTTCTCGGCATTGCCGATCGCGACCGTCGCCACGGGGATGCCGCGCGGCATCTGCACGATCGACAGCAGGGAGTCGAGCCCATCGAGGTGCCTGGTCGGCATCGGCACGCCGATCACCGGGAGCTGTGTTTTCGCGGCGAGCATGCCCGGCAGATGGGCGGCGCCGCCGGCGCCGGCGATGATCACCCGGATCCCGCGACCCGCCGCCGCCTCCGCGTACCGATACAGGAGATCGGGGCTGCGGTGAGCCGACACGACCCGCAGCTCGCACGGGACCTCGAGCATGCCAAGCAAGGCCGTCGCCTGCTCGAGCACCGGGAAGTCGGAGCGGCTGCCGCCGACGACACCGACGAGTGGCCCGTCCGCCGGATTCGCCGAGCGATCCGCGCTTGCCGAGCGAGCTGCGCCCGCCGAGCGCGCCCCGCCCTTGCTGCTCGCCCTCGCCATGGGCGGGCTCAGGCTCCCTGTTGGGGCGCGGCTTCGGCAGCCACGGCCGCCGCCTCTGCCGAGGGCGCCCAACCGATGTGGCCTGCCGCCTCCCGGGCGCGAGCCAGGGCCTCCTCGGCGCTGGCCCCGAGGGCGGTCACGTGGCCCATCTTCCGGCGCTCGAACACCGTGGCCTTGTCGTACAGGTGGAGGTGGGCGTCGGGGATCTCGAGCGCCATGTAGATCCCGGTCGGGTGCGCCGGGCGGGGCGCGCCTTCGCCGAGCAGGTTGACCATCGCCGCGGCCGGCGCGCGCATCTCGACCGACCCCAGCGGCAGGCCGCAGATCGCGCGCACGTGCTGCTCGAACTGGCTGGTCACGGCGCCCTCGATCGACCAGTGGCCACTGTTGTGGACTCTCGGCGCCAGCTCGTTGACCACGAGCGAGCCGTCGGGCAGCAGGAACAGCTCCACGGTAAGCGTGCCAACAAGGCCCATCGACGTCGCGAGGCTCTCGGCGAGATTCGCCGCGGCCGCTTCGACGCCCTCCGGAACCCCGGCGGGGACGACGGTCTCGACGAGGATCCCGCGATCGTGACGGTTCCTGGCGAGCGGAAAGGCCCGGCTGATGCCGTCGACGTTGCGGACCACGACGACCGAGACCTCCGCCTCGAACGCGACTTCGCGCTCGAGCAGGGCCGGCCAGCCAATCCGGCCGTCGAGCGTTGCGATATCGGCCGTCGAATCCAGCTTTGTCTGGCTTCGACCGTCATAGCCGCCGCGAACCGCCTTGACGCGCGCCGGATAGCCGAGCTCGGCGGCCGCCTCGAGGACCGCGGAAGGGCTCGCGACCTCGCGCCACGGTGCGACCGTGCCCTCGTTGGCCTCGACAAATCGACGCTCGGCGAGGCGGTCGGCCGTGAGCTTGAGGGGATACGGTCCGGGCCGAATCGGCCGCGCCCGATCGTCGAGCGCCGTCACCACTGCCTGGCCGACGTGTTCGAGCTCGTACGTCACCACCGCGCACTCGGCGGCGAGCCGCCTGGCAGCGGCGATGTCGTCGTACGAGCCGACCTCGACCCTGTCGGCGATCGCCGCGGCAGGCGCTTCGGAATCCGGGTCGAGCACGGCGACGCGATAGCCCATCGCTCGGGCAGCGAGGCCCAGCATCCGCCCGAGCTGGCCGCCGCCGAGGATCCCGATCGTGGACGGTGGCGCGATCGGCGGCGGCGCGAAGCCGAGCCGCCGGTAGACCTGCAGGATCCAGGCCGTCTTCGAATGCGTGTAGCGCAGGCCTTCGACCGGGCCGGCGTCGGTGATGCCGCGCTTGAGGCCCTCGTACTGGCTCCGCAGCTCGGGGTCGTTCCGAAGTGCGTCACGGAAGGCGATGTCGCGCCCGAAGTCGCCACCGTGGGGCTGCACATGGAGGTGGATCCGGTATTGCTGACCGTCGAGGGCGATGGACCCGACGGGCATGGGCCGGGTGGCCGGCCATGGGTCCGGGCCGGGCTGCGGCGAGAACCCAAGCTCGTACAGGAGCGCGACGATGCCCGGGATGTCCGCCGGCGCGGCTTCGATCGACAGGTCGACGATACCCTTGCCGGGCAGGCCGGGGACCGAGGTGCTGCCGATGTGCTCGACGGTGAGATCGGGCCGCCGCGCCCGGACCAGATCCGCGACCCGCTCGGCGACGTCGACGGTCCTCGGATCCCACTCGTGGACCTCGGCCGAAAGGCGCTCGTATGGGCCGATCGGTCGAGTCGTGGGGCTGGCGCTCGTCACGCCGGGAGTGTAGGCGAGGCGGGCCGCCGTTCGGCGCGTGCTGGCCGCTCGCGGCGGCGACGCACGACCAGCCTCGCTCACTGCTGCGGCGGTTCGTGGTGCGGTCGCTGACGCGCCGGCCCCGCTTGGTCATCGAAACGTCATCGCGGCGAGGGACCATCCACCAGATGGAATGGATCGGCGATCTCGAGAGAACGTTCGCGACGAGTCTCTATCCCTTGCGCGTACCGATTGCGATCGCGCTCCTGGTCGGGCTGGTTGTCTTGATCCTGGTCGCCCGACGCCGGGGGTGGGTTGGGATGGTCCGACGTCACCCCGGTCGCGCGGCCCTGCTCGCGGTGGCTCTCCTCGTGGTCGGCCTGCCCGTCGGCTGGTACCTCGGCTCGCCGCTCATCATTCGGACCTCGCTCGCCGAGCCCGCCCCGTCGGTCACGACCGACCCCAGCTCCTCTCTGGCGATCGGCCCCGCCCCGACGGCATCCGCGGCGCCCGCCGAGACGACAGCGAAGCCAGCTCTAACCAGCCCGCCGCTCGCGGCCGTACGGACAGGCACGTTCAAGGGGGCCGATGACTTCCATTTCGGATCCGGCACTGCGCGGCTCATCGAGGCCCAGCCCGACGTGTGGATCGTGCGGTTCGAGGAATTCTCCGTTCGGAACGGGCCTGACCTGTACGTCTATCTCTCACCCGACCCGCGCGGATTCGCCGACGGCGCGGTCGAGCTCGGCAGGCTGAAGGCGACCGACGGCGCCTTCAACACGGAGGTGCCGCCCGGCACGAAGGTGGCGGACCTCAGGAGTGTCGTGATCTGGTGCAAGCAGTTCGGCGTGCTGTTCGCGGTGGCAGCCTTGGCTTGACCGGGGGTTCGCGTAGCCTCCCGCGCATAATTCGCTTTGTCGTTGGACGCCGCTGTTTCGAGCTGGACGTCGGCTAGTGCCTCATGCCGCAACGTTGGGTAGCGAATGATGGACCTCGGCGTTGAGGCGCCACGGCTTGGCGGGGCGAGCGTTCCGGTTGTGCCAGCGCAGGTACGCCCGGATCGCGGCGTCCTGGTCGGCATGGCTCTGAT
>JBBQFS010000197.1:0-3326 GCA_038322255.1 Candidatus Limnocylindrales bacterium | reverse complement strand
ATCTCGAGCGTCGCGTCTCGGGCGACGACCTCGCGGACCTCACCGACCTCGCTCGCGATTTGGTCGACGATCTGGGCGGCGTCGGCGTTGAAGTAGACGTGGCCACCGCGGGCTTCGGCCATCGACTGGAGCAGAGCCTCGTCGAAGTCCTCGCCGACCCCGAAGGTCGTCGTCGTCACGCCTCGGGCGCGGAGCTCGCCGGCATGCCGGGTCAGCTCGGCAGGGTCGGTCATGCCCTGGTTCGCGAGCCCGTCGGTCAGGAGCAGGACGCGGTTCACCGATCCGCCGCCGCCGGGTGCGGCGGCCTCGGCATGGACGCGAGCGACCTGCTCGGCCCCGCGGAGCCAGCCCTCGCCCAGGTTCGTCGAGCCGCGGGCATCGATGGTCCGGAGCCGATCGACGGCGTTGGTCTTGGCCTCGCGGGACGCCGCCGTGCTCTCCACGACGACATCGACGCGGTCGTCGTACGCGATGACGGCGAAGCGGTCCGAGGGCAGCAGCCGCTCGACCGCGGTCTCGACCGCGCGGCGGGCAAGCTCGAGCTTCTCGCCCGACATCGAGCCCGAGCGGTCGATGACGAAGGCGACGTTGAGCGGGTCCCGCTGGGCCTTCCGGGTCGACGGCGGGGCGTCGAGCTCGACGAGCACGAAGCGCTCGCTGCGATGGGCAGAGCGGATGTAGCGACGGTCGAATCGAGCGTGCATGGTCATGGCTTTTCCTCCTGGAGCATGTGGCGGGCGATCGTGATGAGGCGCTCGACCCGTCGGTTTTCGAGCCGGCTCAACGGCCGGCGGACATGGATCTCGATGTTCGGCGTGAGCCCGATGCGGTCCCACTGGGAGCGCTGCTCAGGCGTTTGCAGCTCAGTCTCGGCGGCGCCGGAGGCCTCCGCGGCGGAGGGCGCCGCGGTCTGTGTCGGCGACGAGAACCCGGCAGTGGTCTCGCCGACTGCGGCCGAACGTGGCGCGGGCGGGACGTCGCGAAGTCTGCTCGGGGGCAGCGAGCTCGACACGCCAGCCGGCGATTCGGCCGACCGGCCCTGCAGCAGGCCAAACGCCGGCGAGGCCAGGCGCCTCGCGGGCGGCCGTGCCGCGGGCGACATCGGCAGCGGTGTGATGGGCGTCACCGGACCGGCGAGAACCGTCCGGACGTAGTCGAGGGCGGAATCCGACGGAGTCTCGGGCTCGTCGTGCGCGACGAGCGCCGCGACCTCCCGAGCGCCCAATTGGGACAGGCGCTGCCGGATCTCGGAGAGCGGCTGGTGCTGGCGCTGGAGTCGTTGGATCAGCCGGAGTCGCTCCAAGTGGTCGTTCGTGTAGTAGGCGCCGGCTCCGGAGCCGACCGGCGGTGGCAGGAGGCCCTGCGCGACGTAGTAGCGAATCGTTCGGGGCGTCGATCCGACCAGGCCGGCGAGGTCCCCGATGGAATAGCGGGCTGTGCTGGAAGTCATGCCCAGTATTGTGACAGTCCAACGTCTCACTATCAAGTTGTGCACTAGAGATCGAACTCGCGTAGCATCGTCGCAAATGGCCGAGACACCAGCGATCCGCATCCAGAGCTGGCGTGCCGGGCGCACGGCCTCGTCGTCGAATATCGAGGACCTGTCGGGATTCATGGCGGCCAAGGGCAGCCGGACGTGGATCGACCTCACCTACCCCAGCCCGGAGCTCGTCCAGGCGACCGCGGAGCAGCTCGGGCTGCATCCCCTGGTGGCCGAGGACATCATCGAGAGCAACGAGCGGGCCAAGGTCCAGCTCATCGGTGACGTGATCCACGTTGTCTCGTTCGTCCTGGACAGAACGACCGAGGTCGAGGTCCATGAGATCGACTTCGTGCTCGGTCGCGGCTTCCTGCTGTCCGTCCACCCGGCGATGTGGGACCCGGCCAAGGCCCATCAGCTGCGCATCGGCCTCGGTCCGGTACTGGAGCGCGGGCCGGACTTCCTGCTGTGGGCCTTGATTGACTCGATCGTCGACGGCTACTTCCCCGTGTTCGACCGGCTCGGCGACGAGATCGACGACGTCCAAGATTCGGCCGTCTCGCGGCCGATCCCGGCCACGCTCGAGAAGGTTTTCCGACTGAAGCGCGAGCTCATCCGGATTCGCCACGTCGTGGCGCCCAGCCGCGAGGTCTTCGCGCAGCTGACCAGCCGCGAGTTCGGGTTGATCAGCGAGCCGAACGTCTTCTACTACCGCGACGTGTACGACCACCTCATTCGCCTGAATGACGAGCTCGACTCCTTCCGCGAGCTCGTCGCCGGCTCGCTCGAGATCTACCTCTCGACGATCAACAACAACCTCTCCACGATCATGAAGCGACTCACCGGCGTGACCGTGATCCTGGCCGGCATCGGCGCGATCGCGGGGCTGTTCGGGATGAGCGAGGCGGCGACCGCGATCTCGGGGGTCGAAGGCTGGGGGTTCTACATCGTCGTAGCCGCAACGATCGTCGGCTCGCTGGCGGCCGTGGTCTTCCTGCGCCGGATCAACTGGCTCTGACGCGGTCCTGACCGGCTAGCAGGGCGTGATGGTCACGCTCCCGTTGGCCAGCTTCGCCACCTCGGCCGCAGCGGCATCGACGTTCCCCGACCGCAGCGCCCCAACGAGCGCGTCGCGCCACGCGGTGGTGTTGGGGTCGCTCGACTGGAGACGCCCGAGGCCGGCGATCAGCGCGTCCTTGTTCGCGGTCAGGAGCGCGGGCACGTTGGCGCCCGTCGCGCGGAGCTGGTCGATGATGGCCATCGTCGGGGCGTCGATGCAGGCGTTCGGGCCCGAAACCATGTCATCCGGCGGGAACGTCGGGATCGCGAGCGACGGCAATGTCGGCACGGCGTTCGTGCCCGCCTGGCAGGCGCCAAGGCCGAGCGCCGCGGCGACGGCCAGACCGAGGAAGAGGGAGCGCCGGGCCCGCGAACGGGGCGGCCGGGGTGTTCGATCGGTATTCATCGTGCGAGCCTGCCCGGGCGAGGGATACGAACGCGGCCCCCGAGGGTGCGCTCAGGCTCTCAACTGCCTCGCGGCACCGGCGTGCGGGGCTTCGCCTCCAGAACCGCCGACGACGTCAGCTCACGGCCTTCCGGGCGCCGAGGCCGTCGATGCTCCCGGGGCCGAGGAAGCGCGAGTTATCGAGCGGGATCGGCTCCGGCTCGCCGTCGAGGGTCCTGATTACCCGTTCCCAGGTGGAGCCGGAGATCAGCTGCGGCGGGGGGGCTCTGCGATCTACCCCTGGGCCCGTATCGCCTCGGCCCTGCGGGCCTCCATTGCCTGGCCGAGCTGCTCCAGCTCGGCGCGGTCCAGGACCTGGCGAGCCTTGACGAACATCTCGCC
>JBBQFS010000196.1:0-3359 GCA_038322255.1 Candidatus Limnocylindrales bacterium | reverse complement strand
GGCGCGAAGGTCCAGCGCGACCCGACGACATACACCCTCCACCTTCCGCTATCGGTGACGCTCGACCAGCGCCTGCCAGCGTCGCCCGAGCGGCCCGAAGGCCACCGGTCCCTGTTGTTCCTTGCCTGCTCACCGGTGTCGGCGCGCCGCTGCCGCTCGTTCACCTGGAACGCGCGCACGTACCAGCTTGAGCCCTCGGCTGACGCGGGCCTCGCCGACTTCCAGGCCACGATCCTCGACCAGGACCGACCGATCGCCGAGTCGCAGCGCCCCGAGGAGCTCCCGGTCGATCTGTCACAGGAGCTGCACATCGCTGGCCCGGATCGGGCCTCGATCGCCTACCGGCGGCGATTGGCGGAGCTCGCCGAGTAGGCCGGCTTATGCCACGCCCTCGACGGAGAAGCCGACCGAGCGGGCGGCGAGGCCCAGCTCGGCGTCGTGGGTCGCAAACATGAGCGGCGCCAGCTGCGCCTGGACCGCGAGCGCGCTCGCCAGATGGAGCGCATCGATCGTGCCAAGCATCGTCGGAAAGGGCTCGGCGGCGCGCTCGAGGATGCTCGGGGCAAGCGGGATGGTCTCGAGGGCGCCAAGCAGCTCGAGCGCCCACGCGCGGCGCTCGGCGACCTCCGCATCGGGGACGCGCCGGGTGATCCGCGCGCGATCGATGGCACGAAGGCATTCGACCCGAACGATCTCGCTGGAGACCGCCCGATCGATGCTCGACCAGGCGGCGAGCACGCCGGGCTCACCGAGCACGACCCGGACGATGACCGAGGCATCGACGTAGACGTTCACGGTGGGCTCACGGCAGCTTCTCGCGCCGCTCCTCCCCGAGGAGCGCGAGCGAGTCGACCGGCCAGTTCGCCGGCGGATACGTGCGATCCCGAACTTCGCTGAACGGCCGTGCCGAGGGCCGGATCGTCACCGACGGTCGATCGACCACCGGCACGATCCGCGCGATCGGCCTGGAGCGATCGAGGACCTCGATCGTCTCCCCTGCTTCGACCGCCCGGAGCTCGCGCGACAGGTTGTCCTTTAGTTCTGCGACGCCGATCCGTTTCATGGCCATATGTAGCCATGAATGGCCATGAGCTGTCAACCGGCGCATTGGACAATTCTGGGTTCCGCCGATCAGCTGGCGGTTATCGCGAGCGCTACCGCTCGTCCAGGCCGAGGTGGTGGGCAATGGCCGCGTGAACCTGGCCGCTGATCTACTCGGTTCGAGACCGCTTCGATCAGGCGTGACTGAGCCAGATCCCAGGGCAATCCTGGTCGCCGACGAGGAGCACGCGGTCGGCGCTTCCCGCCAAGGCGACGAAACCGCAATCCCCGAGGCCGAGGTCGCTGTTGACCTCGGCCCATGCCTTGCCGTCGGGCGACGCGAAGATGCTGATGCCGTTCGGCGCCCTCCTGCCGGCGACGATGAACGAGCTCCCGGCGTACGCCACTCGCGGCGACCAGATCGGCAACGTCCTGGACCCGAGCGTCCAGCCCGTTCGACCGTCGGCCGACGTCCATACAACGGTCTCACAGTCGCCCGGGCAGGCGCCGTCGACGACGACCACGCGGCGGCCGTCCGTCGCGACATGGGGCTCGACCAACGCAGGGCCGAGCTTCGCGTCCAGCGTCCATTTGCGCCCGTCGGTCGAGCTCCAGACGGCCTCGCAGCGGTCACACGACCCACCGACCATCACGAACCGGCCGCCCGCGACGGCCGCGGCGGTCCGCTGCCAATACGCGCCACGCGCGAGGCCGAATGTCGCTCTGTCCACCAGCGTCAACCCGCCTCCGTCTGGGCTCCAGTAGGCGCCCGATCGATCGGGATCGGTCGTGTGCACGCCGCTCAGGATCACCCCGCCTGGTCCGGCCTCAAGCTGATCGACGAAGGGACAGCCCGCGAGGCACCGCCCAAGCAGGATCGAGTCGACCAGCGACCACGTCCGGCCGTCCGACGACCGCCACAGGCGAGCCATTGCGCGGGCCGCATTGCCGCCATCGTCCTCGAGCGCGACGCCCGCGGCGAACCAGGTCGATCCGTCGGAGGCCACCGTCGTGAGGGTCGCGTTGGCGCCGTCCGGCACCGTCGCGGCCGACCAGCTGAGCCCATCGGCCGAGAACCACGCGGCGGCGGCGGCCTTTGAGCAGTCCGTACAGCTCGAGCCGACCGCGACCCAGCCGCGCGGTCCCCGAGCCGCGTCGAGCAGGTCCGCGTCATGGATGCCGCTCGCCGGCTGCCAGGCGACGCCGATCGGCGGAGCCTCGCTCGGGAATGGCGTCGCGGTCGAAGCGGCTGTGTAGATCGGTGATGGGGATTCCGGGATCGACTGCGGTGTCGCGCTTGGCGCGAGCGTGCAGGAGCCCGCCAGGAGCGCGACGACCAGTCTCCAAGAGCTCCGGCCCGATCCCGACACGATCCTCGACCCTCCTCGCGGCTCGGCGACGTCATGAGACGAGTCGTCCAACCCGAGGTGACGCCAGGGGCTAAACGGCGGTCAGACCTCGATGTCGGCCGCCTGCGGACCGGTGAACAGCGAGCAGGCGAGGAGGATGCCCATGAGCAGGATCACGACGAGCAGGAGGCCCTCGACCTGGAGCGGCTCGAGGCCGAGGCTGGTTCGGGCGATATCCGGTGCCAGCGCAATCGCCGTGATGAGCCCGTAGATCGGTATGCCCAGCCAGCCCGCGTGATGCGCCAATCGCGTCCATCCCGTGGGTCGACCTGGGGGTCCCTGGCGCCCGCCGTCGGGCTCGTCTGGCTGGTCGGGCGGCTCCGGTCGAGGGGGTCACGATGACGCGAATAGCGGTGCCAGGGAACACCGAGGCGACCTCAGCGGCGGCCGGCCTGATCGGGGAGCCACTTGACAGCCAACACCATAGGGTAGGGGCGCATTCGCTCCCCGGACGACAAGCAGATCACGGCCTCGGTCACACGACCGGGGAGGCGGGTCAGAAACAAGGACAGACCCCGCAATGAATGCTCCCCGTTCCACCGGCCCGCACTTCGGCGAGCCGCCCACCTTCCACGTGCATCGCTGCTCGCCCGCCGAGCACCCCCTTCACCGGCTGATCGGGATGCGCGACCCGGACCACTGGTACCTCTACACCCTGAACGGCTGCCTCGGCGACGTCACACCGTTCGACACGGAGGCCGAAGCTCGCGTCGCCGGTGAGGAATTCGTGGCTCAGGCGCTGGCATCGCAGGCCCGAAGCTCATGACTGCCCTCAACTACCTCCCGGTCGAGCGCCGCGAGGTGGTCGAGCGATGAATGCGTCACCCGCACGGGAGTTCGATCCGGTGGCACTTGACCAGATCGCCCGCAAGGCTCGCATCGTGCTCGGCGCCCTGCTGCTGAAGGCCG
>JBBQFS010000195.1:0-3373 GCA_038322255.1 Candidatus Limnocylindrales bacterium | reverse complement strand
CGACGACCGACATCCGCTTGCGATCGTCGTCGAACGGGTGCTCCTCGAGGATCTTGTACCGGGCGCGGATGTCATCGACCCCGAGGCCAGCGACTTCAGCCGCCGCGAGGAGCGCGGCCTCGGTCGGGTCGCCGATGAATTCGACATGGCCGTTCGACCGGGTGGTCTGGGCATCGCTGGCGAGCACGGCCATCTGGATCAGCCGGCGGCCGGTGGGCGTCCGGAGCGCGGCCCCGGGCGCCATCGGCTCGCCCTCGACAAACACCTCGGCCAGGCGCATCCGGTTCTCGGTCAACGTGCCGGTCTTGTCGGTCGCCACGACCGAGACGCTGCCCAGAGTCTCCGCCGCCTGGAGCCGTTTGACGATCGCGCCGCGTCGCGCGAGCTTGAACGACCCGATGCCGAGGACGATCGTGATGAGGATCGGCAGCTCCTCGGGAATGGTCGCGAAGGCCAGAGTCAGCCCGGTTAGCAGCATGTCCTCGACCGCCAGGCCGGCGAGCAGGACGCCCAAGAGCGGTACCACCACGCTGATCCCGAGGGCCGCCCAGACCAGCCAGCCTGACAGCTGGCGCATCGCCCGCTGGAGCGGCGTCGGCAGCTCGCGCGCCTCCTCGGTCAGGCCGGCGATCCGTCCCAGTTCGGTCGCCTGGCCGGTGGCGACCACGACACCCTTGGCCTTGCCCGCGGTGACCAGCGTGCCGGCGTGGACCATCGTCGCGCGATCGCCGAGCTCGGTATCGCCCGAGAGCAGTGCCCCCACATCCTTGGCAACCGGCACCGACTCGCCGGTCAGGCTGGATTCGTCGACGCGCAGCGCGGCGCTGTCGAGCAGTCGGATATCCGCTGGGACCCGATCGCCCGGCCCCAGCACGATGAGGTCACCACCGACCAACTCGTTGGCCGGGACCTTGGCCGGGATCCCGTCGCGGATGACCGTCGCCGCCGGCGCCCCGAGCGACGACAACGTGGCTACGGCCCGCTTGGCCCGCAGCTCGTTGAAGACCTCAACCGTGGTGACCGCGAGGATAACGACGACGATCGTGATGGCATCCTCGATCTCGCCGATGAGGAAGTAGACGACGCCGATCACGAGCAGCAGGAGCTGAAGGGGCTCGCGGATGGACTCGAGCGCTTCCTCCCACCACGGCTCTGCCCTGGCCGGCCGCAGTTGATTCGGGCCCGATTGTTCGAGCCTGCTCGCGGCTTCAGCCGGGGACAGACCGCGCGCCGGGTCGGTCGCCAAGGCACTGACGATCTGGTCCGGAGACCGGTCGTGCCAGGCCGCCGCTTCCTCGGGGCCGGTATGTGCAGCCGGCGCGCTCACCGGTCGCGGACGATCTGAAGGCGGGGTTCGTTGTCCGCGTCGGGCTCGGACGCGTCGGCCAGGGCTCCTCCTTCGCGAGCGATCGCCTCGGCGGTGAACGCCTCGAGGCGGACCGCGGCCTTATCGACGGCCTCGACCGCTGGCACCCGGCCCTCCGCGCCGAACAGATCGCGCGTCCGGACCCGCCGCAGCCAACGCTGGAGCTTGGCCAGATCGGCCTCGTTCTCCTCAACCTCGGCGAACGTGAACTTCCCCCGTTCCCCCTCGCGCTCGAGCTCCTCGATCAGGCCGTCGGCGCGCTCGACGATCTCCGCGTATTCGCCGTCGCGCGCGTCGTTGTACCGGCCGCGGAGCGCGGTCTCGGCCACCTCCGCGAACGACTCAACCTGGAGCAGTTCGAACGACCCGCCGGCGGCGCGCACCCTGGTCGCGATCGCCTCGAGCTGCCGTGCATCGGCAAGGGCCGCGGGAAGGAGGCAGACGGTCGGGCCAAGGAACAGGGCGCCCAGACCGTGCATTCCCCGCCAGGCGGCGACGCGCGCGGTGGACGGGGCTGACGGCGTGCGATACGCGGCGAGCACCCAGGTCGATCCCATCCGACTCCTCATTTCTGTGGTCCCGGCTATCCTACCGCTACGCAACATTTGTTTCATGGGACGCACGCATGACCAACCGAGACGGCGCTCCTCTGTCCCAGGGACCGATCACCGATGCGGACCTACGAGCGGAACGCCTGAATCGATCGCTGCACCGAATGTCGTGGGATCTTCCTCGATCGCGGCGAGCTCGAGCAGCTCATCGACGCTGAGGGCCAGTACAACGACGCCCGTGGTTGGCATGACGATGAGCCTCGCCGGCGTGACGACGAGCGCTACTGGAGCGATGAGGAAGGTCACTAGGGCAGGCGCCGACGTCGCGGAAGCTTCATCGGCGACCTGCTCGACTTCGGCTTTAGCCCGCGATAAGCGGCAGGCAAGGTAGCACGTGACCCCGGTGGACTGAGGAGAAGGCACAGACAGCGCGTTGCTGGCCCTCGAGCCTCCGACGTGAACGCTCTCGACCGTAAGCGGCATGTCGAGTCGATCGACGGCCTGACTGTCAGGCGGATCGATGCGGGTGACGGAAGGCGCGTACGGCGGAGCCGATCAAGATGATGCCGAGGCCGAACTTGAGGCCGGCGGCCGGCACGATCCCGAGCAGCAGGCCGCCGAGGATCGCTCGTGCTTCCGTTTAGACGCCATTGGACGGTTCCGCTTCGCTCTCGGGCCCCGGGCCTGGCGCCCCCACCTTGCCAACTAACCCATCGTCTACGGAAGACAGATCTCGTGGCTCAGAAGCTCACCCCGGATGCCAATCACCCGCATTCACCGCGGGAATCGCCCTAGTGGTGACCCCCCGAGTGGTGGGATTTGAGCGAGGCTCCTGACCTGCGCTGACGCCGCGCAGCGAAGGGGCCACCGGTGTGATTCTCAGCGTGTTCCTTCCGAGAGCACGAGGAGATACCGATGGCCCTGTCACAGTCTGCCCTGTCCGAACTGCTCGACGCGATCCGCGCCGGCGGCAGCGCCGACGTCATGCGCGACGCGATGACGCTCGTCCTCCAGCAGCTCATCGAGCTCGAGGCCGACCAGGCGATCGGCGCCAGCCGATACGAGCGGACCGACGGCCGGACGACCCATCGCAACGGCAGCCGCGGCCGGCTCCTCTCGACCAAGGCGGGTGACGTCGAGCTGCGCATCCCGAAGCTCCGGAGCGGCTCGTTCTTTCCGGCCCTCCTGGAGCCCCGGCGGCGGATCGACCGGGCCCTCTGGGCGGTCGTCATGGAGGCGTACGTCCACGGCGTCAGCACGCGCAAGGTCGACGACCTCGTCGCCGCCCTGGGCATTGACACCGGGATCAGCAAGAGCGAGGTCAGCCGGATCTGCACCGAGCTCGACGCGGTCGTGGCCACCTTCCGCGACCGGTCCCTCGGCCACACCAGCTTCCCGTACGTCTTCCTCGATGCAACGTACGTCAAGGCCCACGACGGCGCCAGCGTCGTGTCCA
>JBBQFS010000194.1:0-3444 GCA_038322255.1 Candidatus Limnocylindrales bacterium | reverse complement strand
ACCTCGCGGTGGCGCCGTTGCCGTCGGCTAGGGGTGCGTACCACCTCGATCCCCAGAGGACTTTCACCTCCAAGCTGCTGCCCATGCCGGGCGTACATCAGGAAGCCGCCGGAGGTCCGGCGGCTTCCTGTCGTGTTCCCGTGTGGGATCAGATCACGGCGTCAATCGTTGCCACCGCCATCGTGCGAGTCGCCACCGTCGTGGTTGGCATCGGGAGTGTCGGTCTCGGCCTGGTCGCCGTCGTCAACGTCGGCCTGGTCGCCGTCGTCCGTGTCGACTTCGTTGGCGTCGTCCTGGTCGTTGGCGTCGTTGGCCTCGTCAACCTCGGTCTGGTCGCCGGCGCTGGCGGCCTTGACTGTCTTGACGGCCTTGACAGGCTTCGTGGCCTTGGCCGGCTTGTCGGCCTTCGCAGGGGTTGCGGCCTCGGGCTGGTCCGCCGCGTTGGTGGTGTCTCCGGCCTGAACGTCCTCGTTCTCGGCCTGGTCGTCGGCCTCGAGCGCCTCGAGGCTGGCGATCTTGAACGAATAGTTCATGGGCGCGGACGCGTGGTGCCAGCTGGCGCCGCCCGCGGTGGTGTTCCGCGCGAGCGCAGGGCCGAGGGCGAGCGTCAACAGGCCGGCGATGGCGATGAGTGCGGAAGATGATCGAAGGATTCGGCGTCGATTGGTTCGTTCGTTGGCCATGGGACTCCTCACAAGAACGGTGGATGGATAGGTGCTCCTGCCGGTGAGTATCCGGGCGGCGGGTCGTTTGCGATCTGGGCAATCCGTACCCGAAAGGCCGGTCATTGGGGTCTGTGCGGCTAGGCACCGCGTCCCGGCTCAGGCTTGGAGCGAGCGCCGTTCGTCCTCGCGCCAGGTCTGTGTTGCGGCGACGTTATTGAACGTGTAGACGTGGAGACCCATCACGTCCGCGGCGGGGTCCGCGAGCAGCGGGGCGAGCTGGCGCAGGAGCTGCGTCGGGCGGTAGGTGCCGCCGGAGCGAAGCAGCTGGCCCACGAACCGGGCGTTCTTGAGCACGAACTTGCTGGCGTCCTTGACCCCGATCCGAGCGCTGATCGAGAGCAGCCTTGGAATCTCCGCGACGCCCGGGATGCCGAGCTTCACCGGCAGCTCGTTCCCGTCAGCGCGGCGCGCGGCGATGAACGAGGCGATCGCCTTGGGATCGAAGCAGAGCTGGGTGGTCATGTAGTGGACGAATGGCGCCTTGTCGCGAAGGGCCTGCTCGAGCGCGTCGTCCGGAATGTCCGGGTGGCCCTGCGGGTAACAGGGGCAGCCAAGCTCGCCCGGCAGCTGCCCGAGGTCGGCCATCGCGCGCAGGAGCGAGAGGCCGTCGAGAAACTCGCCGGGCTCGTCGGCGTCGCCACCGACCACGAACGCGCGGTCGATGCCGGCGTCGCGGAGCTGGGTCAGGAGCGCTGCGAGGTGCGCGCGGTCGCGGATCATCCGGGCCGAGAGGTGCGGGATCGCGCGCAAGCCGGCCCGCTCGAGCTCGATCGCCAGCTCGACCGTCGCTTCGATGCCCTTGCCGGGAGAGGCAGTCACCGACACTGTCGCGCCACGTGGCAGCGCCGCCGCCTGCCCCGGAGCGTTCTTGAGCGGGATCAGCTCGAACGTGGGATCGGCGAGGACGCGCTCGATCGCCGCACGATCCGCGGCGGCGACCGCCATTACACGTCCGAGTCGGGAAAGGCCGCCTTGCGCTGCGCGACGTACTCGAGGAGGGCCTCGTCGATGCCCGGATCGATCGGCGGTGCCTCGTACTCGGCGAGCATCCGCTTCCAGATCTTGTTGGCCCGCTGCGGGGAGTCGAGCGAGCCGCCCTCGAGCCACTGCTCGAACGAGTTGTTGTCGGCCGTCTCCGAGCGGTAGAACGCGTTCTCGAAGTTGGCGAGGGTGTGCGAGTTGCCGAGGAAGTGCATGCCCGGCCCGTTCTCGCGGATGGCATCGAGGGCCTGGCCGTTCTCGGACAGGTCGACGCCCTTCACGAAGACCCCGGCCATGCCGCACTGGTCGAGGTCCAGGATGAACTTCTCGTAGCCGATCGAGAGGCCGCCCTCGAGCCAGCCCGCGGCGTGGAGGACGAAGTTCGTGCCAGCCAGGATCGTGGGGATGAAGGTGGCCGCCGATTCGTAGGCGGCCTGGGCGTCGGCGACCTTGCTCGCGCAGAGGTTGCCGCCGGAGCGGAACGGCACGCCGAGCCGCCGCGCGAGCGCCGCCATGACGTACAGGACGAGGGCCGGCTCGGGCGTCCCGAAGGTGGGCGCGCCCGACTGCATCGAAATCGACGAGGCGAAGCTGCCCAGGATGACGGGTGCGCCCGGCCGCACGAGCTGGACGAAGGCCATCCCCGCGAGCGCCTCCGCTAAGGTCTGCGCGGCGGTCCCCGCGACGGTCACCGGCGACATTGCGCCGGCGAGGATGAATGGCGTGATGAGGGTCGCCTGGTTCGCCTGGGCGTACACCCGCGCCACGCCGAGCATCGTCGAATCCCAGACCAGCGGCGAGTTCGCGTTGATCAGGCTCAGGATCACGGTGTGGTCGTCGAGGTAGTCCGGGCCCCGATCGCTGAATGCGATCTTGGCCAGCTCGACGGTGTCCTCGGCGCGGGTCGGGTGCGTCACCGAGCCCATGAACGGCTTGTCGCTGTACTTGATGTGCGAATAGACCATGTCGAGGTGGCGCTTGTTGACCGGGATGTCGACCGGCTCGCAGACCGTCCCGCCCGAGTGGTGGAGATGTGGCGTCAGGTACGCCAGCTTCACGAAGTTGCGGAAGTCCTCGAGGGTCCCGTAGCGCCGGCCGTTGTCGAGGTCACGCACGAACGGCGACCCGTAGTTCGGGGCGAGGACCGTGTAGGGATCGCCGAGCTCGACAGTCCGCTCGGGGTTGCGTGCGTGCTGGGTGAAGGTCCGCGGTGCCGATGCCTGGACGATCTGGCGACACATCCCTCGGGGGAACTTGACGAGCTCACCCTGGACGTCCGCGCCCGCCTCCTTGAACGTCACGAGCGCCTCCGGGTCGCCGCGGAAGATGATCCCGACCTCCTCGAGGATGGTGTCGGCGTTGTGCTCGATCAGCGAAAGGCCCTCCTCGTCGAGGACCTCATACGGCTTGAGCGATCGCGTCAGGAAGGGCGCGCCGTGGGCATGCGCGAGCGCGGCTCTGTGCGCATGGCGGGCGGCGCGCCCGCCGCCGGGCCGGCCGCGAGCGCCGTCATCCGGCCCGCCGCGACCTGACTGCGGGCTATTGACCATGTCAGCGCTCCTTGGTCACGGCGACGAGCCGCCGGTTCGGCTTTCGGCTGCTCGAGACGCTCCGGTCGCCGCCGTCCGTGGCGGCCGGCAGGTCGATCTCCCGGGAAAGGTACGTCGACGGCGCGGTGGCGTGCGGGAAGGCCATCGCGTCGACGAAGTGCTGCTGGAATCGGGGCTCGACGGCGGTC
>JBBQFS010000193.1:0-3446 GCA_038322255.1 Candidatus Limnocylindrales bacterium | reverse complement strand
CGTCGACGCCGGGGCCCGGCTGGCTGGCTTCGGCAGCAATCCGATCGTCTGGGTGGCGCCGTTCGTGCCCAGCCGGGTCGGGGTGATCGTCAAGGAATCCGTTCGCGGCACGGCCCGCCAGCGAGTCGAACGGAGCGTCCGGGCCAAGATCGAGGGGCTCGACTCGGAGATCGTCGAGATCGTCTATGTCGACGACGACCCGGAGGCGGTCGAGGCCACCATGGCGGGCTTCGTCCGGCGGCCCGACCCACTCGATCTCATCCTCACCGCGGGTGCCGCCAGCACTGACCCGCTCGACGCCTGTTTCGTGGCCATCGCCGCGCTCGGTGGCCGCATCGTGCGCCGCGGCGTGCCGGCCCACCCGGGCTCGATGCTGTGGCTGGCGCGGATCGGTGGGACCGCGATCGTCGGGCTTCCGACGTGTGGCGCCTATTCCAAGGCGACCGCGGCCGACCTGCTTCTGCCGCGTCTCCTGTCCGGCGAGCCGGCGTCCGAGCGAACGGTCGCCAAGCTCGGTTACGGCGGGATCCTGACTCGGAGCCAGCGGTTCCGTTTCCCGGCCTACGCCCGGGAGCTCGACGCGCCGGACGGCTAGCCGGGCCGGGTGCGGGTGTCGTCTGCCAGCACCGTGTAGCATCGAGCGATGACCGCTACGTCCGACCACGCCGCCCGCGACGCCCGACCGGCCGGGACCCGCTCGATCGAGGCGATCCAGGACGACTTCCGGAGCCGCGACTACATCGCCGACCGGTCGGTTGCAACAGCCGTCTTCCTGGCCCTCGAGCTCGGCCGGCCGCTGTTGCTGGAGGGCGAGGCAGGCGTCGGCAAGACCGAGCTCGCCAAGGTCCTCGCGGCGTCGCTCGGCACCCGCCTGATCCGGCTCCAGTGCTACGAGGGGCTCGACGTCAACACCGCCGTCTACGAGTGGAACTACCCGCGCCAGATGCTGGAGATTCGGCTGCTGGAGGCCCGGGGCGAGGCGGAGCAGGCGACCGCCCACGACATCTTCGGGCCGGACTTCCTGATCCGCCGGCCGCTCCTCCAGGCGCTCGAATCGACCGATGGCCTGGCGCCCGTCCTGCTCATCGACGAGATCGACCGCGCCGACGAGGAATTCGAGGCGTACCTGCTCGAGATCCTGTCCGACTTCCAGGTCACGGTCCCCGAGATCGGCACGATCAAGGCCGAGACGCCGCCGCGGGTCATCCTGACCTCCAATCGCACGCGCGAGGTCCACGACGCGCTGAAGCGCCGCTGCCTCTATCACTGGATCGACTACCCGACGGCCCAGAAGGAATACGAGATCGTCCTGGCCAAGGTCCCGGAGGCGCCGGAGCGACTGGCCCGCGAGGTCGTCGGCTTCGTCCATCGCCTCCGCGAGGCAGACCTCACCAAGGTGCCGGGCATCGCCGAGACGCTCGACTGGGCGGCCGCCCTCCTCTCGCTGGGCGCTCGCGAGCTCGCACCCGAGCTCGTCGACGAGACCCTGGGCGTTGTGCTCAAGTACGAGGAGGACATCCGCCAGGTCCGCGGCGATGGCACCCGGCGTTACCTGTCCGAGGCCGCCGCCGGCGGCTGAGCCCGAGATCGAGACCAGGCTATGACCGATCCCGCCCGCGACCCGTCGATAGTCCGTTCCCCGTTCGGGCCAGAGGTCGACGGCCGGCGGTTGCTGGGCGAGGCGGTCGGCTTCGGTCGGGCGCTGCGGGTGGCCCGGCTCTCGATCGACCTTGGCGCATCGGTCGATTTCGCTCGTGCCCTGACCCTGGTCGACATCGCGGACCGAGAGCAGGTCAAGGCGGCCGGTGCGGCGATCTTCGTCCGGCGGCGCGACGATCGGTCGGTCTACGACGCCACGTTCGATCGCTGGTGGCGGCGGCGCGGGTCGCGCTTCGCGGACGAGTTCCAGCCGTCGACCCTGCGCGCCCCCGACGATGCCCCGGTCGACGAGGAGGCCCCCGGAACGACTCCGCCCGAGCCCGGCACCGACCGCGGCGAGATGCGGCCCGAGGAGCGCGGCACGCCCATCCCGTCGGGGAGCGACGAGGATGGCGATGACGAGGCGCCGATCGAGGGCGTGGTCATCTCCCCGGACGCCTACTCGCAAGGCGAGGTCCTCCGACACCGCGAATTCGATCGGATGACGCCGGCCGAGCTGCGCGAGGCGGAGCGCCTGGTCGATTTGCTCGTGCCACGCCTCGAGCGACGTCGAACGCGTCGCTACGAGCTCCATTCGCATGGGCGGCGGCTGGCGCCACGGGCGATGTTCCGGCGCAACCTCGGGACCGGCGGGCAACTCGTCTCGTGGGTGTGGCGGCGCCAGATCCGCGAGCCTCGATCGCTCGTCGTCCTGTGCGACATCTCGGGTTCGATGGAGCGCCACTCGCGGCTCCTGCTGCGATTCGTCCAGGCGCTCTCGGCGGCGTCCGAGGTCCGCACCGAATCGTTCGTGTTCGGGACACGTCTGACCCGGGTGACCCGGCTGCTGCGCGACCGCGACCGTGACCGGGCGCTCGCCCGGGTGGCGGACTCGGTCAACGACTGGGCGGGCGGGACGCGGATCGGCGAGTCGTTCAGGACCTTCAACCAGCAATGGGCCCGCCGCTCGCTGCGTACGTCCGGGATCGTCATCGTCGTCTCGGACGGCTGGGACCGCGGCGACCCGGCGCTGGTCGCGGCCGAGACCGCGCGTCTGCGGCGCAACTGCCACCGATTGGTCTGGCTCAATCCGCTGGCCGGCACGCCCGGCTACCAGCCGCTGGCCGGCGGGATGCGTGCTGCGTTTCCCTATATCGACGATTTCCTGCCGGCCGGCACGGTCGCCTCGCTCGAGCGGTTGGGTGAGATCCTGGGCGGCGTGCGGGCAGGGGACACCCGGCGGGGGAGCGAGGCCGCCGCCCACGCGGCGCTGCCCGGCTCGGTCGGGCCGGCGGTCGTTGCGCCGCCGACGCTCGTCGGCGGTGAGATCATCGACCGGACCGCACCGAGGCCCCTGCGATGAAGGAATTGCTTGACACCCTGGCCACCTGGGGCTCCGATGGCATGGCTGGCGCCGGGGTGGGCCGCGCGGTCGTGGTCCGGACCTTTGGGTCGGCGCCGCGGCCCGAGGGCGCGGTCCTGCTCTACGCGACCGACGGCCGGATCGCCGGGTCGGTCAGCGGCGGCTGCGTCGAGGGCGCCGCGGCCGACGAGATCGAACGCGCCCGGGCCACCGGCCATGTTCGGGTCATCCGATACGGGATCAGCGATGAGCAAGCCTGGGACGTGGGCCTCGCCTGCGGCGGGACGATCGATGTCCTGGTCGAGCCGATCGCACCGGCTGTCGTGATCGAGGCGGCGCGTGGCTCGGTCGGCGCCGGCGGACACGGCTCGGCCGTGATCACGCCGCTCCCCGCCGACTCGCCACCGGCCACCTTCGGGCCGCACCAGCCCGGTGAAGGCGCCCC
>JBBQFS010000192.1:0-3484 GCA_038322255.1 Candidatus Limnocylindrales bacterium | reverse complement strand
GTCGCGCTTCTCGGTCTCGGCCAGCTTCTTGCGGCTCTCCTCGCGGCGCTTGAGCACGCGGTCGCCGGAGGCGCCGGGGACCTGCGTGCCCGGGACGGGGTGCTTCGGCGTCCTGCCGGACTCGCGGCTGGCGGCGCGCGCTGCCTCGCGGCGGGCCATGCGCTCGGTGATCGTCGACTCGTAGCCCTGGTCCGACGGCAGGTAGTAGCGGCGGCCGTCGAGCTCGTCGGGCAGGTAGCGCTGGTCGACGTCGGCGCCCTCGAAGTCGTGCGGGTAGCGGTATCCGACGCCGATCCCGTGATGCTTCAGCCGGGGATTCGCCGCGGACCGCAGGTGGAGCGGGACGGGCAGGGAGCCGCGCGCCTCGACGTCGCCAGCGGCGGCCCAGTAGGCCTGGCCCGCGCGGTTCGACTTCGGCGCCGTCGCGATGTACGACGTCGCCTGCGCGAGCGCGTACTGCGCCTCGGGCAGGCCGACATGATCAAGCGCCTGAGCGGCCGAGACCGCGACCTGCAGGGCGCGCGGGTCGGCATTCCCGACGTCCTCCGACGCGCTGATGATGAGCCGGCGCACGATAAACCGTGGGTCCTCGCCGGCCGCGATCATCGCCGCGAGCCAGTACAGCGCGGCGTCCGCGTCGTTGCCTCGGAGGCTCTTGATGAATGCCGACACGGTGTCGTAGTGGCCGTCGCCTGCGCGATCGTAGGCGAGGATCCGCTGCTGCGCGGCGGCCTCGATATCGGCGAGGCTCGGCGCGACCCGCCCCTTCTTGTCGCGCTCACCCTGCTCCTCGGCGAGCGCGACGGCGCCCTCGAGCACGTTCAGGGCCACGCGCGCGTCGCCGCCGGCGATCGAGACGAGGTGCTCGAAGCCGTCGTCGCCAAGGGCGACGCCGCCCTCGGGCCCGAGCTCGCCCGCCAACCCGCGCTCGCCGTCCTCGATCGCGCGCCGCACGACGACACCCACATCCTCGTCCGCCAGCGGCTCGAGCCGCCAGACCCGAAGCCGCGACAGCAGCGCGGAGTTCACCTCGAAGTAGGGGTTTTCGGTCGTCGCGCCGATGAGGGTGACCGTGCCGTCCTCGACGTGCGGCAGGAGCGCGTCCTGCTGGGCCTTGTTGAAGCGGTGGATCTCGTCGATGAACAAGACCGTCCGCTTGCCGTTGAGGGCGAGCAGGTCCTGCGCGGCAGCGAGCCCCGCGCGGACCTCGGCCACGCCTGACATGACGGCCGAGAGGGTCGTGAACTCGGCACCGACCGCGGCCGCCAGCAGCCGGGCGAGCGACGTCTTGCCGGTTCCGGGCGGGCCCCAGAGGAGGAGCGAGGCGAGATGGCCACGGGCGACCGAGCGCCGCAGCGGCCCCTGCTCGCCGACGAGGTGTGCCTGGCCGACGAACTCCTCGAGCGTCCGGGGGCGCATCCGCGCGGCCAGCGGCTGCCGCTCGGGCGGCGGCTGGAAGAGGGCCTCCGGGCGGGCCCCGGAAAGTCGGGTCGAGGGGCGTCGGGCGGCCACGAGGGGAGTCTACGGGCCGGGCGAGATTGCCGATCCGCCCGACCAATCAGGCCAAGGCGAGCGGCTTCTCCCAGCGGACCTCCCCAGCATGGGGTTTCAGAGCTCGAACACGAACCGCCGGCCAATGCGACGCATTTCCCTCCTGACGCTTCTCCACGAGGTGGTCGTCACTCTTGAGTACAAAGATGGTCCCCGACATTGCCAACCCTCGGTGCGACAGGTTGATCCGAACGCCGAGGGCGTTCCGCTACTTGGCTGACGCAGCCAATGATCGCGCGGCGACGAGCATCGAGGTTGCACGGAAGGTGAACGAGGGCGGGAGCGTGACCGGTCGACCGCCGGAGCCGGGGTGCCCCCGACCGCGTCGCCGAGACCCCGGCTGTCGACCCGGCTGGACCGTCGGCGCTAGCGGGACGTGACCCTGTAATACGTGCGCCAGCCGGGCTCCGACGCGACCGTCAGCGAATCCCAGCCGGCCGGGCCGGCGACGCCCTCGGGCACCGTCCGAAGGTGAATGATGTACGCCTCGGTCTGGCAGATGCCGGCCCGAAGCAGCGGGCTCTGGGCGCTTCCGGCGCTGGGCAGGAAGGCCTTGTCGGTCGCGTTCGGGCACGCCGCGGGATCCTGGAGGTACGTTGCGGCGTCGACGCCCAGGATCCTCGGGAAGAACCCGATGCCCTTGTGCTGCGGCCCGAGGGCGGTCTGGCCATCGTGGATGTGCCACGTGGGGGGCAGCTTTGCGGCGGACGAATCGGCGAGCGCGACGGCCGGCCCGAACGCCGCGACGGCCGCGAAGGTCAGGCCGATGACCGAGCTCCGGAACAATGTGCGCTTCATCTGCGCGATTCCTTTCCCCGGCTCCGGGAGGATTCCACCGCCCGCAGCACGTGCTGGCGGAGCGCCGTGGCGGTCTCCAGCTTCCGAGCCGCTCGGACGAGATGCCACTCGACCGTCTGCTCGTCCAGGCCCACGCCCGCAGCGATGTCGCTGGAGGTCAGGCCCGAGGCGAGCAGCAGGACGATCTGCTCTTCCGTCGGCGAAAGCTCTGGAACAGACACGATGCTCCTTTCGCTGGATCAACGAGGCTGATCATCGCGAAGCTCGCTAATCGCCGACTGACGCGACGCTAATGCGTGCGAGAATCGGCTGGCATGGACTTCCGCGTGCTCGGCCGGATGGAAGTCGAAGCCGAGGGGCTCGAGCTGGCGCCGACACGACCGCGCGAGCGAGCCGTCCTCGCGGCGCTTCTTCTTCGCCGTGGCCGCCTGGTCGGCATCGAGGAGATCATCGAAGCGGTCTGGGGCGAGGACCCGCCCCGTACTGCCAGGACGGCGCTCCATGGGCACATCTCGGCCCTTCGTCGACGCCTCGGCGCGGAGCGGATCGAGACCCAGCCCGGCGGCTATCGCCTCTGGCTGCTGCCAGGCGACACGCTCGACGTCGAGCGGCTCGAGGCGCTCGTCGCCGACGCCGGCGGCGAGGGCCCGGCGACCCGGTCGGAGCTGTTGCGGGAGGCCCTCGCCCTGTTCCGCGACGAGCCGCTCGCGGACGTCGATCTCGCGGCAGATCCGAGCGCCGCCCTCGCGATGGAGCTCGCCGCCGAGGCCGCACGGCTGTACGAGCTCCGTCTCGCCGCCGAAGAGCAGCGTGCCGCCGCCGATCTTCAGCTGGGGAGACAGCTCGACTTGGTCCCGCGCCTGGAGCGCCTCGTCGCCGAGCACCCGTTGCGCGAGGGGCTCCGGAGTCAGTTGATGCTCGCGCTCTACCGCGCCGGACGCCAGGCCGACGCGCTGCGCGTCGCCCAGGAAGCCCGCCGGATCCTCGACTCCGAGCTGGGCGTCGAGCCGGGGCCCGCACTCCAGCGGCTCGAGCTCCAGATTCTCGACCATGATCCTGAGCTTTCCGCGGTGTCGCTGGCGGAACCCTCCGCGGAGACGAGGGAGGCGCCGAGTTCGCGAGCCCACGCGCTGGA
>JBBQFS010000191.1:0-3520 GCA_038322255.1 Candidatus Limnocylindrales bacterium | reverse complement strand
GATCGTCGGCGTCGTCTTCGTCGTGCTGATCTTCATCACCCTCGTGATCTACGGCATGTGGGTTGCGGCGGGCGTCGTCGCCGAGAAGTCGAGCCGGGTCATGGAGCTGCTCATCAGCGCGGCCTCGCCCGCGGAGCTGGTCATCGGCAAGGTCGCCGGAATTGGGCTGGCGGGTCTCGTCCAGTACGTGGCCATCCTCGTGCCAGCCCTGGCGACGTTGCTGCTCCAGGACCGCATCGCGACCGCGCTCCTTGGAGCCTCGAGCGGGGTCGACCTGTCCCTCGCGGCCCTCACGCCCGGCCTGCTGGCCGCGTACGGCCTGTTCTGGATCCTGGGCTTCATCCTCTATGCCCTGATCTATGCCGCGGCGGGGTCGCTCGTCAGCCGCGCCGAGGACCTCCAGGTCCTGGCCTTGCCGCTGAGCCTCGTCGCGATCGGCGGCTATCTCCAGGCCGTGATGGCCTTGTCAGGCGGGATCAGCCCGCTCATCCGCATTGCGTCATACGTGCCCTTCTGGAGCCCGTTCGTGATGCTGACGCGCCTCACGGTTGGCCGCGTCGAGCCGTGGGAGCTCCTTTTATCCTTCGGGCTGCTCGCCGCGTCGATCCCGATCGTGGGTCTCATCGCGGTCCGCGTGTACTCGGCCGGGGTGCTGCTCTACGGACAGCGGCCGGGGGCCCGCGCCATCGTCGCCGCGATCGTCAGCCCGCCGGTCTAGCTGCTACGCCTCGCCCTCGTCGAACTCGAGCGGCAGGCGGCGGATGAGCGCGAGGACTCGCTCTGCACGGTCGGACCCACTGCCTCCGATGTCGGTCGCCTCCGCCATCTCTGCAGCATCGGCGCGCACCGCCCTGGCTCCCCGCGTTGCCCCTCCGGCGGCCTCGACCGCGACGCTCCGCCAGAGCCGGCTTCGCACGCCCGGCAGGTAGGGGCTCGAGCGCTGGCGCCCCCGGATCCCGAAGAGGCCCTGCGCCGAGACTGCCTCGAAGAGCGCCCGACCCTCGGCGGCGATGGCCGGGACGGCCACGACCTCGTCGCCTGGGCGGAGGACCTGGCGAAGCAGCTGGCGGCGCCGATCGAGCGGCGTGTTCAACAGGCTCCGCCCGTCGAGGTCGAGCAGGTCGAATGCGAGGTAGGACAGCGGCCGCCCCGGTTCGCCCGCGAGACGTCGCGCCAGCTCCTCGCCGTCGAGGCGCCCGGTCGCGTCGACGACGACGATCTCACCATCGAGCACTGCCGACCGGGCCTGGACGCGCGCCGCGAGGCCGGCGAGGTCGAGAGGCGCCGGGCCCTGGGTGCCGTCCTCGGCGACGAGGGCCACATCGCCCGCGCCCGCGGAATCAGCCGGCCCGATCAGGGCGAGGGCGCGAGCCCCTCCCCAGATCGGCTCGAACAGGTGGGCTGAGGAGTCGAAAGGCTCGGGCAACGGACGCGCGAGCATCGGACGAAGCCCCGACGGCAACTTCGGCAGCGACGTATCCAGCCGCAGCGAGAGCTGGTCGGAATCCTCGGGCCGATCGCTCGCGGGGGCATCGCCTCGGCCCTCGGAGGGTTGCGGGCGATCACGCCGGGAGGTCCCTGACATGCGGTGTATCCTGCCAGTCCCATGGCCGTCCGGCAGCCCGACACGATCTCGCGCGAGCGCGCCGAAGAGCTGGTTCGGGCGTGGGCCGGCGGTCGACCCGGGCCGCTCGGGAGCGTCCTCGGGCGCCAGACTGCGGTTGACCAGGTCGGAGTCGAGCTGCGGGTTGAAACGCTCAAGCGCCGCTCGATCAAGAAGGCCTCCAAGCTGTGGGCCCTCGACCTCGCGATCCGGATGATGGACCTCACGACCCTCGAGGGCCGGGACACGCCGGGCAAGGTCCGGGCGCTCTGCGCCAAGGCCATCCACCCCCAGCCGGGCGACCCAACCATCCCTTCGGTCGCCGCCATCTGCCTCTACCCGGCGCTCATCCCGGAGGCGAAGGACGCCCTCCGCGGCTCGACGGTGAAGGTCGCGAGCGTCGCCACGGGCTTCCCGTCGGGCCAGACGTTTCGATCGATCAAGGTCGCGGAGGTGCGCGAGGCCGTGGCCGCCGGCGCCGACGAGATCGACATGGTCATCGACCGCGGCGCGTTCCTCGCGGGCGATTACGCCGGCGTCTTCGACGAGATCGTCGAGGTCCGCGACGCCTGCGGCGAGGCGCACCTGAAGGTCATCCTCGAGACGGGCGAGCTGGGGACGTTCGACCACGTCAGGCGCGCGAGCATTCTCGCGATGTCGGCAGGCGCGGACTTCATCAAGACCTCGACCGGCAAGCTCCAGCCGGCCGCGACGCTGCCGGTGACGCTCGTGATGCTCGAGGCGATCCGGGACTTCGAGAAGGCCACAGGACGGGCGATCGGGATGAAGCCAGCCGGCGGGATCCGCACCGCGAAGGAGGCCGTGCAGTATCTCGTCGTGCTCTATGAGACGCTCGGTCCGCGCTGGATGACGCCGGAGCGGTTCCGCTTCGGCGCCTCGACCCTGCTCAACGACGTGCTGATGCAGATCGAGAAGGAGCGGACGGGCGCCTACCAGGATCCGGACCACTTCACGATCGACTGATGGCCGGCTCTCAGGTCTCGGGCGCGCCGAAGACGAGTGCCGCATTCAGGCCCCCGAATCCGAACGAAGTGGAGAGCACGCGACTGTAGGTTCCGGCGCGGCCGTCCTTGAGCACCCCTGGGAGCACCGGCGCGATCGCTGGATCGAGGGACTCGAGGTTCGTGGTGCCGGGCGCCCAGCCATCACGGATCGCGAGCGCGCAGATGGCCGCCTCGAGCGCGCTCGAGGCTCCGAGCGGGTGGCCGTACAGGGCCTTCGTCCCGCTGACCGGCACGCTTGCCGCCCGCTCGCCGAGGGCAAGCGCCAGCGCGCGGGCCTCGGCCATGTCGCCCAGGGGCGTCGACGAAGCGTGCGCGCTGACGTAGTCGATCTCCGAGGCATCGACCTTGGCATCCGCAAGCGCGATGCCGACGGCCCGCGCAGCCTCACGCCCGTCCGCACGCGGCTGGACCATGTGATGCGCGTCCGACGTCGATCCGTAGCCCATCAGCTCCGCGTAGGGCGTCGCCCCTCGGGCCTCGGCCACCGCCTGCGACTCGAGAATCAGCAGCCCGACGCCCTCGCCCATGACGAACCCGTCTCGGGCGGCGTCGAACGGCCGTGCCGCGCGGCCTGGCGCATCGTTCGAACCTGAGGAAAGTGCGCGGATGATGTCAAACGCGCCGAACGCGAGCGGGCTGAGCGGCACCTCGGCGCCGCCCGCGATCGCGGCGTCCACGGTCCCGTCGCGAATCGCGCGCAGCGCTTCCCCGAGCGCGACCGCGCCGGAGGCACAGGAGTTCGCCGTAGACAGGATCGGGCCGCGCAGGTCGAGGGCGATCCCGAGGTTCGCCGGCGCCGCACCGCCGAACACGGCGAGCGCGAGATTCGGCGACACCGACCGGATCCCGCGCTCGAGAAATCGCTCGTGCTGGTGCTCGGCGTAGGCGATCC
>JBBQFS010000190.1:0-3602 GCA_038322255.1 Candidatus Limnocylindrales bacterium | reverse complement strand
CCGGACCACGTCGCGATCATCATGGATGGCAATCGGCGCTGGGCCCGCGCCCGCGGCGTCTCCGAGATCGAGGGCCACGCGGCAGGGGTCGAGGCGATCCGGGAGCTCCTGCGGCACGCAGTCAGACGCGGCATCCCGGTGCTGACGCTGTACGCCTTCAGCCGTGAGAACTGGGCCCGGACAGACGCCGAGGTCGTGGGCCTGTTCGGGCTGCTGGAGAGCGCGATTCGCAGCGAGACTGCCGAGCTGCAGGCGCAGGGCGTCCAGGTCCGCCTCCTGGGCCGGCTCGATGAGCTGCCGGGCGACACCCGAACCTCGATCGAATCCGCGCTCGCGGCCACCGCCGGCGGCGATCGTCTCGTCCTCAACATCGCGTTCAACTACGCCGGCCGGACCGAGCTCGTCGATGCGGTGCGGCAGATCGTTCGCGATGGGCTCGCTGCCGAGGCGATCGACGAGGCGGCCGTCGCGGCCGCCCTGTACACCGCGGGCCTGCCCGACCCCGACCTCGTGATCAGGACCGGCGGGGAGCAGCGGCTCTCGAACTTCCTGATCTGGCAATCGGCCTACGCCGAGCTGATGACCAGCGACACGCTCTGGCCGGACTTCGGGCCGGCCCACCTCGACCAGGCCCTGGCGGAGTACGCCAGCCGGACCCGCCGCTTCGGACGCTGAGCGCATGCTCCGAGATCGCGCCCGCAGCGCCGCGATCCTCATTCCGCCCCTGCTCATCGCCCTGTGGCTCGGCGGCATCTGGATCGTCCTCGCCGTCGCCATCGTGGTCGCCCTGGCCGCGATCGAGGCGTTCCGGCTCCTGACCGCCGCCGGGCATGCATCCATGCCTGCGCTCGGCGTGGTCCTCGCGGTGGTCATCGCGATCGGCGACTCGATCAAGCCGCTTCCCGGCGGCTCGGGCCTGCTGCTCGCGGCGCTCGGGATCGTGCTCGTCGGGACCGGGGCGCTGACCCGTCTCGACCCGCGAGAGGGCCTCGCGGCGTTCGCGACGACGACCTTCGGGGCGCTGTGGGTGGGGATGCTCGGGTTCGTGGCACGCCTGGCCATGACCGACGTCTTCGTGGATCGCACCTCGCTGCTCGGCTCCCTCGGGTCGGAGCGGGCCTGGATCCTGGTACTCGTGCTCGTCGTCTGGGCGTACGACACGGCCGCGTACTTCACGGGCCGCCGCTTCGGCCGACACAGCTTCATGCACCACATCTCGCCCTCGAAGACGCTCGAGGGGGTCGTGGGCGGAGGCCTCGCGGCGGCCGTGCTGGGAGCCGTCCTGGTGGCGGCGCTCGGGCGGCCGTGGCTCGCCGGGCTGGTGTTCGGACTGGTCATCGCGGCCGCGGCGCAGGCGGGCGACCTCGCCGAGTCGATGTTGAAGCGCGCTGCCGGCGCGAAGGAGTCGGGCCAGCTCATCCCGGGCCATGGCGGCATGCTCGACCGGGTCGACTCGTTCCTGTTCGCCGCCCCAGTGGCGTATTTCTATGTCGTCAGCATCCTCCACTGAGGGGGCGGGGCTCCGGCCGCGCGGGGTCGCGCTGTTGGGCTCCACCGGGTCGATCGGGCGCCAGGCACTCGAAGTGCTGGCGGCCGACGCCTCATTCCGGCTCGTTGCCCTCGCGGCGGGGCGCAACGCCGGCCTCCTGATCGAGCAGGCGACGCGCCATCGCCCGTCGGTCGTGGCGCTCACCGAGCCGGACGCCGCCCGGGGCCTCGCCGAGCGGCTCCCGACCGGCGTCCAGGTCGTCGCTGGTGAGGACGCCCTGATCGAGCTTGCGACCCGCGATGACGTCGACTTGGTCGTCGTCGGGACGGGCGGCGTCGTCAGCCTGCGGCCGGTGCTCGCCGCGCTCGAGGCCGGCAAGATCGTGGCCACGGCCAACAAGGAGACCCTCGTCGCGGGCGGCCACCTCGTCATGCCCCTGGCCCGGGCGCGCGCGGCCAAGCGGGCGGCCGTCGATCCCGGGGATCCTTTGGCCAGCCCGCTCGGATGGCTCCGGCCCATCGATTCGGAGCATTCCGCGATCTGGCAATGCCTGGTCGGGGAGAATCTCGCCACCGTGGCGCGGCTGATCCTGACCGCATCGGGAGGGCCCTTCCTGGATTTGCCCGCCGCTGACTTCGCCGCGATCAAGCGGGAGCGGGCGCTGCGACACCCGACCTGGAGCATGGGCGCCAAGATCACGATCGACTCCGCGACCCTCGCGAACAAGGGCCTGGAGATCATCGAGGCGCGCTGGCTCTACGATGTCCCCTACGAGTCGATCGATGTCGTGATCCATCCGCAGTCGATCGTTCACTCCGCCGTCCAGTTCGTCGACGGCTCCCTCAAGGCTCAACTGGGCACCCCTGATATGCGATTGCCGATCCAGTACGCGCTCACCTATCCCGATCGCCGCCCGTCGCCGGCCGCTGCGCCGGACCTCATCGCCGCGGCACGCCTCGACTTCCGGGCGCCGGACGAGGCGCGCTTCCCGGCGCTGCGCATCGCCCGCGAGGCCGGTCGCCTCGGGCCGCGCGCAACGGCAGCCCTGATCGCGGCGGATGACGTGGCGGTCGCTCGATTCCTCGACGGGCGCCTCGACTTCACGGGCATTCCGCGGCTGCTCGAAGACGCGGTGGCGAGATTCGGCACCTCGAACGGAAAAGATCCGGACGTCGCCGACCTTGTGGCCCTCGACCTCGAAGTTCGGCGAGCCTTCGCCGGCACGACGACCGGGACGGCGACCGGGGCCAGCGCCTGATGGACGGGATCCTGTTCGGGCTGCTTGCGCTCGTCCTGTTCATCGTCATCCTGGGCGGCCTCGTCCTGATCCATGAGCTGGGGCACTACCTCACTGCCCGCCTGTTCAACGTGCGGGTCCTGGAGTTCGGGATCGGCTTCCCGCCCCGGGCCAAGGTCCTGCGCGCGAAGGGCGAGACGCTGTGGACGCTCAACTGGCTGCCCATCGGCGGCTTCGTCCGGCTCGAGGGCGAGGATGGCGACGCCGCCGGCGACCCGAGGTCCTTCGCGGCGCAATCCCTGGCGGTCCGGCTTGCGATCCTGGTCGCTGGCGTCCTCATGAACGTCGCGGTTGCCTTCATCCTGTTCTTCGCGATCGCCCTCCTCGCCACCCCGGTGCTCGGGATCAAGATCGGGGAGGTCGAGCCGGCCTCGCCCGCGGCTGCGGCGGGCCTCCAGCCCGACGACGAGATCTACCAGGTCGATGGCCAGCGCTTCGAGCTGTTCGGGGGTGGCAGCGTCGTTTCGTCCCTGCGGAGCCACGCCGGGCAGACCGTCACGATCAGCGTCCGGCGCCCGGATGGGTCCGAGAAGGACGTTCCGGTCACCCTGCGGCCGGCCTCGGAGCTCAGCCCGACCCGCGGCGCCCTTGGCATCGGTTCGCTGGAACAGACAACGACCTATGTCGGTCACGACGTCGGCACTTCGGTCGGCATCGCGTCGAACGAACTGGTCCGCTGGGGTGGCCTCATCGTCCGCGGGCTCGGCGACCTCGTCGGCGGCTTCATCAAGGACCCGACCGCGCCGCCGCCGGCCTCAGGCCCGATCGGGATCGCTGTCTCGCTCGCCGACATCTTCCTGTCCGCCGGCCCGATCC
>JBBQFS010000189.1:0-3656 GCA_038322255.1 Candidatus Limnocylindrales bacterium | reverse complement strand
GTCTCCCGCCCGATGAGGATGCTCACGCGCCGCCCCCGATGTCCGCGCCCTTACCCGCGAGGCGGCGCTCGGCGTGCTCGCGGGCGGCAGCGACCGCCTTCTCCGCGGCCTCATCCAAGCTCGCAGCGGTCTCGAAGCGCGCCGCTTCCAGCAGCTCGGCGGCCTCCGCGGCGTTCGTGCCGACGATCCGGACGACCATCGGGACATCGCGCGTCTGCTGGCCGCGCGCCTCGATCAGGCCGTGGGCGACCTCGTCGCCCCTGGTGATGCCGCCGAAGATATTGACGAGGATCGCCTCGACCTTCGGCTCGGCCAGGATGAGCCGCATGGCGGCCGCGACCCGCTCGGCCTTGGCGCCACCGCCGATGTCGAGGAAGTTCGCGGGCTCGCCGCCGGCGCGCTTCACGAGGTCCATCGTCGTCATCGCCAGGCCGGCGCCGTTGACCATGCAGCCGATGGTGCCGTCGAGGTGGATGAAGCTGATGTCATGGCGGCGCGCCTCGGCGTCGGCCGGGGCCTCGTCGTCCGGGTCCCGAAGCGCCTCGTGATCCGGATGGCGGAAGAGCGCTGAGTCATCGAGCGTGATCTTCGCGTCGAGGCAGGCCAGGCGCTCCTCGCCACCCTCGCGGACGATTGCCAGCGGGTTGATCTCGACGAGGTCCGCGTCGTTGGCGAGCATCGTTCGGACGAGGCCTTTGGCGATCGCGACCGTGGCCTTGAGGTGCTTGCCCAGGCCCATCCCGAATGCCAGCTCCCGGGCCTCCCAGTCGCGGAGGCCGATGAGAGGGTCGACGTGGATGCGGACGATCGCCTCGGGGTTCGTCGCCGCGACCTGTTCGATCTCGACCCCGCCCTCCGCGGAGCCCATGAGCAGGATCCGTCGCGCGGCGCGATCGAGGACCGCCGCGAGGTAGAACTCCTTGACGATATCGGCCGCGGGCGCGACGAGGACCTTGCGCACCGTGATGCCCTTGATCGACATCCCGAGGATCGCGTCGGCGACGTGCTCCGCCTCGTCGTCCGAACCGGCCAGCTTCACGCCACCGGCCTTGCCGCGGCCGCCGACGAGGACCTGGGCCTTGATGACGACGTGCCCGGTGCCATGCAGAAGGCGCGATGCGGCGGCTCGCGCCTCCGCGGGACTCCGCGCGACCTCCCACGGCGGGACCGGCAGGCCCTGCGCGAGCAGGAGCTTCTTGGCGTCGGCTTCCTGGATCTTCACGGGGGGCCGATGGTACGCGTGACCGGCGCCTCGGCGTCGAGCTGGTCCAACAACAGGGCTCGCCAGAGGCTCAGGCGTGAGACTGGTGCAGCTCCCTCGCGCGCGCGATCCGCTCCAGGGCCGCGGAGGTCTTGGCCAGCGACCAGACGATGACGTCGTGGTAGCCGAGGGCTTCGAGCTCGTCGAAGAGGTCCGCCAGGCCCGGGGCGTCGACATCGGTGCTGTGCGCGTCGTCGCCGCGCTCGCCCGGCTCGTGGACCCGGATCCCCACCGTCCGCCGGATCGAGCCGCGATCGCGCCCTGCCGCGTCGCAGGCGGCATCGAGCGCCGCGGTCCGCTGGCGGAGGAGATCGTCAACCGGGCCGAACCAGGCGGTGTTCCAGGCGTCGGCCCAGGTCGCGGTCAGGCGCAGCATCCGCTCGCCCTTGGACGCGACGAGGATCGGAATCTTTCGAGTCGGGGCCGGCAGGAGGCGAGCCGCCTGGTAGCGGCTCCAGCGGCCCTCGAAGTCGACGGTCTCGCCGCGCAGCAGGCGGTCGATGACCTGGAGGTCTTCCTCGAACCGCCCCACCAGGTGGTCGAACGGGAAGCCGAAGGCGTCGTACTCGGGCTGGTGCCAGCCCGAGCCCAGGCCGAGGACCAGGCGCCCGCCCGAGAGGTCGTCGAGGGTCGCAGCCATCTTGGCCATGAGTCCCGCGTTCCGGAACGACGAGCACATCACCAGGGCGCCGAGCTCGACCCGGGGAACGACCGGAGCGAGGGCGGTCAGCGTCGTCCACGCCTCGTTCACGCCCTCGTCGGGCTCCGGCGGAAACCGGAACAGGAGGTGATCGAAGACCCAGATCGAATCCAGCCCGAGCCGCTCGGCTGTCTGCGAGAAATCGAGCGTCTCCGCGAAGGTCGGGACGCGGCCCTCCGCGACGTCGCCATCAGCCAGGGGCACCGTCACGCCGACACGCATCGCCGCAGTCTAGCCAGCGGCCCGCCACAGCCATGCCGAGCGCCCGCCTAGAATGCCGCCATGGCCCACCGTGTGACCCTCATCCCCGGCGACGGGATCGGCCCGGAGCTCGTGGAGGCAACTCGCCGCGTCCTCGACGCCAGCGGCGTCGCCTTCGAGTGGGAGGTCGTCGAGGCCGGCGAGGCGACGATCGCGACCCACGGAACGCCGCTGCCCGATGGCGTCCTCGAGTCGATCCGCCGTAACAAGGTCGCCCTGAAGGGCCCGATCACGACCCCGATCGGCGCGGGGTTCCGGAGCGTCAACGTCGGGCTGCGACAGGCGCTGAACCTCTATGCGAACGTCCGTCCGGCGCGCTCGATGGTGGGCGTCCAGAGCCGCTACGACGATGTCGACCTCGTGATCGTCCGCGAGAACACCGAGGATCTCTACGCCGGCATCGAGCACATGGTCGGGCCCGACGCGGCGGAGAGCATCCGGATCATCACCCGGGCCGCGTCGGAGCGGATCGCGCGGTATGCCTTCGCGTATGCCGTCGCCAACGGCCGGCGGAAGGTCACGGCCGTGCACAAGGCGAACATCCTGAAGCTGTCCGACGGGCTCTTCCTGGAGTCGTGCCGGACCGTCGCCGCCGGCTACGCCGGGCGGGTCGAGTTCGAGGATCGCATCGTCGACAACATGTGCATGCAGCTCGTCCAGAAGCCCGAAACGTACGACGTGCTCGTGCTGCCGAACCTGTTCGGTGACATCGTCTCGGATCTCGCCGCCGGGCTGGTCGGCGGCCTCGGCGTCGCGCCGGGGGCGAACATCGGCGAGGATGGCGCGGTCTTCGAGCCGGTCCACGGTTCGGCGCCCAAGTACGCCGGCCAGAACAAGGCCAACCCGACGGCCCTGATGCTGTCGGGCGCGCTGATGCTCCGGCACCTGGGCTATCCCGAGGTCGGGGAGCGGGTCGAGAACGCGGTACGGGCCGTGATCGCCGAGGGCCGCACGACGACGGCCGACCTGGGCGGCAGCGCCGGGACACGCGAGTTCGCCGACGCCGTCATCGAGCGCCTGGGCGCCGATAACCCGACGAACGACATGCCCGAGAAGGTCACGCCGGCGAGCGCCCTCGCGTGACCGTCCAGGCGGCGGTCCGCCGGGCCCTGCGCAAGCCGCGGGGCACGGCCCCGCAGGGCTTCGGGGCGACAAGCCGACGCGACAGCTGGGCCATCTATCCGGTCGTGCAGGGCCTCGTCTTCACGATCTGCGCGACGTACCTGCTGGTCAGCGGGGTG
Source organism: Candidatus Limnocylindrales bacterium (assembly GCA_038322255.1). Classification (GTDB taxonomy): domain Bacteria; phylum Chloroflexota; class Limnocylindria; order Limnocylindrales; family CSP1-4; genus UBA5189. The sequence goes on along the minus strand of JBBQFS010000189.1, from coordinate 193 downwards.
ATCTGGGAGCCGATCTTCCATACCGGCTACGAGGCGGACGGCTATCTCTCACCGCTGTTCTCGCCGCTGATCGTGTTCCAAAACATGCCGTCGTGGTTGAGCCCGGGGCTCCTGATCCTGTGGATCCCGATCGGGTTCCGGGCCACCTGCTACTACTACCGAAAGGCCTACTACCGCTTCTATTTCGCGGACC
>JBBQFS010000188.1:0-3746 GCA_038322255.1 Candidatus Limnocylindrales bacterium | reverse complement strand
GAGCCTGACGCGCCGGGCCGGAAGCCCGTCCGCGAACCGCCGCGATCTCCGCCCGGCAGGAAGAGCCCGGAGCCGGAGCCCCCACGGAACCCCGGCTCGCCGCGCCACGGGGGCTCTGTCCGCCACGAGCTCCCGGCGCCGATCAGGCCCGAGAATCGATCCGGTCCGAGCTGCTCCCGGGGCGATGGCCGCGGCCGTGACTGCGAGCGATGGACGCCCTCCTCGTCGCGCCAGCGGAGCTCCGGCGACTGGGCGTCGCCGCGGAGCATGGCGTCGACCGTGTCGGCGACGTCGGCGTGGACCAGCACGCGCTCGCGATCCTGGATCTCGATCACGACGTCGAACGTCGGCGGGGCCTTGCGCTCGAGGACGCTCTTCTGCGTTCGGCGGCGGCGCGCCTCCTCGTCGCCGAGGGTCACGCTCTGGATCCCGCCGATCAGGTCGGACAGGGTCGGGTTGAGCATCAGGTTGTCGAGCGTGTTGCCGTGGGCCGTTCCGATGAGCTGCACCCCGCGCTCGGCGATCGTGCGGGCCGCCTGCGCTTCGAGCTCGGTCCCGATCTCGTCGATGACGATGACCTGGGGCATGTGGTTCTCGACCGCCTCGATCATCACCTCGTGCTGGGCCGATGGCGTCCGGACCTGCATCCGGCGGGCCTTTCCGATCGCCGGATGGGGGATGTCGCCGTCGCCGGCGATCTCGTTCGAGGTGTCGACCACCACGACGCGCTTGTCGAGGTCGTCCGCGAGGACGCGGGCCGCCTCACGCAGCATCGTCGTCTTGCCGATGCCCGGGCGGCCCATGATCAGCAGCGACTTCCCGGTCTCGACGAAGTCCGCGATGATCTCGATCGTGCCGTACACGGCGCGCCCGATCCGGCAGGTCAGCCCGACGATCTTGCCGGCCCGGTTGCGGATCGCGCTGATGCGGTGGAGCGTGCGTTCGATGCCGGCGCGGTTGTCGTCGCCGAAGCTGCCGATATGGTCGACGACGTACTGCAGGTCAGCCTCGACGATCTCGCGGTCGAGGAGGGCGACCTCCGAGTCCGGGTAGCGCGCCTCGGGCCGGCGCCCGAGATCCATCACGACCTCGATCAGCTGTTCCTGGTCCGCCAGCTCGTGGAGCGCGCCCACGATCTCGGGCGGCAGCGCGGCCAGCAGGACGCCGAGGTCGTCCGTCGTCTCACGGGGCTCGATGGTCTCCCGCGCGTCGGCGGGCACGCGGGGCTCAGCGGCCCCGCCGCTCTCGGTCGCGTCGCTGCGCGCCACGGCGTCCCCGGGCTCGCCAGTCTCACGCTCCCTTGTCGAGCCGGACGCGGCGGTCGTCGCACGACGCTTGGCGGGCGCACGGCGAGTGGCCGGCGCGCGGCGCTCTGTGGGCCGATCAGGAGCCACGGGTGACCTCCAGCTGGCGAACGGCTGCGGGAACGAGGCTCGGCTCCGCGACCCGGACGAGGGTCTCCTTGAGCAGCAGCGTGACGGTCGCGATCTCGGCGAAGCCGGATTCCTCCAGCCGTCGATCTGCGGGCGATTCATAGGTTCGCACGGGCGCGAGAACGCCGTGATTCGCCCGGCTGGCGGTGTTCTTGTCGATCTGCCCGGCGATCACCCCGAGCCCGTAGTCAATGAGCGGGCCGAGGTCGGCCTCGGGCCGGCCGAGGGGCCGCAGGTAGTGCGGCTGGTCCTCGCGCGCGACGCCCGTCTGGATGAACGCGTCGAGGCGGACGCGGTCGGGATTCTCCTGGACGTAGCCGTCGATATCGGCGAAGCGCAGGATCGGCGCGAGCGAGCTTCGGGGCACGCGCCAGTTCGAGCCCTGCCGCTCCCAGTCCGGGATCCGGAAGGCCTCGAGTCGCTGGACCGGCTGCGGCGTCACCGAGGAATAGAGCTGCATCAGCGCCGGGGCATCGATCGGGCGCGCCTGCCGGATGCGCGCCTTCGCCGCCCGCTCGTCCGTCCAGGGTCGGGGCAGCCGCTGGTCCGGCGGTCGATACATGACCCGCTCCTCGCCGTAACGCACGAAGCCGGCCTGCATGAACAGCTCGACGTTGTCGTCGGCGTCGGCGCAGGCCACGTGGAACCGGGCCGCGCCACGCTTCTGGCCCTCCCGCAGGATCTGCTGGACGAGCCGGTAGCGGATCTCGCCGGGCCCAGAGCCGCCGATGGCGTCGAGCTCGACGATCGTCCAGTCGTCGCGCCAGTTCTCGCGCTCGACCCGGACCAGACCAGCGAGGTGCCGATCCGATTCGTACACGAACAGCAGGTCGTGCGGCCGGAACGCGACCAGGGGCAGGCGGAACAGGCTGAAGACGCCGATCGGCGGCCCGTTGACGGGCAGCCCGAGCGTCCGCGAGCCGGAGTCTTCGGCCTGGGCGATCCGCGAGAGCTCACCGAGCGCCGGGAGGTCGGTCAGGCGCGCGGCCCGAACCTTGCCTGTTGGCCGCGGATGGCGGCCATCTGTCACCTCGCGAGCCATGGCATCACCTCGGCAGCCCGGCTCGGCGAGTCGGATGGCGCCTTCGACCCGAGCCCTCGGCCGGATCGTCGTGCTCCGCGGCCATGGTGGCCACAAGCCGGTGGAAGCGCGTCTCCCCGGCCAGCTCGGGGTGGAACGCGGTGGCGACGATATTGCGCTCGCGAACCGCAACGATCCGGCCGTCCTCCAGGTTGGCAAGCACGTCGACGCCCGGGCCGACCCGTTCGATGACCGGCGCCCGGATGAACACGGCGTGGACGGGCTGGTCGCCCAGGACCGGCACCGCGACGTCGGCCTCGAAGGAGTCGAGCTGGCGACCGAAGGCGTTGCGCTGGACCGTCACGTCGAGGAGCGGCAGGATCGGCGCCTCGCCACCGGCGATCTCACGGGAGACGACGATCATCCCGGCGCAGGTGCCGAATAGCGGCGCGCCCGTCGCCGCGAATCGGAGTAGCGGCTCGCGCAGCTGCCAGCGCTCGATCAGCCGGCGCATCGTCGTCGATTCGCCGCCGGGCAGGATGAGCCCGCTGATCCCGTCGAGGTCACCGGGCAGCCGCACCTCGGCCGCCTCGACACCGATGGTTTCGAGCATGCGGACGTGCTCCGCAAAATCACCCTGAAGGGCGAGGACCCCGATCTTCATCCGACGGGAATCCTCTGGCCGATGGCTCGCGGGGCGTCGCCTCGGCCATCGGAGAGCGGGGAGCGAGTCACGCCTGAGGTTGCCATCGCCCTGATGCGGGCGGTTACCAGCCGCGAACGGCCAGCCGCTCAGCCTCCGGAATGGCTTCCATGGCGAGGCCGCGCATCGGGGCGCCGAGGCCCTTCGAGACGTCGGCCAGGATCTTGGCGTCGTCGAAATGGGTCGTCGCCTGGACGATCGCATTGGCCATCCGGGCCGGATCCTCGCTCTTGAAGATGCCCGAGCCGACGAACACGCCCTCCGAGCCGAGCTGCATGACTAGCGCGGCGTCGGCCGGGGTCGAGATGCCGCCGGCGACGAAGTTGACGACCGGCAGGCGGCCGTTCGCGGCCACGTCCTTCACGAGCTCGTACGGAGCCTGGAGCTCTTTCGCCGCGACGAACAGCTCGTCGTCGCGCATCCCCTCGAGCCGTCGGATCTCGGACAGGACCGAGCGCAGCTGGCGGACCGCTTCGACGACGTTCCCCGTCCCCGCCTCGCCCTTCGTCCGGATCATCGCGGCACCCTCGTTGATCCGCCGGAGTGCTTCGCCGAGGTTTCGGCAACCGCACACGAACGGCACCTTGAA
>JBBQFS010000187.1:0-3777 GCA_038322255.1 Candidatus Limnocylindrales bacterium | reverse complement strand
ATGGCGTACGGGCAGGCACAGCAGCACGACCGGATCACCGGCCAGGGCTCACTGTTCGATGCGATGAGCGAAGAAGCCGTCACTCTCGAGCGCCCCCTTTCGCCCGCCACCGAGGCGCCGGCGCGCGAGCGGCTCCGCTGGGAGAAGGAGCTGCTCGGGCTGTACCTGTCGGAGCACCCGATGGGCGAGGTCGCCGACCAGGTCGGGAGCTACGTGACCGCGTACTCCGGCGACCTGAAGGACGAGTCGCTCGATGGACAGCGCCTCGTCGTGGGCGGGATCGTCGTGGGGGCGCGCACGGTCATCACCCGAACGAGGTCGACCATGTCAGTGGTGACCCTCGAGGACCTCCAGGGCTCGATCGAGGTCGTGGTCTTTCCGCGGATGTACGAGCAGACCGGTCCGATCTGGCAGGAGGGCGCGATCCTCCTGGTCGCGGGTCGGGTCGACCATCGCGGCGAGGAAGTGTCCTTGCTGGCGGACGTCGTGGTCCCCTGGGATGAGGCCGCGACCCGCGGGCCCGAGGCCTTCGCGCACGAGGTCGCGGCGGGGGACAGGGGAGCGTCGCGACGGCGCCAACCTGTGCCGGTCGGGCCGGGTGGCGGTGCGGTGCCGGTCGCAGCCGGCGCGGTCGCGTCGTCGGCGGGTCCAGGCAGGCCCGGTGGGCCCGCTGGATCGCGGTTCGGCGACGCCCCGGTTCGGGTCACGCCTGGTGCCGGGGGTCCGAATGGCAACGGCAACGGCCACGCGTACGACTCGAACGCCGGGGCGCCGGACGGGAGCGGCTCCCAGGGCGGCGCGTTCGATCCACGGACGCCGACGCTCGGCCGCCGTCCCGAGATCGAGTACGTGTCGCCATTGCGCGGTGGCGGGATCCCTGACGGCGGCCCGTGGGAGCGCGCGAGCGGTGTCCTGCCGACGCTGCCGCGCATCGCCCCGGCCGAGCCCGTCTCGACCTACGCCGAGGCGCCCGGCAACCCGGCCCTGGCCGATCGCGACATGGAGCCCGCCCTGCCCGACGAGGCGCGCTCGCGTGCCGCCGCCCAGGCGGCTGCCGCGACGGATCCGGTCGACGTCGCCCCGGAAGGCGGGATCCTGCACGTCCGGTTCGGCGGTGGCCCGGCGACCGAGCTCATTGCAGCGATGGAGACCTTCCGCCAGCTCGCGCGCGAGCGACCCGGCGACACCCGCGTCGTCGTCCACGTCCCGGCGCAGGGCGGCTCGGCGCTGCCGATGGAGCTCCGCAGTGGCGTGGCCTACGACGCCGACCTCCTGGCCGAGGTCCGGCGGCGTCTCGGCGACGCCCTGGTCCGGCTATCGGTGGCGCCGCCGGCCGTGTAGCCAGTCGGTCAGGGGTCGGGCCCCACGCCCTGTTAGCCGCGCCGACGAGGCCTCGTGCGGCGCTCCTACCAGCGACCGAACGCCGGGTGCCCCGGGTTCACGGCAACGAAGGTCGCCCGTCCGGTCGCAGTCGTCGTCCCGTCGACCTCGATCGACGTCTCGACCGTGACCCGATTGTCGGCGATCTCGACCGCGCGGCCAATCAGCCGCAGCGGCCGGTCCGAGGGCGTCGGTCGGCGAAATCGGACCGAGTAGTCAGCCGTCACCGTCGACGGGGCTGCTTCGTCGCCGCTCCTCGCGATGAGTGCCGCGATCGCCGTCCAGTTCGAGTGGCAGTCGATCAGTGTGCCCAGGATCCCGCCGTTGACGAAGCCCTCGAACGCCTCGTGCTCCGGGCGCGGCCGCCAGTCCGTCACGACCGTCCCGTCGCCGGCCTCGTAGCTCTCGATCCGAAGGCCAAGCTCGTTCGCGGGCCCGCACCCGAAGCACCGCCCGTCCGGCGCAAAGCGCGACTGCAGCGAGCCTTGGCCCATACCCGAAGTCTAGTTGGCGCCTGTCCTCGAAGCGGGATTAGAACGAGTGTTCTATAATGATCGAAGAAGGTCGGGCACGCCGCTTCGGTAGACTGGAGGCGCGCGGCGGTGCTGGAACCGGTTTACAGAGCAGACTCAAACTCTGCCGTCCGCAAGGACATGTGGGTTCGAATCCCACCCGCCGCACCAATCCCGGATCCAATTGCGATCACGTGCGTCGCCACGCCACCCGACGTAACGGCCTGTCTCGATCTACGGGATCGGGTCGACGCCTATGTCTATCTCCTGGGCATGTACCTGGGCGATGGCATGCTGACACGAGGTCCGAGGAACGTCTGGCGGCTGCGCGTTTCGCTCGATCGCCGGTATCCGGGCATCGTCGAGCGTTGCGAGTGGGCGATCGGACAGGTCGCCGAGCGGACAGCCGGGCGCGTTCCTCGGCCAGGGTGTTGGGAGATCTACAGCAACTGGAAGCACTGGCGCTGTGCATTTCCTCAACACGCTCCAGGCCCGAAGCACAAGCGACTGATTCGCCTCGAGACGTGGCAGAAGGAGCTCGTCGCCGCTTATCCCGGCGAGCTTGTAAGGGGACTCATCCACTCGGACGGCTGCCGCACCATGAATCACGTCTGGCGTACTTGGGCGGAGACGAAGCGCCGGTACACCTACCCGAGGTACTTCTTTGGGAACCACTCAGCCGAGATTCGAGTGATCTTCATGGAGGCGTGCGAGGCAATCGGCGTCGAGTCACGGCCGAACAATCGCTACTCGATCTCCGTAGCCCAACGTAGGAGCGCCCAGGTGCTCGAAGAGCTTGTCGGCCCCAAGCGTTAGTGCTCTGCATCGCCGTTGGCTAGGTGGTTCCCGCGGCCGGAACTCTCGAGCGGGACTTCGCATGGCCCTGGGGGCGAGCGCTGGCGGCTATCGTTCCCGCGAGATGGCCGACCGCATCGTCACTGTGCTCGGGCCGATCCCGCCCGAGGAGCTGGGTACGACGCTCAGCCATGAGCACCTGCTCTTCGACCTTCGCAGTCTCTGGGAGCCGCCGCCGCGGGAGCGTGCCCACCTCGCCGACGCCGAGCCGACCCTCGAGAACCGGGGCGAGCTCTCGCGAGACCTGTACCACTCGCGCCCGAACCTGTTCCTCGACGATGCGGCGCTCGTCGAAGGCGAGCTTCGTCGCTACCGGAGCGCGGGCGGGACGGCGGTCGTCGACCTGACCACGATCGGTCTTGCGCCACAGCCGGAGGCGCTCCGGAAGATTTCCGCCGCGACCCGCCTGCATGTGATCGCCGGCTGCGGCTATTACCGCCAGAAGACGCTCCCGGACGACGTGGTTGACCGCTCGATCGAAGCGCTCGTCGACGAGCTGCAGGGCTGGCTGGTCGAGGGCATGTACGGCACCACGGTGCGCGCGGGGCTCCTCGGTGAGCTCGGCACCAGCTCGCCGATCCAGCCATTCGAGGAGCGACAGCTCCGCGCGGCTGCGCGCGTCCAGCGCGCAACCGGCACGACGATCAACGTCCACCCGGACCTGTGGTCACACGAGCACCTCCGGATCCTCGACATCCTCGAGGACGAAGGCGCGAATCTCAGTCGCGTGGTGTTGAGCCACTGCGACCAGCTCGTCGAGCCGGAGTGGCACGCGCGCATCGCGGAGCGCGGTGCGACGCTCAGCTTCGACACCTTCGGCTCCGAGTTCTCCTTCGATGGCGATGGCAGCGAGGAGCCACGCGACAGCGAGCGCATCACCTGCCTGCTGCGCCTCCTCGAGGCGGGACTCGCAGCCCAGCTGCTCCTGTCGCACGACATCTGCAGCCGGCTGCAGCTGCACCGCTACGGCGGCCTGGGCTTCGACCACGTCCTCGTGAGCGTCGTTCCGCGTCTCTTGCGCGCCGGCGTC
>JBBQFS010000186.1:0-3790 GCA_038322255.1 Candidatus Limnocylindrales bacterium | reverse complement strand
GCTGGAGGCGGCCTCCGACGGCCGGGTGGAGCAGCTCCTGTACCGAAACGGCGTCGAGCACGCCGCCTGGCGCTGCCCGCGCTGTGCGCGTCTGGCCGCGGCCGCCGGCACCTGCCCGCTCGACGGAACGCGGATGGAGCGAACCGACGAGGGTCTCGACCTCGCCGTCCATCAGACCCTCTCGAACGGCGGCACGGTCTGGGCTGTGACGACCCGCCCCGACCTCGACCCAGTCGAGGGGATCGGCGCGCTGCTGCGGTACTAGGCGGCGTCGGCTTCTTCGGCCGCCGGGAGCAACTCGCTCTGGACGACCTCGACGCGCGTGAGCTCGACCGCAGTGAGCGGAACGGGCGTCCGCTCGAGAGGCTTGACCTCCGGCAGCTCGCCCGAGCCGGCTCCGTGACGCTCGAACTTTCGGGCGGTGACGAGCATCCGGCTCTCGAAGGAGCCGACCGCCTTGTTGTAGGTGTCGACTGCCGTGTCGAGAGCCCGGCCGATCTTGGAGAAATGCGAAGCGAAGACGCCCAGCCGCTCGTAGAGCTCCCTGCCGAGCCCCGCGATCTCGCGGGCGCTCTCGCTGATCGTCTCCTGCTGCCACGCGTAGGCAAAGGTCTTCAGCAGGCCGATCAGGGTCGTCGGCGACGAGACCAGCACGCCGGATTCCGGTCCGAGCTCGAGCAGTCCGGCGTCGGCCTCGCACGCGACCCGGAAGAAGGTCTCGTCGGGCAGGAACATGATCACGAACTCGGGTGCGGGCTCGAACTGCTGCCAGTACCGCTTCGCGCCCAGCTTCCCGATGTGGTCCCGCACCTGGCGGGCGTGGGAAACGAGGTGCGTGCGCCGCGTCTCGTCGTCGTCCGCGTCCAGGGCGTCGAGGTAGGCGCTGAGGGGGGCCTTGGCGTCGATGACGATGTGCTTGCCCCCGGGCAGATTGACGACGAGATCGGGGATCAGGAGGCCGCCGTCGTCGTTGCGCGTGCTGGCCTGCTCCTTGAAGTCGCAGTGGGCGAGCATGCCCGCCAGCTCGACAACGCGCTTGAGCTGAATCTCGCCCCAACGCCCGCGAACATGCGGTGCCCGGAGAGCAGTCCGAAGTCCGCCGGTCTCAGCGCGAAGGCGCTCCTGGCCCTCGGCGAGGCTCTTCACTTGCTCGGTCAGCGTCCCGTAGGCACGCTGACGCTCCTGGTCGAGGGCTTGCGTCTTCTCGTCGAAGCGCTTGAGCGTCTCGGCGATGGGCTCCAGCTGCGACTTCGCGGTCTGGAGGAGCCAGTCGCTGTTCGTCCGCAAGGATTCGGCTGACACTGCCGTGAACTGGGTCGTCAGGTCGTCGTTCAGCTGGCGCTGATGCATCAAGCGCTCGCGCAGGATCAACCAGGCGACGAGGGCGCCCACGGCGGCACCGGCGATGAAGATTCCGATCAGCATCGGGCCGCAGAACGTACCGCCGCCGTCGGACGGAGCAGGGTCAGGCTTCAGCCTGACCCTGATGTACCGACAGCCTCCCCGGGCAAAGCCCGAGGAGGCGCCTCAAACCCGCCGTGCGTCTCGCCTAGTGCTTGTGGTCGGGATCGCTGTGGTCGTGGTCGTGCTCGCCCTCGGCGGGTGCGGCCGGCGGGTCCGCGGGCATCGAGGCCGGCGGCGGCGCGGTCTGCGGGGCGGCGGTGTCGGCCGACTTGCGGCCGAGCAGCTTGTCGAGGAAACCCATCTTTTCACTCCTGTCTCGCGGTATCCGAAGACCGGAGTATCGCACGGCCCAAAAAAAGTCCAATGCGGGGCCAAAAAGGGGCAAAAAAAAGCCAGATCCGGCGAGCCCGAAGGCCTACCGGATCTGACTTGCGGGACATTAGCGACTTCCCGGAGGTGAGTCAAGCGGGGAAAGATCGCAACGAGCGACAATTCCGGCGCAGAGCAGTCACAGGCCCCGGGCGAACGCATGTTCCTCCGGCCGCGCCCGCCCGTACGCTTGTCCGGTGGATGCGTTCTTCGGCCCCGGGGGCCGCCTCGAGGACGTGCTGCCCGGCTATGAGGCCCGGGCCGAGCAGGCTGCGCTCGCGGTCGCGGTTGCCGACGCGCTCGCCTCGGGCGAGCACCTTCTGGCCGAGGCGGGCACCGGCACCGGGAAGAGCCTCGCCTACCTGATCCCGGCGCTCGAGTCCGGCGGGCGCGTGGTCGTCTCGACCGCGACCAAGGCCCTCCAGGAGCAGCTGCTGACGAAGGACGTGCCCATCGCGGCGGCGGCGCTCGGGCGAACCGTCGAGGTCGCGGTGCTCAAGGGCCGCCAGAACTACCTCTGCCGCAACGGGCTCCAGGGCTTCGGACTGCTCGGCGGCCAGCTCTTCGAGCGGCCGGGCGATGCGCAGGCGTTCGAGTCGATGCGCGGCTGGATCGACACGACCGAGACCGGCGACCGGGCCGAGCTGGACGTCGAGCCGCCCGACGCCGTCTGGGCCGAGATCGCCGTCGGCGCCGACCGTTGCCTCGGGCGCCGCTGTGTCTTCGTCGAGAGCTGCTTCTCCGAGGCCGCCCGCGAGCGGGCGTCGCACGCCGAGCTCGTGATCGCAAACCATGCGCTCTACTTCGCAGACCTCGGGCTCCGCTCCCGCGACGTCCCGGGCGTTCTCCCGGAGCACGGTGCCGTCGTGTTCGACGAGGCGCACCGGCTCGAGGAGTCGGCGGCGACCTGGCTCGGCGGTCGCGTCAGCGGGCCCGTTCTGCTGCGGCTGCTCCGCGATGTCGACCGCGCCTGCCGCGAGGCCGCGGTACCTGCGCCGGCCCGGGCGCTCGACCGGGTCGAGGCCGCCGGCCAGCGGCTCCTCGCCGCGGTCGCTCCGGCGAGCGGCCGGCGTCGCCTGCGGGAAGTCCCCGAGGAGCCGGCGCAACTCCTGGCCGAGCGGCTGGCCGAGCTCGCACGCGCGCTCAAGGTCGGGCGCGAGGAGGTGGACGCGGTCGGGAACCGGGCGCTCCGCCTTGCCGCCGACGTCGGCGCCTGCCTCGAGGCCGACGACGGGAACCGCGTCGTGTGGGCCGAGCCCGACCTGCTCGCCTGGGCGCCGATCGATGTCGGCCCGGCGCTGGAGGAGCTCCTGTGGGGCGCTGGCCCGACCGCGGTCCTCGTCTCGGCGACGCTGACCGCAGGTGACGGGTTCGGCTTCGTGCGAGAACGGCTTGGCCTCCGCGAGGCGAGTGAGCTGGCGGTCGGCTCTCCGTACGACTTCCGTTCGCAGGCGCTCCTCTATCTGCCCACGACGATGCCCGACCCGCGCGCGGACGGCGCGCTCGAGCGGGTCGCCGACGAGGTCGCGGCGCTCTGCCGGCTCTCGTCCGGCCGGGCGCTCGTGCTGACGAGCTCCTACCGTGCGCTCGAGGCGGTCGCGGCGGGGATCCGCGGGCGAGTGCCGTACGAGATTCTGGTCCAGGGTGAAGCGCCGCGCGAGCGCTTGCTCGAACGCTTCAGGGAGGAGGTCGGCTCGGTGCTCGTCGCCACCTCGACCTTCTGGCAGGGAATCGACGTGCCGGGTGAGTCGCTGTCCCTGCTCGTGATCGACAAGCTCCCGTTCTCGGCGCCGGGGGATCCGCTCGTCGAGGCGCGTTGCGAGCGGATCGACGCGATGGGCGGCGACTGGTTCCGCGAGTACGCGCTTCCGTCGGCGGTGCTCCAGTTGCGGCAGGGCTGCGGGCGGCTGATCCGATCGCATTCCGACCGCGGCGTGATCGCGATCCTCGACCCGCGGCTGCGCTCGCGTCCGTACGGGCGCGCGTTCCTCGAGTCCCTGCCGCCGTGCCAGGTCGT
>JBBQFS010000185.1:0-3831 GCA_038322255.1 Candidatus Limnocylindrales bacterium | reverse complement strand
TGGCGATGCGCGAGCTCGTCGACCAGCCGGGCGGCCGCGCCCATCGCCGTGGTGGTGATTCGCAAGTGGGCCAGCGGATCCAACGCGTGGGCGTCGGCCCCGTGCTGCGACATGATCACCTCCGGCCGGAACCTGTCCGCCAGGGCCGGCAGCAGCAGCTCCAGCGCCGCAAGCCAGCCGCGCTCGCCCGTCCCCGCGTCGAGCGGCAGGTTGACCTTCGTCCCGATCGCCTCGCCGCCGCCGAGCTCGTCGGCGAAGCCCGTGCCGGGGAACAGGGTCACGCCGGTCTCGTGGATGGAGACGGTCAGCACACCCGGGTCCGACCAGTGGATCGCCTGCACGCCGTCGCCATGGTGGACGTCGAGGTCGATGTACATCACGCGCAGGCCGTCCCGTCGCGCCCGAGCGATCGCGAGCGCTGGGTCGTCGTAGACGCAGAAGCCCGAGGCACGCCCGCGCATGGCGTGATGCAGTCCCCCTCCGGGATGGAACGCGTGCTGGACATCGCCGCGGAGGATGGCCTCCATCGCGCGCAACGAACCGCCCGCCACGGCGGCCGAGGCGTCGTGCATGCCTGCGAACGCCGGGGTGTCGCCAGGCCCGATCCCGGCCCTGAACGGTCCGAGTGGGTTGCGCGAAAGCGCCTTTACCGTCGCGATGTACGCCGGGTCGTGGACCCATTCGAGCTCGTCGTCGGGCGCCGGCTCGGGAGCGAGCGCGGGCACGGCCCCTAGCGACTCCAGGAGTGAGATGCCGGGTCCGAACCGGCGCGGCGTCAACGGATGCCCGGGTCCGAAGTCGTAAGTCGTGGAACGCGGACCGAACACCAGCATCGGCATGGCGTGCGGGCCGGCCGCTCGATCGGAGGGCGTCGGGGGCACGTCCGGGACGATAGCCCAACGCCCCGGGCGTACCATCCGCTCGTGGGCGACCTGCTCGTCATCCTGATCGTCATCCTGATCATCGTCGTGATCCTCCGCGGTCCGAAGACCCTGCCGGAGATCGGGCGCATGTTCGGCCGCGGCGTCCGCGAGGCCCGGATCGAGGCCTCCAAGCTGCGCTCGAATGACGGTCCGCCGACCGACGGCAGCTCGACCGGAGCCTGATCCCGGGGCAGCCAGGTCGGCGGGCGAGGTCCCCTCGCTCAGCGTGAGGTCATACGGCGCCCGCGACTTCGGCGAGCTGCTCGCGCAGGGCGTCGGCATCGGTGACCGGGAGCCGGCAGGCGAAGCCGCGACAGACGTAAGCGGTCGCACGGCCCTTCAGCTGGACGCGACCTTCGAGCAGCGGCACTGCGGACGCCGCCGCGTCCGTGCGCTTGAGGGCGACGACCCGGTTCGGCGTGTAGCCGGCTCCGACCGCCCGGAGGAGGGCCCAGGTCGCGTCGTCGTCGGGGTCGCCGACGATCGCCACCTCGGCCACGGGAGCCAGCGCGAGGTCGATCGCCTGGAGCCACATCGCGAACGCGGTTGGGTAGCGGGCCGTATAGGCCGTGACGGTCGCGATCGCGTGTTCCGCGGCGTCCCGGTAGCGGCCCTCGCCCGTGAATGCGGCGAGTCGCAGCAGCACGAGCGTCGCCACGGCGCCGCCTGATGGCGTGGCGTTGTCCTGGACATCCCGCGGCCGGGTGATCAGCCGCTCGTGGTCCGTGGCGGTGTCGAAGAAGCCGCCTTCGGGGTCCGCGAAGCGCTCCAGGATCGCCTCGGCAAGGGCACGAGCGGTCGTGAACCAGCGCTCCTCGAATGTCGCCTCGTAGAGCGCCAGGAGGCCGTCGGCGAGATTCGCGTAGTCCTCGAGGATTCCCTGGCCAGTGGCGCGGCCGTCCTTCCACGATCGACCCAGGCGGCCGTCAGCGCCGAGGAGTCCGCCCAGGATGACATCAGCGGCGCGCTCCGCGGCCGTCCGATACCGATCGGCGGCCTGGCGATACCACGGGGCGTCGACGCCGCTGTCGGCTCGCAGCCCGAGCAGCCGTGCAGCGTCGGCGAGCGCCCCGATCGCTAGCCCGTTCCAGGCTGCGAGCGCCTTGTCGTCGCGGGCCGGCTGGGGCCGCCGCGCACGAAGGGCGAGCAGCCGCTCCCGGGCGGCCGCCAGCCGGCCTTCGACCTCGCCGACCGGGGTGCCGTAGAGGTTCGCGAGCTCCCCGGTGGTCCTGACCCGCGAAAGGATGTTCGAGCTCTCCCAGTTGCCGCTCTCGGTCACGCCGTAGGCCGTCGAGAAGAGGGCCGCGTCGTTGCCGAGCGCAGTGCGGACCTCGTCGGCCCGCCAGGTGAACGTCGAGCCTTCCTGCCCCTCGGTGTCCGCGTCCTGGCTCGCGGCGAACGCGCCGTCGGTCGTCGTCAGCTCGCGAATCATGTAGTCGAGCGCGCCCATCGCCACCTCGCGGTAGCGCACCTCACCCAAAGATGCCCAGGCGTGCAGGTACGTGCGGGCGAGCTGGGCGTTGTCGTAGAGCATCTGCTCGAAGTGCGGCACCAGCCAGATGGCGTCGGTGGCGTAGCGATGGAACCCGCCGCCGAGCTGGTCGCGCAGGCCGCCGTCGGCCATCCGGTCGAGCGTCCGCCGCGCCATCGGCTGGGCCCGTCGATCGCCCGCGGCAGCGCGCCGAAGCAGGAGCTCGACCGTCATCGGCTGGGGGAACTTCGGCGCCCCGCCCCAGCCGCCGTTCGTGACGTCGAACCCGCGCTCGATGAGCCCGACCGCGGTGTCGAGCAGCGCCGGGTTCGGCGCCTCGCCTCTGGCAGATGCCTGGGAGCTTGCCGCGATCTGGCCTACGAGCTGCGCGGCCGACTGCTCGAGGTCCGGGCGCTGCTCGCGCCACGCCCGATCGATGCCCTCGAGCAGCTGGCGGAAGCTCGGCAGCCCATGCCGGGGCTCGTTCGGAAAGTAGGTGCCGCCGTAGAACGGCCGGCCGTCGGGCGTGAGGAACACCGACATCGGCCAGCCGCCGCCGCCGGTCAGCGCCTGGACCGCGCTCATGTAGATCTGGTCGAGGTCGGGCCGCTCTTCGCGATCAACCTTGATCGCGATGAACCGGGAGTTGAGGAACGCCGCCGTCGCCGCGTCCTCGAACGACTCCCGCTCCATGACGTGGCACCAGTGGCACGCCGCGTAGCCGATCGAGAGGAAGATCGGGCGGTCGAGCAGCTTCGCTCGCGCGAGCGCATCGGGCCCCCATGGGAACCAGTCGACCGGGTTGTGGGCGTGCTGCAGGAGGTAGGGGCTCGTCTCGCCGGCAAGGCGGTTGGAGGGGCGCTCGCTTCCGGCGGCGCCCACCGCGCCGCCACGTGTTGCCGTCATCGAGCCAAGCGTACGACCGTCGCAGGATCGCAGTCGTTGACACTACATTCAGTGCGGGTATGTTCCTGCCGTGGATGACAGGGCGACGGTCGAGCGACTCGTCCGGCTCGGGCTGACCACGTACGAGGCGCGGGCGTACATCACGCTCGTTCGGCGCGACTCGTTCACCGCGGCGCAGATCGCCCGCACGGCCGGCCTGCCGCGGCAGCGCATCTACGACGTCCTCGCGAGCCTCGTCGAGAAGGGCCTCGCCGCCGCCCGACCCGGGACCGTCGTCAAGTACGCCGCCCTGACCCCCGACCTCGCCGTGGAGCGGCTCGTCGCCAGCCGGCGCTCGGACCCCGACGGCTGGAAGACGGCGAGCGGCGTCTCGACCTGATGTTCCAGTTCGGTTCGACGCGGATCCGGGTTCGGGCCGGCGCGGCGTAGGCTCGTGGCGTGCCCTCCAACGAGATCGCCCGCTTCCGTCCGTCCCGCTACGGCTTCAGGTTTCCGAACAGCTGGCCGTCCCATCCGGCGCGGACCCTGAAC
>JBBQFS010000184.1:0-3879 GCA_038322255.1 Candidatus Limnocylindrales bacterium | reverse complement strand
GTGGTCGTGGTACAAGCTCTGGGCGACGTGCAGGATCCGGGACGTCGGCAGCCCGACCCGTTCGAACATCAGCTCGAAGCCGCGCGGGTTCGGCTTGTAGCGGCGGGTTTGCTGCGCGGTCACGACCCAGTCGAACGACAGCCCGAGGCGTTTCTCCGACGCCGCGAACAGGTCGTCGTCGCAGTTGGTGATCACGCCGAGGGAAAACCGCTCATGGAGCCGCGCCAGGGCCGCAGCGGAATCCGGGAACGCCGGCCAGTCAGCCACCGACCCGCCGAACGCCGCGATCTCCTCGGGAGAGGCCGCCTCGCCGAAGTGGTCGAGCATTGCCTTCAGCACTCCACCGAGCACCTCCCGGTAGGGCCGGTACGGGCCGCCCTCGAGCTCGCCTTCGTGCCGGGCGAACGCCTCGAGCATCGCGTCGTCGGGCGCATCGATGCCATGCGCCCTGAGCGGCGCGCGGAGCGCCGCGAGCAGCCCCGCCTCCCAGTCGATGAGCGTGCCGTAGCAATCGAAGGTCAGGACGTCGAAGCGGTCGAAGTTGAGCTCGGTCATGGCCGCAGATGCTACGACCGCGAGCGGATCGGCAGGGGCGGCGGTTGCGCGAGCGGGTAGGATCGGCCGCGTGGACGCCCGAATCCTGCTCATCGAGGACGATCCCTCGATCCGGGAGGTCACCGCGATCGGCCTGCGCGCCGCCGGCTTCGAGGTCGACACCGCGCCCGACGGCGTGACCGGCCTCGAGAAGTGGCGAAAGGCCCAGCCCGACCTCGTCCTCCTCGACGTGATGCTGCCGCGCATGGACGGCCTCGAGGTGAGCCGCGAGATCCGCCGCGAATCGACGACCCCGATCGTGATGCTCACCGCGCGTGGCGACACGATCGACGTCGTTGTCGGGCTCGAGGCCGGTGCCGACGACTACGTAAAGAAGCCGTTCGAGATGCCCGAGCTCGTCGCCCGCGTCCGCGCTGCGCTCCGCCGCCGGACGCGCGCCGCCGACGCCGCGGTCACCGCGCCCATGGTCCTCGGCCCGCTCGAGATCGACCTCGGTGGCCGGACCGTGGCGCGCGACGGCACGGAGATCCCGCTGACCCGCACCGAGTTCGACCTGCTTGTCGAGCTCGCCCAGCGGCCCGGCCAGGTCCTGTCGCGGGACCAGCTGCTCGATCGCGTCTGGGGCTACGACTACCTGGGCGACTCGCGCCTCGTCGACGTGGCCATCGGCCGGCTGCGCGCGAAGGTCGAGGCCGATCCGGTCAACCCGCGGCTGGTCCTGACCGTCCGCGGGAGCGGCTACAAGGCGGCGCGCGGCTGATCGATGTGCAGCTGATTGATGCCCACCTGATTTGATGCGGGGCATTCGCACGCGCCTGGCCCTCGCGCTCGTCGCCCTCGTCGCGATCACCGTGATCGCGATTGGCGTCGGGACGTACCTGTTCGTGGACGCCCGGCTGCGTGACGGCCTGCAGTCCGAGGCGCGTCGCCAGGCGCAGTTCAACCTCTCCATCCTGGTGCCGGAGCGCTTCCCCGACGGCGTCACGCGCACCACCCTGAACGAAGAACAGATGGCCGCCCTGGCCACTGCGTTCCGGCTCCGGGGCGATGTCGAGACGATCGTCGACTTCGAGGACGGCGAGCCGCCGTCCGTGTCGAACTTCTCCCTCCAGACGGCGGTTGATGCCATCCCCGCGTCCATGCGGGCGATCGTCGATTCGGGCCGTCTCGGCTACGCGTGGCTTGACCTCGCCGGGGACCCGTCCCTGGTCGTCGGCGGGCGCGCCGGCAACGGGCCGGCGTTCTACTTCGTCTCCCCGGCGACCTCGATCGAAGCTGCCCTGGAGCAGCTCCGGCTTGGCCTCGCCGTCGCTGCGATCGTGGCCATCCTGCTCGCCCTCGCGACGGCCCGGATCGTGGCCCGCGGGATCCTCCGGCCGGTCGATTCCGGCAGCGCCGCCGCCGCGCGAATCGCCGGTGGCGACCTCTCGGCCCGGGTGCCGGCCGGCGGTGCCGATGAGTTCGCGCGCTTCGCGGCCGAGTTCAACCGGATGGCCGATTCGCTCGCCACGACCGTCGCCCGCCTCGAGGCCTCCGAGAGCCAGAACCGGCGGTTCGTGGCCGACGTCTCGCACGAGCTGCGCACCCCGATGACGGCGCTCGTGGCCGAGGCCTCGATCATCGAGGCCGGGCTCGGCCAGCTCCCGCCCGACGCGCGCCGCGCCGCCGAGCTCCTCGTCGCTGACGTTCGCCGACTGCGAGTGCTCGTCGACGACCTGATGGAGCTGTCGCGCTTCGATGCCCGGGCCGAGCGGGCCGAGCTCGAGCCGGTCGATCTCGGCGCCGCAGTTCGCTCCATCGTCGCCAGCCGGCTCGCGTCGGCCGAGCTCCTCCTGCCGCCGGAGCCGGTGATCGTCGAAGCCGATGTCCGGCGTCTCGATCGGATCGTTGGCAACCTCCTCGACAACGCCCGGCATCACGCCCCGGAATCGCCGGTCAGCGTCTCGGTCGGCCGCGAGCGCGGCGAGGCAGTCGTGACCGTGGCCGACCGCGGGCCCGGCGTGGCGCCAGACGTCCTGCGGCACCTGTTCGATCGCTTCTACAAGGCCGACGCGTCGCGCACCGGCGGCAGCTCTGGCCTGGGGCTGGCGATCGCGGCGGAGCATGCGACGCTCCTGGGCGGCGAGATCGAAGCGGCCAATCGCGACGGCGGCGGGCTGAGCGTCACGCTCCGGCTGCCGGTGACCCGATCGTTACGGCCGGGCGATGCGGAGGACACGGACGGGATCGAGCCTGACGACCGATCGGATGCCGTGTCGGCTTCCGCCGAGCCAGCGAGGCCCATCGAATGATTCGTCCCACGTCCCACCGACGTTTCGCCCCGATCGCAGTGCTTGCGATCGTGGCCGTCGCCCTCCTCGTCGCAGCCTGCGGACCGCTCACGGGCGACCTCGGCGGAGTCGCGACGCCGCCGCCATCGCAGCAGCCCGCGATCGAGGCGCCCAGCACCGAGCCCACGCCTGGATCGTCCGCCGGACCAAGCACCGCACCGGGGGCGACACCGGTCGCACCAAGCGGGGCAGCCCCGACGCCGGGCCCGACGGGTACCACTACCGTCCGGGCCTACTTCTTCCTCGGCAGCTTCGTCGACAACGCCGGCCTCGCGCCGGTCCTCCGCGAAATCCCGAAGACCCAGACCGTCGGGGCGGCGGGCATGGCCGCGCTGCTTGCCGGCCCGAACGATGCCGAGATGGGCGCGCGACCGGCGATGTACACCTCGATCCCCGATGGCACCCGCTTCCTCGGACTCAAGATCGACAACGGCATCGCGACGGTCAACCTGTCCCGCGAGTTCGAGTCGGGTGGGGGATCGGCGTCGGTCCTCGGCCGGGTTGCCCAGGTCGTCTACACGCTGACGCAGTTCCCGACGGTTACGGGCGTGCGGTTCGAGCTCGATGGCGTCCCGCCAAAGACGGTCTTCACGGGCGTGCTCGGCCGGGCTGACTACACCGACCAGCTCCCGGCCATCTTCGTCGACCGACCGGCGTGGGGTGGCGTCATCGGCAATCCGGCGAGAATCGCGGGCCTGGCGAACGTCTTCGAGGCCAGGTTCCACGTCCGGATCCTCGACGCCCGCAACCGCTCACTGGCCGACGGTCCGGTCATGGCCACGTGCGGCACCGGCTGCTGGGGCACGTTCGACGTGACGGTTCCGTACCACGTCACCACCCCGGGCTGGGGGACGCTCCAGGTGTATGTCCTCTCGGCCAAGGACGGCTCCGTCGAGAGCCTGACCGAATACCCGGTGTGGCTCACGCCCTAGTCGCGTTCTCAGCATCCTGTCAGGCGAGCTGTCCAGGGTTCCCCGAGACGAACCGCTACACC
>JBBQFS010000183.1:0-3895 GCA_038322255.1 Candidatus Limnocylindrales bacterium | reverse complement strand
CTGAACCTCTGAATCGTCTAACTTGCGGCCCATGAGCCGCTTGACGGAGAACACTGTGTTCTCCGGGTTGGTGACTGCCTGCCTCTTGGCGACCTGTCCGACCATGCGCTCGCCGGTCTTGGTGAAGGCGACGACCGACGGGACCGTTCGACCGCCTTCGGCCGACGGGATGACCGTGGGCTCGCCGCCCTCCATGACCGCGACGACCGAGTTGGTGGTCCCGAGGTCGATTCCGATGATCTTGCCCATGGTGGTCTTGTCTCCTCAGTGGTGTTGCTGGTTCAGTGGATCGGTTCGTGTGGTTCGGTCGAGGGCCCGCTGCCGGCGTCCTCGGCGACCGCGACGAGGGCGGGCCGGATGACCCGGTCCCGAAGGCGGTAGCCCCGCCGGAGCTCATCCACGATCTCGCCGCTCGGCCGGCCCGTGCCCGGCACGGTGGCCACGGCCTCGTGCTCGCGGGGGTCGAACGGCGTCCCGGGCGCGGCATTCATGATCGAGACGCCTTCGCTCTCGAGCAGCTGGCGAAGCTTGCGATCGATGGCCGCGATGCCCTCGAACCAGGCGTCGTCGATCCGCTCGGGGCGATGCTCGATGGCGAGGTCGAAGTCGTCGGCGAGCGCGAGGACCTTGCGGATAAGGCTCTCCGCGGCGAGGCCCGACGTCGCTTCTCGCTCCTCGGCGGTGCGGCGCTTGAAGTTCATGAACTCGGCGCGCTCCCGCTGGAGGGCGGTCAGGTACTCGTCGCGCTCCTTCTGGAGGTCGTCCGTCGCGGCCGATGGGCCCTTCGCCCGTCGACCGTCGGCGGCAGCCGTCCCCGCGGCGGCGCCGTCGCCGCCGTCCAATGCGGGAGCACCGCCGGCCATGAGCCGCTCGAGCTCACGTCGGGTGGCGTCGGCCTCTCGCCGTGCGAGGTCTCGCTCCCGTGCGAGGCGCTCGATCTCGGCCGCCAGCTTGGCCGGCGAAACGTCGATTGCGGCAGCGCGCTGCTGGGCGCGCGTGGTTCTCTCCATCTCGACCTCGATCAGTTGTACAGGTGGTCTACGAGCTCGTTCATGAGCCCGGACACGAAGCGGACGGTCCCGATGGCCTCGGAATAGGCGAGCCGGGTTGGGCCGAGCACGCCGACTACGCCGACGGCCCGGTCACGACGACCGTATGGCGCCAGGACGAGCGCGACTTCGCGCATGTCGGGCGGCTCGTTCTCCCGGCCGATGAAGACGGTCACGACGCCCGAGGCCGCGACGCTGCCGACGAGCTCGCCGAGGTACGCCCGGTTCTCGAGCGCGCTGAACACGCGCCGGAGCTTGTCGCTGTGCGCGAACTCCGGCGCGCCCATGACATTGAGCAGGCCGTCGCTGAAGACTTCCTCGACGGCAGCCAGGTCGTAGTCGGCGAGCAGCCGGGCCAGCCGCTCTCCGACACGCGCGACGACGTCGCCATTCGGCAGGGCGGGGTCCAGGTGGGCGATCGCGGACTCGGCCTGGTAGGCGGTCGCATCGTGGACGATGTCGTTGAGGACCGCGGCGACCATCGTCAGCGTCGACTGATCTTCGGGCCCGGCGAGGGTCACGAGCGACTGCTTGATGGAGCCCTCACGGAGCACGACGACGAGGCTGGCCATCCGCTCGTTGATCGACACGAGATCGACGCGGCGGACGCGGGCGGACGCGGGCTTGGCCGGGGTCGCGAGCCCGGCGACATGGGTCAGCGACGCAATGGTCGACGCGGCAAGGCGGAACCAGTGCTCGCTGGCGAACTCGACCTGGCCGAACTGGTGCCGGATCATGAGCTGCTCGACCTCGGGCAGCGGCGCGGTCTCGATCAGCGACTCGACGTACCAGCGGTAGCCGGCGTCCGTCGGGATGCGCCCGGCCGAGGTGTGGGGATGGTCGAGGAGCCCGGCGAGCTCGAGCTCGGCGAGGACGTTGCGGACGGTCGCGCTCGACACGGCAAGCCCGTACCGATCGACCAGCGCCTGGCTGCCGACCGGCGTCGCGGTGGTGACGTATTCCTCGATGACGGCCCGGAGTATCGCCCGTGCGCGAAGGTCCAGAGGGCCGCTGGAGCGACGGATTCGACGCGCCAAGGCCTGTCTCCTGATCAGTTTCGTGACGGTTAGCACTCTCCCATCCAGAGTGCTAACACGCTCCGGGGCATCGTAGCCCGAGGCGCCGGGGGTGTCAACGCGACCCGGTCGGCCTCGGACTGGTCAGATCAGGCGGAGGAACAGCTCGTTCGAGAGGAGCCGGCCGGCCCGCGTGAGGACGAGGCGCTGGGCGTCCGTCCGTTCCAGCAGCCTCGCGTCCATCGCCCACGCCAGCGAGGGACCGAGGACCGGCCCGTCGAGCGCCGCCGTCGGCAGCCCCGAGCTCGTACGAAGGGCGAGGATGGCGGCCTCCGCCGCGCGGCCCGCCGGGTCACTCGGTGCGGGCGTCACGCCGCCGGGTGGGAGGCGCGGCGCCCGCCCGTCGCTGGGCTGCAGCGCGCCGATGTAGGCGTCGAGGCGAGCCGCGTTCCAGCGCCGATCCGCGCCGTCGTAGGCGTGCGCGCCCGGCCCGACGGCCTCCCAGGCGCGACCCTGCCAGTAGGCGAGGTTGTGCCGCGATCGGTGGCCGGGCCGCGCCCAGTTGCTGATCTCGTACCACTCGAAGCCTGCCTCGGCCAGCCGTCGATCGGCCAGCTCATACATCGAAGCCGCGCGATCGTCGTCCTGGTCGAGTCGAGCCCGCTCACGCCAGCGCATCGCTCCGGGTCGAATCGGCAGGTGGTCGCCGCCGGGTCCGGTCAGGCCTTCGGCGTGGGGATCGTCGAGGGTCAAGGCGTACAGCGAGACGTGGTCCGGCTCGAGCTCCAGGGCCGCATCGAGCGTCCGCGCCCAGCTGCCGAGCGAGCCGGCCGGGACGTCATACAGCAGATCGAGGCTGATCGACTCGAAGCCGGCGTCGCGAGCGGCACCGACGGTCGCGCGGACGTCCGCCGGCGAGTGCCGCCGCCCGAGCGCCCGCAGCTCCTCGGTGTCCAGGCTCTGCGCCCCGATCGAGAGCCGCGCCAAGCCGGCCGCTCGAAGCGCGCTCGCGTCACCCCGTTCGTCGGGGCCTGGATTGACCTCGAGCGTGACCTCGGCCCCGTGCGCGAGGCCGAACCGATCCCGAACCAGCGTGATCAGCCCCGCGATCGTAGCCGCGGGCAGGAGGCTTGGCGTCCCGCCACCGAGGTACAGCGAATCGAGCGCGGGCCGCACCCCGTCGCGCGCCTCGGCGTCGCCCGGCCGGCCCCAGCGAGCATCGAGGGCATCGGCGCGTAGTGACAGCTCGACCTCCAGCGCGGCGACGAATGCCGCGACGCGATTGGCCGGGCCGCGGGCCTGCCGACCCGCGACCACGACGAAATCGCAGTACGGGCAGTGCGAGATGCAGAACGGGACGTGGACGTATAGGCCGGCGGGCGGCGTCGCTCGTGGCTGCTCGGCCTCGGCCGGGTCCTGGCGGTCCGCGCGGTCGGGGGCCTGTTCGAGCCGGGGCGTGTCGGCCGGCGGTGCCGCCATAGGCGCCCTCGCGGCCTCGGTCACCGGTCCTGGGCGCCGCTCCGGTCGACGGCGCGCCAGCCGTCGGGCGTTCGGCGGCGGCGCTCGACGTCCTCGATCTCGGTTCCGCGTGCCGGTGGCTGGCCGGCGTGGCCCGTCGTCAGGAAGACCGCGACCCGGGTGATCGCGTGGCCGAGGAAGGCTGCTCCGACGCCGCCGGTGAGCAGCGTCGCCCAGCCGCCGATGAGCCCGATCAGCACCGCCAGCGCGAGGACGTATCTGTCGCGGCCCGGCGCCCCGAGGCGCGTCGCGAGGGCATACACGACGGTCTGGCCGAGGATCGCCAGGTTCGGATCGGCGCCGACCCAGAGG
>JBBQFS010000182.1:0-3930 GCA_038322255.1 Candidatus Limnocylindrales bacterium | reverse complement strand
CGGGCTGATCCGAGGCTCGTGGATGGGCGCGCGCCGGATCGCCCGCTGCCACCCCGGCCAGCCCGGCGGCTTCGATCCGGTTCGATGAGATCCCTCGCCAGTCGCCCGATCCTGCGCGCAGCCCTCCTCTTCGGGCTCGTCGTCGCGCTGCTGCTCGTGGTCGCGGCCTGCTCGCCGATCAGCCAGAGCGGCCCGTCGGGCGCGACGCTCGCCCCGGGCGCGACCGTCGCCCCGGGCCAGAGCCTCGCGCCGGGCGCGACCGTAGTCCCGACCGCCACGCCGGCAACGACGCCCGGGCCGACTCCGCTCGTGATTCGTCCCGCCGAGATCAAGGCGGACCCCGTGAGCATCCTGGCTTGGCTGTTCAACCCGATTTTCCAGGGGTTCCTGATCCTCCTGGTCGGCATCCACAGCATCGTCGGTGACATGGGCGTCGCGATCATCGTGACGACGCTCATCGTCCGGACGGCCCTGGTGCCGCTCATGCGCCGCCAGATGGTGTCGATGCGCCGGATGCAGGCCATCGCCCCCGAGATCAAGGAGATCCAACGGCGCTTCAAGAGCGACCGCGTGAAGATCCAGCAGGCCACGATGGCGCTCTACAAGGAGCGCGGGGTGAGCCAGGCCGGCTGTCTCACCGCTCTGCTGCCGATCCTGCTGATCCTGCCGATGTACCAGGTCGTGCGCGAGGGCCTGCAGGCCGCCGACCTGACCGAGTCGCTGAAGGTCTTCGGCTTCCAGATCGTGCCGCTGACCTGTCCCCCGCCGCACCTCATCACCCTGCCGAACGGTGCCCACGGCTACGCGCCGTGCATCGATTCGACGATCTCGTGGCTCGGCGGCATCCACGCGAACGGCTTCGAAGGCCAGATCCCGCTGCCGATCGCCCTGCCGCTGATCGGCGCGGGGATCTCTCTCTTCGCCCTGTTCTATACGGCCCTTCAGCTGATCGCCTCGCGAATGGCCTTGCCGCCGCACGATGCCAGCGTCCCGCTCGACTCCAACCAGCGGACCCAGCGCGCCATGGCGCTGTGGCTGCCGCTCATTACCGTGCTGTACGGCAGCGCGATCCCCGTGGGCGTATTCATCTACCTGATCGTGTCCACCCTGTACCAGATCGTGCAGCAGTTCTTCACGACCGGCTGGGGCGGGATGTTCCCGCTCTTCGGTCGAACCCCGGCATTCGCCGTGGACCATTCACCGCGCTTCCCGGTCGCCGTGCCCACGGCGCCGACATCCACCTCGCGCACGGCGGGAGCGCCGGCGCGGCCCAATCCTGAACGGTCGGCCCTCGACCGGACAGCGTCGGCGAACGCAACGATTCGCCAGCGCGGTCGACAGGGCCGGCGTGGGAGACGTAAATGAGCAGCACCAGCGCCTATCGGGAGTTCACCGGCAAGTCCGTCGAGGAGGCCCTCCGCCTGGCGCGGGAGGACTTCGGCGTCGGGCTCGATGACCTCGACTTCGAGATCCTGACGCCCGGCAGCCGAGGCGTTCTCGGCATGGGTGCCGAGCCGGCACGCATCCTCGCCGCGCCCCGCTCCGAGCTCGGCGGCGCCGCGCCGAAGCGCGAGGCGGCCGCCGCTCGACCGCTGCCCGCTCCGCCGCCGCGCGATCGCGAGCAAGACGATCGGGGCCGCGGCCGGGGCTTCGATCGCGACCGGGGTGGCTTCGATCGCGACCGCGGCCCGCGTCGCGACGATCGCGGCCCCCGCGACGACCGCGGAGGTCCTCCGAGTGACCATGCACTGCGGCCCGACCGCGGTGGCCCGTTCGACCGAGATCGCGCGCCTGAGCGTGGCCCCGAACGGGGACCTGACCGCGGCCCAGGTCGCGACGATCGCGGCGGCTTCCGAGGCGACGCTCCCCGACCGGCCGAGGGCGCGCTCCGCCGTGCCCCCGGCGAAGAGGACGATGAGCCGACAACGGACCAGGCTATCGACCAGCCGGCGGACCGCGACATCGAGCGGCCGGTCGAGCGTCCATTCGCCGAATCTCGCCCGCGTGAGGAGCGGCCTCGGGAGGACCGGGGACCCAGGCGCGAGGATCGCGCGCCCCGCCGCTACGAAGGAACTCGGGAGCCCCGTCGTAGCGCCGCCGACCTGACCGAGGGCGAAGCCGCCGAGGTTGCCGCCGCGCGCGGCTCCGTGGCCTCGGAGCGGGCCGAGCTCGAGGCCGCCGAGGCCTCGCCCGAGGCCCTTGCCGCCGGCAAGGTCATCCTCGAGCAGCTCCTCGCCCACATCGGGTTCGCGGCTCGCGTCGATGTCGAGACCGGCGAAACAAGCCGGCTCAACGTGCTCGGCGACGAAGGCGAGCGCGAAGAGCTGGGGGCGTTGATCGGTCGAAAGGGCGAGCGCCTGTCGGCGCTGCAGCACCTCGTGAACCTCATGCTCTCGCGGCAGATGGGCACGTGGACGCGCGTCCTGGTCGACGTCGAGGACTACCGCGGCCGTCGTGAGCGGCAACTGCGCGAGATCGCCGAGCGTGCCGCAGCGCGTGTCGTCGAAACCGGCAAGATGCTCCAGCTGGAGCCGATGCCGGCGCTCGAACGTCGCTGGATCCACCTGGCGCTCAAGGCCAGCCCCGATGTCGCGACCCAGTCGATCGGCGAGGAGCCGAACCGCCGCATCGTGGTCCTGCCGCGCGCCTAGCCCTGAGGCCGCTCCGGCTGAGCCCATTCGGGCGGGAGCGGACCGGACTCGATCATCGCCGCGATCGTCCGCAGCGGGATGGGGAGCGCTTCTCCGGTGAAGGCGATCTCGATCTGCCCGGTCGTGATCGGCTCGTTCACGGTGGGCAGCGCGATCGCGACGCCGTCGACGGCGAGCGCCAGCCGCTCGCCGACATGGACGCGGGTCCAGCCGGCCATGACGGCCGAGCCCATGTCGGACAGATGGATGACCAGCGTCGCGAGGCCAGTGTCCGGCCGGGTTCCGAGCTCGGCGGCCGTGATGTCCGCGCCTTCGACGAGCGGCTGGATGCCGTCGGGCGGCGCCCCACCGACCTTCACGCCATCGACACCCGCGGGCACCGGCACGATCGTCACGAGACCTGTGCCCAGGACCGCCGCCTGCACTGACGCGTCATCGCTGGTGGCCGGCGCCTGGACCTCGAGGCAGTCCCCGAGCTTGAAGGTCGGCCCGGCGACGCCGAGCCGGACCAGGCGGTCCCGGAGGATTGCGATGGCGCGGTCCGTGACGTCGGCAGCCGGGAGCTGTCCTCCCGCCGGGCAGATCGAGTAGACATGCTCGACCGCTCCGGTCGGCGTCGGCTCGGTGCTGGGCGTGGCCTGGCAGGCGACGATCAGCACCGCATTTATCGCGAGAGCGGCGACGGCCAGCGCGCCGCGCCGCACGCGCATGGCCGGGCTCAGGCCGCCTGGAAGCCGCGGAAGGACAGTCGCGACCCGGCCTCGTAGAACGCGAGCGTCCGTCGGAGCGCCTCGTCGCGCCGCTCGTCACCCGCGGCCACGCGGAAGACGACGCGCGCCAGCTCTTCGGCGCGAAGCAGCAGCTCGGCCTCTGAGCGCGGCACCGGGATGTCGGCGTACGAGCGATGGGGCCGCGACCACGTGACCGCCTCGGGCGGGAGCCGCGGGATGACGGAGAAGACGACCCGGGCGTGCCCCGCCGCAAGCATCGTGCGGCCGTCGATCGTGCGCAGGCCGGGCCGATCCTGGGCCGCCTCGTGCTCGGCGGCCCGGGCTTCGGGCGAGCCGGGTCGAGCCGGCCCCACGATCCCAGCTCGGCGCACGAGCGTTCGGAGCTCCTCGGGCGAGAACTGGCCGGTGCGAGCCAGCAGCGCGAGACCTTCGAGGACCGCGTCGAGGTGGTTCAGGGCCTCATGGGCGAGGAGGTCGCGAACAGCATTGCCATCGCGGTCCTGGTCGTAGATGACCGAGAGCAGCGCCGCGCGCGTCCGCCGACAGGT
>JBBQFS010000181.1:0-3936 GCA_038322255.1 Candidatus Limnocylindrales bacterium | reverse complement strand
GGTGGCCTACGCGAGCCTCGATATGAGCGCACCGGGTGCCGTGTGCACCTCCTCGAACCTGAAGGTCGAGGGCTCGTCCGCATCCGGCTCCATCGACTGCACCAATGTTTCCGTCATCCCGAAGAGCGGCGCGATGATGACCGGCGGCCGGCTCCAGGCCACGTTCGACGCCCACAACTGAGCGAGTGGCGAACCGTCGCGAGGCTCGCTAGGGCGGCACGCTCGCGGCGAGCTGGGCCCGTGAGCTCATGCCGAACTTGGTCATCGCCGAGGCCAGGATTCGCGCCACCGTTGGTCGGCCCAGCCCCGGATGCTGGCCTCGATGTCGCCGGCACGACGGCGCGATTCCGCCGCCGCCCATCGGCACAGGAGCGCTCGGGGCTCGTGGAATCCAGCCCATCGCCCGGCGGCTGACGTGAAGGCCGCCGCTGCGCCAGCGACGTCCGCGGCCCGCCAGGTCTGGAGACCGGCGACCTCGAATGGCGCCCCGGCGAGCGACGGGCCCATCGGGCCATCGATGCCGGGACCAGGGTCAAGCCCGAGCTCCGAGCAGGCCCGCTCGGACGAGACGTGTCGGAACGTGCCCGACGGGGATCGGTGGTAAGCCCTCGAGCGCCGGAGAGCCCATGCCTCCGAAACTTGCTCGCCGATGGTAGCGCCATTCCTAGGCCCCTCGGCCGTCGTATCCGGGTGCGATGATCCGCTCGACATGCGAGCCGATGATCTCGTTCCCGAGCTGAGCATCGAGACCCTGGCCGTGCACGCCGGGCAGGAGCCCGATGAGCTGACCGGCGCCGTCGCGCCGCCGATCTACCAGACCTCGACCTATCGCCAGGAAGGTGTCGGGCGCCCGATCGACGACTACGACTACGCGCGATCAAAGAACCCGACGCGGAACCGGTTCGAGCGAGCCGTCGCGGCGCTCGAGGGAGGCGGAGAGGGGATCGCGTTTGCATCGGGTTCGGCCGCGACCGCCGCGATCTCGGAGCTTGCCGGGCCCGATACTGAGGTCGTCGTCGGCGATGACGTCTATGGCGGGACGTACCGCTACCTGGAGCGGGTCCGCGGGCCGAACGGCGTCACCACCCGCTACGCCGACCTCGCCGCGGATCCCGAGGCGATGTGGGAGGCGCTCTCCGAGCGGACACGGCTCGTCTGGTTCGAGAGCCCGACCAATCCGCTGCTCAAGATCGTCGACATCGAGGCGACCGCGCGGGTCGTGAGCGAGCGCTTCGGCGACGGCCCGCGACCGTTGATCGTGGTCGACAACACCTTCGCCTCACCGATCCTCCAGCGGCCGCTCGACCTCGGCGCGGACATCGTCTTCCACTCCGCGACCAAGTACCTCGCGGGCCACAGCGACACGATCCTCGGCGTGGCCGTGACTCGCGACCGCGGTGTGGCAGAGCGGCTGCGCTTCCTGCAGAACGCGGCGGGGGCCGTGCCGGGCCCGTTCGACTGCTTCCTGGCGCTCCGTGGCCTCCGCACCTTGCCGCTGCGCGTCGGCCGGCACGCGGCGAACGCCTCGGCGGTGGCGTCGTTCCTCGCCGAACGGGACGACGTCGAGTGGCTGTCCTATCCGGGCTTGGCCTCGGGCCGGCACGCCCATCCCCAGGCGGCGTGTGCGTCGCGCCAGATGCGCGCAGGCGGCGGCATGGTCTCGTTCCTGCCGGCGCCTCGGGGCGGTCGGTCGGCGCGCGAACGGGCAGTCGCCATCTGCGAGGGGACGAGGATCTTCACCCTCGCCGAATCCCTCGGCGGCGTCGAATCGCTGATCGAGCTGCCGGCCGTGATGACGCACCTTTCCGTTGCCGGCTCGCGTCTCGAGGTCCCCGAGGCGCTTGTTCGCCTCTCGGTCGGCATCGAGGGCGCCGCCGACCTGATCGCCGACCTCGAGCAGGCCCTCGATCGGGCCTGAGCTCGCGCCACAGGACATCGCGTCCGGTACGGCGCTGTAACCCGGAGAGGACCTTCGGGTCCCTTCCAGCCACAGTTCGAGTGCTAGGATTGGCGCCAACTTACGACTGCGGAAGCCGACTCCCATCGGGCCTCGCCCGGTGTCACGCGCGGCCGGTCGGATCGAAGCACGGCGCCCCGGGTACCCCTGGAACGCCCGAGCAGGAGATCGGCCCACGATGACCGCAACGACCGTTCCATCGACCAAACCCCCGCGCCCGGCGGCCGCCGCGGGCCATCGCTCGACCCGATCGGCGGCGCGCGTGCGCGCCGGCAAGATCGTCGCCAATCTTTCCACGGCAGCCCTGTACGAGGCGGCCATCCGGGATGGCGAGGGGTTGATCGCGGCCGAGGGGCCGCTCGTTGTCGGCACCGGCACCCATACCGGCCGGTCACCGAAGGACAAGTTCATCGTTCGCGAGCCGTCGAGCGAGGGGAGCATCTGGTGGGGCGACGTGAACCACCCGATCAGCGAGGAGCACTACGACCGGCTCCGCGCGCGGCTGGTGGGCTACCTTGCGGATCGGCGTCTGTACAGTCAGGACCTGTACATCGGCGCGCACCCGGCTCACCGCCGATCGCTGCGCGTCTACACCGAGACCGCCTGGGCGAGCATCTTCGCCCGGAACCTGTTCCGCCGGCCCTCGGCCGAGGATCTCGCCGGCTTCAGCCCAAACTTCACGATCCTCAACGTCCCGTCGTTCGAGGCCGATCCCGTGACAGAGGGCACCCGGACCGGGACGGCGATCCTGGTCCATCTGCAGCGGATGGAGGTCATCATCGTCGGCACCATGTACGCCGGTGAGATCAAGAAGTCCGCGTTCACGGTCATGAACTACCTGATGCCCCACGAGGGCGTGCTGCCGATGCACGCCTCGGCCAACGTCGGCGAGGCTGGCGACACGGCCCTGTTCTTCGGCCTCTCGGGGACCGGCAAGACGACCCTCTCCGCGGATCCGCTGCGCAGCCTCATCGGCGACGACGAGCACGGCTGGGGCAGTGACTACGTCTTCAACTTCGAGGGCGGCTGCTACGCCAAGACCATTCGCCTCTCGGCGATGTACGAGCCCGACATCTTCGCGGCGACGCGACGGTTCGGGACGATCCTCGAGAATGTCGACATCGATCCCGCCTCGCGCGAGCTCGACCTCGACTCGGAGCGCCTGACCGAGAACACCCGCGGCGCTTACCCCCTGCATTTCATCGGCAACGCCGACCCCACCGGGATCGCCGGGACGCCGCGGACCGTGATCTTCCTGACCGCCGACGCGTTTGGCGTGCTGCCGCCGATCTCGCGCCTGACCCGTGAGCAGGCGGCCTATCACTTCATCAGCGGCTATACCGCGAAGCTCGCCGGCACCGAGATCGGGGTCAAGGAGCCAACCGCGACATTCTCGGCCGGCTTCGGGGCGCCATTCCTGCCGCGCCATCCCGGCGTCTACGCCGAGCTCCTCATGGACCGCCTCGACCGGTTCGACGTTCCGGTCTGGCTCGTGAACACCGGCTGGACGGGCGGGCCGTATGGCGTCGGTGAGCGGATGAACATTGCGCACACGCGGAACATGGTCCGAGCCGCGCTCAACGGCGAGCTGCGGGACGTCCCGATGGTGACCGATCCGGTCTTCCGCGTGGCCGTCCCCGCGGAGGTCCCGGGCGTCCCCTCCGAGATCCTGGTTCCGCGCCTGACATGGCCCGACCGCGCGGCCTACGACGTCGCCGCGGGCAAGATCGCCCACATGTTCCACGAGAACTTCGAGGCCTACGCCAGTGGCGTGAGCAAGGCGGTCCGCGAAGCCGGTCCGATCAGCGCCGACAACGTTGGCGAGGTCCCGGTCACGGGTCCCGGCGAGGGCTGAGGAAGGAGCACGGCATGGGTCGCAACAAGGTCACGGTCGTCGGCGCCGGGAATGTGGGAGCCACGACTGCCCAGCGCATCGCCGAGGCCGGCCTTGCCGACGTCGTCCTGATCGACATTGTCGA
>JBBQFS010000180.1:0-3946 GCA_038322255.1 Candidatus Limnocylindrales bacterium | reverse complement strand
GTCCTCGCGTGTCGGGCTACGATCAGGGCAGCGGCGCGGCGCCGCCGAGGAGGGATTCGATGGCCAACCAGTTCGTCGTGCAGCTGAAGAACGAGCCGGGGGCGATGGCGAATCTCGCCGAGGAGCTCGCCGCGCGTGGCGTCGACCTCCGGGCCATCGGCGGCGGCGGGCTAGGCAACAGCGGCCACGTGATCATGACCACGGCCGACGACGACACGACGCGGCGGATCCTCGACGAGGGCCAGTACACGTATGTCGAGGGCGAATCGATCATCGCCGAGGTCGACGATCGGCCCGGGGGGATGGCTCGCGTCGCACGAGCGCTCGCCGATGCCGGCGTGAACATCCACGGCCACCTGTTCCTTGGGCGCTGGGGCGATCGAGCGATGTTCGCGTTCGTCGTCGATCGGCCGGACCTCGCCAAACCGATTCTCGAGCGCAAGGGCTGATCCGGCCGGAATTTCCCCGCCGCGCTCGGTGCTCGCCGGAAACGAACGATCCTCGTAGGACCAGGTCCGCCAGGGCCGGCCTCTTCAGGTGACGTCCACGTCCCGCGGGCGCGCGCCGCGCCGCTCCCGCGGTCAGCCGAACGCCAGCTTTGTGGTGCCGAGCGAGAGCATCGTCCGAATCACGCCCGCCTCGGGCTCCAGGCCGAGCTCCTCGAAGAGCGCGAGGGAGCGCTGGAGGATCGGCGCCGCCTCGTCCGTGCGGCCGGCGTCCCTCAGGACAGTCCCCCAGTAGCGCAGCAACCGGGCCAGGCTGGGGCGAGCGCCTTCGTCCTCCAGAATCGCGGCGGCGGCGGCGAAATCAGCGAGCGCGGCGTCGGTGTGGCCTTCCTTGCCGGCTGCCTCGGCACGCTTGCCGAGAATGCCGGCCTCCCCGAGCCGGTTGCCGATCAATCGCGTCATGGCCAGGGCCTCGTCCGAGTTCCCCTCCTGGATCTCGCCGAGCGCCGCCGATGCCGACCGCAGCCACGCCTGAAGGGTAGGACGCCACACCTGTCGATCGACCGCGAGCGCGACATCGGCGCCGCGCTTGAGCACGTCGCGA
Organism: Candidatus Limnocylindrales bacterium; assembly: GCA_038322255.1. Lineage (GTDB taxonomy): Bacteria > Chloroflexota > Limnocylindria > Limnocylindrales > CSP1-4 > UBA5189. The sequence continues at coordinate 2,896 of JBBQFS010000180.1, read as the reverse complement.
GCTTCGGCGTACCGGCCAAGCTGGTGGAACGCATCGCCGAGGATCCAGGACGAGACCATGATGCATGCCGAGGCGCCGGTCTCTTCGGCTCGATCCACGCACTCCTGGGCGAGCGGCATCGCTTGGTCGAGGCGGCCCTCTGCCGCGCGGACCATCGATTCCGCGATCAGCGCGTCGAGCTGCGCGATCAAGTCGCCCTCCTTCGCGATCTCCTTGGCGTTCTCGACTGCCGCGTCTGCCTTGTCGAACTCGCCGAGCGTCGCATAGCCCATCGCGAGCCCGCCGCGGGCAAAGGCGGCGCCGATCGAATCGCGCTGCTGGCGCATCAGCGGCACGGCCTCCTCGAGAGCGATCACCCCGTCGCGAACCGGTCCCGAGAAGACCTGGCTCAACCCGACGAACGCCAGCGGCATCGCCCGGATCGAGGGATCGCCGAGCGCGTCGCCGACCTCGGTGATGCGCTGCAGCGACCGGGCGACGGTCGGATCGTTCGGAGACGCACCGGCCTGCAACCGCCCGAGGGCGATGAGCTGGTGGACGCGCGCGATCAGCTCCAGATCGCCGAGGTCATCGGCCTCCGCCACCAGCGCCTCCAGCGCGGGCAGCGCATCGTCCGCGGAGAGGAAGCTGTAGCCCGCCTGTGCCCGGCCGAGCTGGACCTCGATCCGCCGCCGCCGGCGGCGTGCCGCCTCGACCGGTCCGCTCGTCTCCGCCTCGGCAGCAGGGGCGCTCGCGATCAGGGTGACGGCGTTGTCGAACGCGCCGAACGCCTCCTGGATCGCGTTCTGTTCGAGGGCGTGCTTGCCTCCGGTCGCGTAGTAGTCGATCGCCTTCTCCGTGTCGCCAGCCTGCGCGAAGTGCATCGCCAGGACGTGCGCGAGCTCATCCACACGCTCGGGGTACAGCTGCTCGAGCGCCTCGCCGACCTGGCCGTGGAGCTCCCGTCGCTCCTGCTTGAGCAGCGAGCCATACGCGGCGTCCTGGACGAGGGCGTGCCGGAAGAGATACTCGAGCTCGGGGCGGATGGTCGCCACGCGGACGAGGCCCTTCTCCTCGAGCGTTCCCAGCTGGTTGTCGGTCATCGAATACCCTCGCCGATGACGCGCTCCAGGACTCGCACGGGAAACTGCCGGCCGATGACGGCCGCGATACGCAGGCTCCGCTTTGCCGAGTCGGGCAGCTGGTCGATCCTGGCGAGGAGGAGACCGTGCAGGCTCTCGGGAATCTCGACCCCGCCCACCTCGTCGGTCGCGACCCAGCGCTCGCCCCGCGAGACGATCAGGCCGCGCTCGATTAGCATCCGGACGACCTCCTCGACGAAGAACGGGTTGCCCTCCGCCCGCGCCATGATCAGGTCCCGGACGCGATCGGGCAACGACTCGATCTCGAGGAGATTGGCGATCATGGTCCGGCTGTCGCCCGCGGTGAGAGGCTCGAGCTGGATCTCGGTCAGGTCGTCGCCGAAGAGGTCCCGCGCCTGCTCGAGCAGCGCCCAGCCCGCGGAATCGGTTTCCCCGCGGAGCGCGGCGAGGAACAGGATCGGTAGCTGGGCGGCGAGTGGCATGACCTGGCCCGCGACCGCGATCGAAGCCGCATCGGCCCAGTGAAGGTCTTCGCAAACCACGACCAACGGTCGCTGCGCGGCAAGGCCCCGGAGGAGGCGGTGCGTGGCTGCGATGTAGCGGCCCTGCATGACCTCCGGCTCGACCGTGATCCGGCCGGTCTCGTCCGGGCTCAGCGGCAGCCCCAGGAGGTGGGCGAGGTAGGGCGCTGTGTCCGCGACCTCGGCCGGGTCGGCGCCGAGGATCTCTTCGAGCCGGCGATCCAGGGTCGAGCGCGCGTCTGTCTCGGGCGCCGCGACCGAGATCCCGAGGATCGAGCGGATGAGGTCGATGAGCAGGTGGTACGGCAGGTTGCGACCGTACGAGACGCAGTGCCCCTCGAACCACGCCGTCGCCGGACCGGCCTCACCAGTCGTCGACGCCCCGGTAGATTCCCTGGCCGGGGTGAGAGCGATAGCCTTCAGCTCCGCCAGGAGTCGGCTCTTGCCGAGCCCCGGCTCACCGACCACGAAGGCGACGCGGCCGCGTCCCGTGCGGACGACCTCCAGCACGCGCGTGAGCCGCTCGAGCTGCTCGGCGCGCCCGACCATCGGGCTGTCGAGCCCGACCGAATCGAGCCCGCGACGCCTGGCCGGGGCGATCTTCCGCCCGATGACCCTGAAGGCGTGGATCGGCTCGGACTTGCCCTTGACCTCGATCTCGCCGAGGTCGTCGAGGTCGAACGTGTCGCCCGTGAGGCGACGCGTCATCTCGGTGATCACGATCGTCGAGGGCTGGGCCGCGGTCTGCATCCGGGCCGCCACGTTCACCGCGTCACCCAGGGCCGTGTACTCGTAGCGCAGGTCCGACCCGATGTTGCCGACCATGACGGGCCCGGAGTTGATTCCTGCCCGAATCCGGAAATCGATCCCGTGGCTCGCCTTGAGCTGTCGGGCGAACTCCGCCGTCGCCTCGAGCATGTCGAGCGCGGCCAGGATCGCCCGCTCGGGGTCATCCTCGTGCGCCACCGGAGCGCCGAAGAAGGCCAGCATCGCGTCGCCCTGGAGCTGTGCGATCGTCCCTTCGTACCGGAAGACCGCATGCGACATGAGATCGAACGCCTCGTTGATCATCGCGGTCCAGTCCTCGGGATCCATGTGCTCCGCGAGGGTGGTCGACCCGACGACGTCGGCGAAGAGGGCGGTGACGGGCTTGAGCTCGCCGCTCAGCTTTGCCGCCCGCATCTTCTGGATGAGCGGCTCCGGCGCCGTGGCGGTGAGCCGGGAGTGGGTCGCCTGATCGCCGCTCGAGGGCGCAATCAACGGCTGGCCGCAGTTCGCGCAGAAGCGCGCATC
>JBBQFS010000179.1:0-4104 GCA_038322255.1 Candidatus Limnocylindrales bacterium | reverse complement strand
GCGGGATCGGCGACGTCCGCGATCGTGGCGAGCAACGTCGGATAGACCATCGCAGTCCCGAGCCCGAGAACGGCCGACGCCGCCAGCCAGACCGGCAGGCTCGACCCGAGCGCGATGACAGCGATCGCCCCGGCCTGGAGGAGCATCCCGCCGACGATGAGCGGTTTGCGTCCGATCCGATCAGACAGCCCGCCGGTTACGACCTGGCCGACCGCCCAGACCGCCGGGTAGGTCGCGGCGAGGAGACCGATCTCGCCAAGCGAGAGTCCGGCCGCCGCGTAGTAGAGCGGCAGCAGCCCCCACGCCATTCCGTCGTTGAGGTTGTTCACGAGACCCGCCTGTGAGGCGGCAGACAGGCTGTGGTCGCGCAGGGTCGTCCGCCAGAAGATGTCGCGCCAGGGCGGCGCGTCCGCCCGACCGGTCATTCGCTGCTCGTGCTCGACATGTCCGCGCGTCTCGCGGACGAACAGGACCGACGCGCCGAGCCCGAGGACCGCGTAGGCGAGCCCCAGGAGGAACGGACCCGGTCGGAGTCCGGTCTCGGCGGCGATCCAACCGGTGAGGAGCGCGGTGAAGGCCACCGCCCCGTACCCCGCGGCCTCGTTGATCCCAGTGGCCAGGCCGCGCCGAATGGGCCCGACGAGGTCGATCTTCATGATCACGGTCGTCGACCAGGTCAGGCCCTGGTTCACGCCGAGCAGAAGGTTGGCTGCCACGATCCAGGCCCATGAGGGCGCGAAGATGACCAGGAGCGGCACCGGCAACACGATGAGCCAACCCGCGACGAGGACACGCTTCCGTCCGTACCGGTCGGCCAGCGCACCCGCGGCGAGGTTGGTGGCCGCCTTGGCGAGCCCGAACGCGATGACGAAGGTCAGTGCCGAGACGAATCCGGTGAGGCGGAAGACATCCGTCGCGAGAAGCGGGAGAACGGTCCGTTCCTGGCCGATCATCCCGCCGACAAGGACATTGACGGCCACGAGCAGGGCGAACTGGCCGAGATTGGCCCGAAGCCCCAGTCGGACCGGCTCGCCGGCGGCAGGTACCTTGGTCACGCGGGTTCGGGCGACCGACGCCCGGTCAGGAGATGCGTGCGCAGCCGACCCATGGCCTTGACTTTGACCTCCCCCTCGCGGAGTGGCGCGCCTTCACGATCCGACAGGGTGTCGGATCGGAGATCAAGGTCCGCCCCGGTCCGCTCTGGGCCCTCCCGAACGTCCTGATCAATCCGCACGTCGCCGGCAACTCCCCGGCCGCGCTCGTGGGCATCTTCGAGCGCGCCGGCAATCAGATCCGGCGGTTCGCCGCGGGGGAGCCGCTGCTCAACGAGGTCCCGCGCTACCAGCTGGCTCGATAAGCCCCTCGGCGCGCCGCATGGCGTTGACCGAGCCCTTCAGCGCGAACAGCCTGCGCGCCTCGCGGGCCGCGTCGCCGGCCTCGGACGCCCGGCCAAGGCTGGACAGCGCCATCGCCCGCGCGAGCCACGCCGTGCCGGCGTCCATCGAATCTGTCTCCTGTGCCACCTCGGTGGCCTCGCGCGTGAGCCGGTCCGCCTCGCTGGCGTTGCCGCGCCTCGCCTCGACAAGGCCGAGACCGGCGCGCCACAGGATCTGCGAGACGGCGTCGTCAGGCGCGGTCAGCACGCGCGAGGCTGCCGCGGCCGTGGCCGCGGCCTGATCGTCGCCCAGGAGCGCCAGGCTCCACGACTGGAGCCCGAGCATCGTCGATCGTTGGCCTGTATCGCCCCGCCGTTCCAGGTCGGCTGCCTCGACACGCGTGAGCCGGACCGCGGCCTCGAAGTCGTCGAGCGCGTACTCCATGTAGGCGTGACGGAACTCCGGGCGCGGGTGGCCCAACTCGTCGAAGATGGCGGCCGCCTCGCCCATCGCGGCATCCGCACCGGCCCGGTCGCCGAGGACGCCCTTCAGGACCGCGAACGAATTGAGGATCGCGGCCCTGGTCAGGCGGCGAGTCGCCGTGCCAACCAGTCCCTCCATCAAGGCGATGCTTGCCGATGCGTCCATGGATCCCCAGGTGAGCGCGTTCGAGACCCAGATGGCAAAGCTGGCGCGCTTGCGTTCCCGCCCCGCGCGGGTCGCGAGGTCGAGGCCGAGCTGCGCCCACCTGACCGCATCCTCCCAGTGCGCGAGGCTCAGGTCGATCTGATTCAGGTGCGCGTAGGCATCCAGGAGGGCCTCGACGTCGCCCACTGCTTCGAACGCCTGGGCGGCCGATTCGGCCTCCGCGCGGGTGTCCGATATGCGGAAGTCCGGATCGGTCAGTGACCGGGCGCTGGCGACCCAGATCGATGCGCGTCGTACCGCCAGCGCCCCGAGCTGCTCGCCCACCTGCTCGGCCTGGCGCCCGGCCAGCAGCGCGGCGGCATAGTCGACCCGGAAACCAACCGAGAGCAGCAGCATCAGTGCCTGGTAGCGGGCGGACGGGTCGAGGAGGAGAAGGTCGGCAGCCCGGATCAACAACCGTGTCGCACCGATCGGGTCCTCGCGGTCCGCGGCGCGCTCGCCGGCCGCCGCAAGGCGTCGCCCCGCCCGCAGCGCCAAGCCGCGCGTCCGATCGTCCTCGGGCCCGAGCGCCAGCCGATATGCCCGCGCCTGGTCGAGGTGGAAGCCGATGATCTCGTCGAGGTCCGCGATCCGGTCGCCAACGGCCCGGTCCAGCCAGTCCGCGAACTGTTCGTGGAGGTCGGCGCGCTCCGATTTGGGCAGGCTGTCGTAGGCCGCATCGCGGATCAGGAGATGGCGAAAGCGGTACGTCTCGCCGCCATCGTCGCGGCGCCGGTCCGGCCGGATCAGCTCCTTTCGGACCAGCGACATCAGGGAGCGCGATAGCCCCGCGCGACCGTCGGCCGGAGTGAGCTCCGAGACATCCCGCTGCCCGAACTCCTTGCCGACTACCGCGGCCCGCTCGATCGTGCGCCGCTCCGGTTCGCTGAGGCGATCCAGCCGAGCCGCGAGCAGTGCATGGATCGTCGGCGGGACGGAGATCGTCTCGAGGTCACGCACCTCCAGCGAGCCATCTGGGAGGCGCCGCACGACGCCATCGTCCAGGAGCATCTCGACGACCTGCTCGACGTACAGCGGGTTTCCGTCGGCGGCGGTCGCGATGCGGGCCACTGCGGCGGCCGGGATCGATGCGCCCTCGAGGAGTGCCCGCACGAGCCGCTCCGTCTCCGAGGTTGGCAGCGGCTCGAGAAGGAACGTCGTCGCGTCGGCCTTGCCGCCGCCCCACCCGGCGCGGATCTCCAGCAACTCCGGTCGGGCCATCGCGAGCAGGAGAACCGGCACGCCGTGGACCCATTCCGCGAGGTGCTCGACGAGGTCCAGCAGCGTTGCTTCCGCCCATTGCAGGTCGTCGACGACAAGCACCACCGGTCCGCCGGTTGCGACCCGCTCCACGAAACGGCGAATGGCCCATACGAGCTCCTCGATCGGGGCCGGCTCACCGGCGACGCCCAGTGGCTCGGCAAGCCTGGCGAGGATCTGGTCGGCGTCGGTGATGCCATCGAGCCGTGTGCGCAATCGGTCGAGGACGGCGTGCGGCTCCGCGTCGTCGCCGAGTCCGACAGCAGACCGCAGCAGCGCTGCGACCGGATACCAGGTGAGCCCGCCACCGTACGGGAGGCAGCGGCCGCGAAGGACCGTGGCACCCTCGGCGCCTGCGAGGAACTCCTGGACCAGGCGGCTCTTCCCGACGCCGGCCGAGCCGAGGACCGTGACCAGGACGCAGCGTTCCTCGACGACGGACCGCTCGTATGCCCCTCGCAGGATGCCGAGCTCGCGATCGCGGCCCACCATTGCCCCACCGACACGGCGGTGGATGGCGTCGGCCGACCGGTCAACTGACAGCAGCCGGCGCACGATGACGGGTTCGACGCGGCCCTTGACGTGGACCTCGCGGGGCTCGCCTGTGACCGTCGCATCACGCACGAGCCGCCATGTCGAATCGCCGAGCAGGCTTTCGCCGGGTTCCGCAGCCTGCTGCAGTCGCGCCGCGACGTTGACCGCGTCGCCGGTCGCGCGGCTGCCACCAGCCCGCGCATCGCCAACGACCACCTGGCCGGTGTTGACGCCGACGCGCATCTCG
>JBBQFS010000178.1:0-4107 GCA_038322255.1 Candidatus Limnocylindrales bacterium | reverse complement strand
GGATACTGCGTGACGTACGGCGCGATCGCCGATTCGAGGGTCGTAACCCGCAGGAAACGGGGATCCCGGAGGGCGGCAACCTCGTCGCGGAAGCGGAGGTAGGCGAGGTCGTAGCGCTTGTTGTAGGCCACCATCAGGGTGACGCCCGCGGCATCCGTTGCCTCGACCATGGCCGACGCCTCGGCGGTCGAGAAGCACATCGGCTTCTCGACCAGGACGTGGAGGCCCGCCCGGGCGGCTTCGATCGCCATCGGCGCATGGCTGCCGCCCGTGAGGACGAGGACCGCATCGATGGGCTCGCGGAGGAGGTCGCGCCAGTCGGTCGTCGTCTTCGTGATCCCGTACCGAGTCGCGCTGGCGGCTGCATTTTCGGGGGCCACGTCGCAGATCACCGCGATCTCGAACCTGTCCGACAGCTCGCGCAGGTAGTGCAGGTGCATCACCTGGGCGATGAGGCCCGCGCCGATCACGCCGACCCGGACGCGGGTCGGGGTCGCGCCCGAGGCCGCGGCGGTGCGCTCAGGCAGGGTCGACACGTCGATGGGATGCCTCCCCGTGGTCAAATGGGCGACGGCACCGGGCGGGTCCGCCGATCCGCCTACGGTAGCATTGCTTGCAACGCTCCAAGCCACCGATCTGCGGGGACGACGTGAGACTCGCGCTGGTCACCGAAGGCATGATCCACCGGTCCCTCGACGAGCTCATGGACTGGTTGGATGAACGTGTCCCGCAGGTGCGCGACCTGGAGGTTGGGACCGGCGGCTATTCGCCGCTCGGCCACTCGCCACTCCGCCTGTCCGCGGTGCGCCGCCAACGCTGGCACGCCCACGTCACCGCCCGCGGTTTCCGGATCGCGGCGTTCAACATCTCCGGTAACCCGCTTCACCCCAAGCCGGCGATCGCGCGACGGCACGATCGCGATCTCCGCCGGACGATCGAGCTTGCGGCTGACCTGGGCGTCGACCGGATCGTGGCGATGTCCGGCTGCCCCGCGGCCGGCCCGGGTCGGAGCGCGGCGCCGCACTTCCCGGCGAACGCCTGGCTGCCGGACTACGCGGGCGTCGCGGCCTGGCAGTTTGACGCCCGGGTCCGGCCCTTCTGGGAGGACATCAACGGCCTCGCCTCGCGAGCCAGCTCCGCCCTCCGGATCTGCCTCGAGCTGCACCCTGGCGCCCACGTGTTCAACGTCGAGAGCTACCTCCGGCTCAACGCGGTGGCCCCGGGGATTGCGGTGAACCTCGATCCCAGCCACCTGTTCTGGCAGCGAATGGATCCCCTGCGGATCATCGACCGTCTCGGGCCCCACATCGGCTACGCCCACGCCAAGGACGTTCGCTACGAGCCAGCTGAGCTTGCCCTGAACGGGCTGCTCGACAGCCGCTGGCCGGGCGATCCAAGGCACATCCCCTGGGACTTCGCCGCAGTCGGCCACGGCGTCAACGACAGTGGCTGGTGGCGGTCTTTCGTTGCTGCGCTCGCGACGGCGACCAGCGCCCCATTCCTGAGCATCGAGCACGAGGACCGGCTCGTCGGCCCGGAGGACGGGATCGCGGGCTCGGCCGCGCTCCTCGCCGCGGCGCTGGCGAGCGGCCATGCCGCCACGACGCCCGCCCGGAGGCGGTGATGGAGCGAGGTTCGCGGCCGGCAACGCTTACCGACGTGGCCCAGTCCGCCGGCGTCTCGCCCTCGACCGTCTCCAACGTGGTCCGGGGCTCCGATGTCGTGGCGGCGCGGACGCGTCGCCGGGTGCTCACCGCCATCGCCGAGCTGGGCTATCGGCCGAATGCCCTCGCCCGGCACCTGCTCCGGGGCCGGGCGACGACGGTCGGGATCATCGCTCGCGATCTGCGGAACCCGTTCTTCGCCGAGATGGCTTCGCTCGTCGAGCGCGAGGTCGCCGGGTTCGGCTTCGGGGCGATGTTCTGCGCCACGGACGGCGACCCGGATCGCGAGGAGCAGGCGGTCGAGCTGATGCTGGACCATCGCGTGACCGGCCTCGTCATCGTGTCCTTCCTGAGTCGCCCGGCGCTGATTGCGACGAAGATCAACGACCAGATCCCGGTCGTTTTCGTCGCGGCCGAGGAGCCGTGGGCCGACTCCGTGACGGTCGACGAGCATCGCGGCGGCGAGATGGTCGCTCGCCACCTGATCGAGCTCGGGCACCGCCGGCTCGCGTTCGTGGGGCCGCAGGCGCCCGATCGCGCCGACGCCCGCCGGCTCGAGGGCTTCCTCCGCGCGGCCGCCGACGCCGGCCTGCAGCCGACGGTCATCGCCTGGGATCCGCCCGACGGTCCGCCGTCGGTGGGCGGCGTCGTCGTCGAGTGGCCCACGATCCTCAAGGGGAATGAGCCGCTCACCGGCATCTTCGCAGCGAATGACTTCGCCGCGATCGACCTGCTCGACGTGGCCGACACGCTGGGCGTTCGCGTGCCCGAGGCGCTCTCGGTCGTCGGCTTCGACGATGTCGACATGGCCCGACTTCGGCGCATCAACCTGACCACCGTGAGCCAGCCACGAGGCGCCCTCGTCCGGCTCGGGGTTGGCGCCCTTCTGGGCCGGATCGAGGGGCGGATCACCGGTGGTCCCCACGTGACCATGGCGAGCGTCGGCCTCACGGTTCGAGGTTCGACGGCGCCCCCGCCCTGACCTCTCGAACCGCGCGCAACGGCTATCGGGCCGTGTCAACGGACAGGAATTGGAACCTTGCAACCGCACAAGAGCGCACCTATAGTGACCCCCGGCCCGGCGCATCATCTCGCGGAGGATCGATCGCTGACGAGTCCATCGGCGACGGAACGGGAAGCCTTCGAGGCTGTGCGCGACTGGGCGTCGGCCGCCATCGACCTCGCGACCGACCCGACCACCGGAACGAAGGGCACCCGCAAGGGTGACGTGTTCGATTTCGTGACGCCCGCCGACGGGCTGATCGAGCGCTATCTCCGGACGCAGGTCTCGGCCAGATTCCCCGGGCACTCGTTTCTCGGCGAAGAGGAAGGCGGATCGAATGGAGCTCACGGCTGGCAGTGGATCGTCGATCCGATTGACGGCACGCTGAACTATTCCACCGGCCTCGCGGGCGCGACCTGCTCGATCGCCCTGCGCCGGGACGACGACCTCGTCCTCGGGGCGGTCGCCGACCTGACCACCCGGGCGACCTACCGTGCTCTTGCGGGCAGCGGCCAGATCGTCAGCCACAGCGCGCGTGGCGACGCGGTCTGCCAGCCCACCACCTCACCGGCCGGCGCCGCCCGCATCTTCCTGGAGTTCGGGTGGGAGGACCTCGACCCGGTCATGGTCGGAACCATCGAGGATCTCGCCGGCTCCCGGGCGCGGGCCATCCGGATGGTCGGTGGCGCCGCGTACGCACTGCTCAACATCGCGCTGCACGGTGGCTGCTTCCTCGGAATCGGCCTTCGGATCTGGGATGTCGCAGCGGGCATCGTCCTCGCCCGCGAGGCCGGTCGGGAAGTCCGGCTCTGGAACATGGGGACCATGGTCCACCTGGTCGTCGGTGACGTTGACGACCTCGGCGAGCTCGCCCCGTTGGTCGAGCAGTACGGATCCAGGCGGGTGGCGCGAGCCAACTAGGCGCGTCCCCGAAAGATGAAGAGGAGGGACTCGTGACGAAGCGTCTCGTGGCGCTGCTCTCGGTCATCGTGATCGTCGGCAGCGCGTGTACCCCGGCGCCGGCCTCGCAGGCTCCGGCTGCGACCGGTGGCGCCACGCAGGCACCAGCCGGCACGGCCGCGGCCGCGGCGACCAAGCTCGTGATCTGGCCTCGCAACTACACGTTGACCCAGGATCCGCCGTTCCAGCCGGTCACCAAGACCTTCGAGGCGGCCCACCCCGGCGTCACGGTGGAGCTCTCCGGGGCCCCGTACGACCCGCAGTTCCAGCGCATCGAGCTCAGCCAGGCGGGCCAGATCTCCGACATCCCCGACGTGATCCAGCTGGACAACATCTGGCTCGGCCAGTTCACCGAGGAGAAGATCCTCGCCAACCTGGACTCGTACTACGCCAAATGGGACGGCAAGTCGGACATCCTGCCCGCGTATGCCAACTCCACCAAGTGGAACGGCAGCCAGCAGGCGGTCTGGTTCTACAGCG
>JBBQFS010000177.1:0-4111 GCA_038322255.1 Candidatus Limnocylindrales bacterium | reverse complement strand
CCATGCAGCTCGAGGTCATGCGCCTGCTCGCGGCCGAGGCGCGGGCGGCCGGTCGCAATCCGGCGACAGATCCAGTGCCCGGGCTCCGGCGCGACGTCCTGTTCGCCTCGACCGCCGACGAGGAAGCTGGCGGGATCGTTGGCGCCGGCTGGCTGGCGATGGAGCATCCCGAGCATCTCCACGCGGCCGCCGCGATCAACGAGGCCGGGGCCGTCGCGGTCGATGTCGGCGGCCGCCGCCTCTACCCGATCCAGGTCGCCGAGAAGGGCGCGACGGTGTACCGCCTGACGTTCCGGGGCGCCTGGGGGCATGGCTCCATGCCGCGACCGGACAACGCAGTGCTCCTCGCCGCGGCGGCGATTCTCCGGCTCGCCGAGCCGTCGCCGGTCCGCCTGACCGATGTGACCCGCGCCTTCCTCGATGGCGCCATCGCCGCGACCGATGCGGCGACCTCGCACCTCCTCCGTGCCCTGGTCAGCGGCGAGCCGGACGTATCGGCGGCGGCGCTCGAGCACGTCTGCTCGCCGGTCTATGCGCGGGCCCTGGATGCGATGCTTCGCGACACGACGACGACCAACGTCCTGCACGCCGGCGTGAAGTACAACGTCATCCCGGGCCTGGCGGTCCTCGAGATCGACTGCCGTCTCCTGCCGGGCACGAAGGAAGCGGACATGGAGGCCCGGATCCGGGAACGGCTGGGGCCGGAGCTCGCGGCCATGACAGAGGTCGAGCTCGTGATCGGGACGCCCGCCGTCGTCGCCCGGTACGACGATCCCGAGGGGTTGTACCCGATCCTCGATTCCGTCGTCCGGGATCACGATCCCGGCGGTGTGCCGCTCCCGGTCATGGCGCCGTTCTCGACCGACGCCAAGCATCTCGTTGCGCTGGGTGTCCCGACATTCGGGTTCTCGCCGCTGCGCCAGCCACCCGGCGAGACCTATCTCGACCGTTACCACGGGGTCGACGAGCGGGTCTCGCTCGAGGGCCTCCGGTGGGGCCTGCCCGTCCTCTACGATGCCGTTCGGAGGTTCTGCGGATGACGTTCGTGCACCGTCACTGGCGCCTGGCCCTTGTCGGCGGGCTGCTGCTCGTCGCCGGCGCGGCCGTGGCACCGGCGCTCGCCGCCAACGGGACGGTCAGCATCGTCGACAAGGAGTTCCAGCCGGCCACGATCGTCGTGGCCCAGGGCGACACGGTCACCTGGAACGTCGCGAAAGCGGTCGGTGAGCCGCATTCCGTCACGTCCGGCAAGTCGAACGAGGCCAACGCCGGCTCGCTCTTCGATTCGGGGATCGAGGCGCTCAAGGACAACGGTCAGACCTTCGCGCACACCTTCAAGGACGCCGGCACCTTTGACTATTTCTGCAAGGTCCACCCCGCGCAGATGACGGGCAAGGTCGTCGTCCTCGCGCCGGGCCAGTCCGCCCCGCCGGCCGTCCAGCCGCCGCCGAGCGAGGTGCAGACCGGAATCCCCGCCGAGCGGCGCCTGCTCGGCGCCGGGATCCTCGTGGTTACCCTGGTCGTGTTGTTCGGCGCCGCCTGGCTCTATCGCCGGATGAACCCCGCCTGAGCTAACGGCTACCCGGTTCCCTGATCAGGCGTCCGCGCCGCGAGATCGCATGGGTCGCCAGCGCGGCGACGCCCATGGCCACGAGCGCCCGCTCGGGCGTGGGCATCGGGCGGACCGCCGTGAGGAACTGATCGGCGCGGGCGCGATCGACCGCCCGCAGGAGCGCCTGCCCGCGCTGCGTGAGGAAGATCGACCGCTGGCGCCGGTCCTCGGGCTCGGGCCGACGCTCGACGAGCCGTCGTTTCGCGAGCCCATCGACGAGCCGGCTCGTCGCCGAGGGTGATCGCCCGAGCGCGTCTGCGAGCTCGCCCACGGTGGTCGTGCTGCCCTCGGCGAGGACGTACAGCGCGGCAAGCTGCGTGAATCCGAGCCGCAGCTCGCCCAGCTGCGAGGCGAACCCGACGACGAGCTCGCGCCATAGGGCGCGGCCCATGGCGACGCGCTCCGAGATCTGGCGGACGTTCGGGATTCGGGGGCCGGAGGCGAGCACCGACGCTCCGAGATCGGCCTCGAAGCGACGAGCGATCGCGCGGACGGTTCGGGGCCGCCGTGAGGGCACGGGCATGCGTTCGATCCTAGCGCCGCTTCGAGTCATATGCATGCGCGCACACATTCCGCGCTCAGCGATGCCCGGTTGGGGCACTATTTGGACTGTTCGCGGCCATCGGCGACGGCTGCGCTGCGCCCAAACCGCGTCGCCGATCGAATTTCGGAGTCCATGACCACCTTCGCATTCGTCTTCCCCGGTCAGGGCTCGCAGTCCGTCGGGATGGGCCGTGAGCTCGCAGCCGCATCGCCGGCCGCGCAGGCCGTCCTCGCCACCGCCGACGAGGTTCTCGGCGAGCCGATCTCGGCGCTCGCCTGGGAAGGCCCCGACGATCGCCTCAACCTGACCGAGAACGCCCAGCCGGCGCTCCTCGCGACGTCGATCGCGTACCTCGCGGCGGCCCACGAGCGGGCTGGTGCAGTCGGGATGACCCTCCCCAACCCCCGTTTCTTCGCCGGCCATTCGATGGGCCAGTACTCGGCCATGGTTGCGGCCAGCGCGCTGACGCTGCCCGACGGGCTGCGCCTTGTGCGCCAGCGCGGCTTGCGGATGCAGGGCAGCGGCTCGGGTCGGGACGGCGCGATGGCGGCGATCCTCGGTCTTGACGACGCCGCAATTCCCGAGCTGGTCCGCCAGGCCTCGGCCCATGGCATCTTCGCCGTTGCGAATCGGAACTCGCCCGGCCAGGTGGTCGTGTCGGGCGAGCGGGCGGCGATCGATGCGGCAGCCGAGATCGCGAAGACCCTCGGCGCGAAACGCGCCATCGTCCTGCCGGTGTCCGTGGCGGCGCACTCGCCCCTCATGACGGAGGCTGCCGATGCGATGCGCGAGATCCTTGCGGACGTCGAGTTCCGCGAGCCGACGGCGGCGCTCCTCGCGAACGCCGATGCCAGGCCGATCCTCACCGGCGATGGCGCGCGGGCCGAGCTCGTCGAGCACCTGACCGCAGGGGTCGACTGGGTGCGCGCCGTCGAGCGGATGACGGCCGACGGCATCGATACCTTCATCGAAGTCGGGCCGGGCAAGGTCCTGACCAACCTCATCAAGCGGACCGCGCCAGACGCCACCGCGATCGCCCTCGACGACGTGCTCGCGAGCGGTGGGCTCGACCTCCCTATTCTCGTCCCCGCCGATCCCGCCCATCTCGCCTGACCCGCCTCGCCTGATCCACCCTCGACTGACCCAAGGAGTCACCCGTGCGCAGCCCTGATCACACCCGTCGCGTCGTCGTCACCGGCCTCGGTGTCGTGAGCCCCGTGGGCAACGATAAGGAGACCGCCTGGACGAACCTGACCGAAGGCCACTCCGGGCTCGCCGAGCTCACGCGCTTCGATGTCTCGGGCTACGAGCACAAGGCGGGGGGTGAGGTTCGGGACTTCGATGCGGCGGCATGGATGGATCCCAAGGCCGTCCGCCGCAGCGAGCGCGAGATGCATTACGGCGTCTCGGCAGCCAAGCAGGCCCTGGCCGATTCGGGCTTCGAGGTCAACGACAAGAATCGAACCGACGTCGGGGTGGTCTTCGGTTCCGGCGCGGGCGGCCAGCAGCTCATGATCGACAACTTCTCGACCCTTGTCGAGAAGGGCCCCAACCGCGTCCAGCCGACGTTCATCGCCAAAGCGCTCGTCGACTCGACCTCGGGGATGATCGCGATCGAAACCGGGGCGATCGGGCACAACATCTGCATCGTCTCCGCCTGCTCGACCGGCACCCACAATGTCGGCGAGGGCGCCGAGGCCATCCGGCGCGGGGATTGCATCGCGGTGATCAGCGGCTCGACCGAAGCGCCACTGCTCGAAGTTGCGCACGCCGGCTTCACGAACATGCGCGGGATGGGCCTGCCGCGGCCGGGAGAGCCGCTCCAGACGGTCTCGCGCCCGTTCGACGCGACCCGCAACGGCTTCGTCCTGGGCGAGGGCGCGGGCTCGCTGTTCCTCGAGGACCTCGAGCTGGCCAAGGACCGCGGCGCGAAGATCTATGCCGAGGTCGTGGGC
>JBBQFS010000176.1:0-4138 GCA_038322255.1 Candidatus Limnocylindrales bacterium | reverse complement strand
GCGCCACGCGAAGGAGTTCGGGATCGGCGTCGGCGACCCGGTTGTCGACTACGTCCAGATGGCGGCCCGGCGCGACCAGGTCGTGAAGCGCCTGTGGACGGGGCTCAAGAGCCTGATCGACAAGAACAAGGTCACCTGGATCCAGGGCGAGGGCCGGCTGGACGGCCCCACGACCGTGCGGGTCTCGATGACCCCCGACGCCGACAACCCCGGCGGCGAGCGAGTGCTCAAAGGCACCGACGTGATTCTCGCCACCGGCTCCCGCGTCAAGTCGCTCCCCGGGCTCGAGCCCGACGGGAGGCGGATCGTCACCTCGGACGACGTCCTGACCACGGCAACCCTGCCCAAGGACGTCATCGTCGTCGGCGCCGGGGCGGTCGGCGTCGAGTTCGCGTCGATGTACCAGGACCTCGGCGTGAAGACGACCCTCCTGGAATACCTGCCAGGGCTCGTGCCACTCGAGGATCGCGAGGTCAGCCAGGCGCTTGAGCGCAGCTTCACGCGCCGGGGGATGACGGTCATGACGAGCGCGCGATTCGATACGAAGGCGGTCAAGGTCTCGAAGACCGGCGTGTCGATGATGGTCGGGCCGGACGGCAAGGAGCAGGCCGAGCTCAAGGCCGAGATGCTGCTCGTCGCGACGGGCCGGGCCCCGAACGTCGAGGACGTCGGGCTAGAGACGACGCGCGCCGAGCTCGACCGCGGCTTCGTCAAGGTTGACCTGAAGACGATGCGGACGCGCGACGCGCACCTCTACGCCATCGGCGACGTGGTCGGCGGGCTGATGCTCGCCCACACCGCGGGGCACGAGGGCATCCTGGCCGCCCACACGATCGCCGGCGACCGCGAAACGCACCCGATGAACTACGTCCAGCAGCCGCGCGCGACGTACAGCCGGCCCGAGATCGCCTCGGTCGGGCTGACCGAGCAGCAATGCAAGGACCAGGGCCTGCCGTACAAGGTCGGCAAAGTCCCGTTCCAGGCCATCGCCAAGGCGATCATCGCCGGCGACTACGAGGGCTTCGCGAAGGTCATCGGCAACACCGAAACGGGCGACACCCTTGGCGTCCACGTCTTCGGCCCGCACGCCACGGACCTCATCGCCGAGGCCTCGCTCGCGTTCCAGCTCGACGCGACGCCCTGGGAGATCGGCGGCACCACGCATCCCCACCCGACGTTCAGCGAGATCATCGGCGAAGCCGCGCTGGCGGTCGACGGCAGGTCGATCAACTTCTGATGGCGGCGACGAAACCGTCGCGCTCGAAGGCCGCAACCGCCCAGGCCTCGAATTCGAATTCGAAGTCGAAGGCGACTGGTGGCGTCTCCGAGCTTGCCGCGTCCGTCGGGCTCACCGACGAGGACCTCGTCAGGATGTATCGCGTCATCGCCACCGCGCGCGCGGTCGACGAGCGGATGTGGATCCTCAACCGAGCCGGCCGGATCCCGTTCGTCATCAGCGGCCAGGGCCACGAGGGCGCCCAGGCGGCGATCGCCTGGCCGCTCGAGCGTGGCAAGGACTGGATCGCGCCCTTCTACCGCTCGATCGCGACCTGCCTCGCGTTCGGCATGGGGCCCCGTGACATCCTCACCGCCCAGTACGCCAAGGCGCTCGACCCGTCGTCCGGCGGGCGACAGATGCCCGGCCACTATGGCAACGTCGAGAACAACCTGCTCTCGCTGTCGTCACCGGTCGCGACCCAGATGCTGCACGCGGTCGGGATCGCGCTGGCGGCCAAGATTCGCAAGACCGGCCAGGTCGCGATGACCTCGATGGGCGAGGGCAGCTCCAACCAGGGCGACGTCCACGAAGGGCTGAACTTCGCCGCGATCCATAAGCTGCCGTTCATCCTGTGCATCGAGAACAACGGCTACGCGATCAGCGTCCCGGTCGCCAAGCAGCTCGCCGTGCCGGACGTGGCGGCGCGAGCCTCGGGCTACGGGATCCCAGGCGTGATCGTCGACGGCAGCGACGTGCTGGCCTGCTACCGCGCGGCGAAGGCGGCCGTCGACCGCGCCCGCCGCGGTGACGGGCCGACGCTCATCGAGGCCAAGGTCATCCGTCTCACGGCTCATTCATCGGACGATCAGCAGACCAAGTACCGCTCGGCCGAGGAGCTCGCCGACCTCTCGTCGCTGGATCCGCTGCCGCGCTTCCGGACCGAGCTGCGTGACGCCGGGGTGCTGGACGAGGCGATCGAATCGAAGATCTCCGCGGAGGTGAAGGCCGAGATCGACGAGGCGACCGACTACGCCGAGAACGCCGCCGACCCGACGCCCGCGACGGCGATGAAGTGGGTCTTCGCCGAGGACTGGCCTGGCGAGACCCCGCCGACGTGGGGCCTCGGCAGCGGCCACGGGCTGGAGGGCCACGAAGGCGACACGTCCGCCGCGGAGGGGGCGGTCGACTGATGGCCCTCAAGACGTTCATCGAGGCCATCCGCGAGACGATGTCCGAGGAGATGCGGCGCGACGAATCCGTGATCCTGCTGGGCGAGGACGTGGGCCTCAAGGGCGGCGTGTTCCTGGCCACCGACGGGCTGTTCGCGGAGTTCGGCGAGGATCGGGTCATCGACACGCCGCTCAGCGAGTCGCTGATCATCGGCGCCTCGATCGGCGCGGCGATGAACGGCCTGCGACCGCTGGCCGAGATCCAGTTCGCCGACTTCATCCATCCGGCCTTCAACCAGCTCGTTTCCGAGGCGGCGCGGATGCGCTATCGCTCGAACAACGGTTTCGGCGTCCCCATGACCGTCCGCGCGCCGTACGGCGGCGGAGTCCACGGCGCGCTCTATCACTCGCAGTCGGTAGAAGCGTTCTTTGCCCACGTGCCGGGGCTCAAGGTCGTCATTCCGTCGACGCCGTACGACGCCGCGGGACTCCTGCGATCCTCGATCCGTGACAACGACCCCGTGCTCTTTTTTGAGCACAAGAAGATGTATCGGTCCGTGCGCGGCGACGTTCCGACGACCGAGTACGTCGTCCCGCTCGGGAAGGCCGCGATCACCCACCCGGGGACGCAGATCACGATTCTCGCCTACGGCCTGATGGCCCACTACGCCCTCGAGGCCGCCGACGTCGTGGCGGAGGAGGGGATCAGCGTCGAGGTCGTCGACCTGCGGACGCTCCGCCCGCTCGACAAGGAGACGGTCCTGTCGTCGGTCAAGAAGACCGGGAAATGCCTGATCGTCTACGAGGACAACCGGTTCCTGGGCTACGGCGCCGAGCTGGCGGCGATCGTGGCGGAGGAGGCGTTCGACTATCTCGACGGCCCGGTCTCGCGCGTCGCCGGCCCCGACGTCCCGGGCGTGCCCTACAACCACGTCCTCGAGGACTGGTTCATGGTCAACCCCGAGAAGATCGCGGCCGGCATCCGCAAGCTCGCCGCGTACTGATCCGCCGCGTTCGTGCGGCTGGGCGTCCCGCCCGCATGACCATTGGCTCGGAGCTACGGCGCCGGCGATGGCGTCGTCTGGCCGAGGAGGCCCTTGAGGTCGAAGATCGTCTGGTTGCCCGACGGCAGGAGCATCACCGTGATCTTGTCGGTGAGCTTCTGGATGTACTGGTTCTGGAGGATCTTGTCGGTCAGGGACGCGCTCAAGAGGCCGTTCGCCTTCGATTGGCCCTCGGCGAGGGTGACCGTGGCATCGGCCTGGCCCTGTGCCGCGGCGACCACCTGCTGGGCCTGGATCTGCTTCTGGGCGAGGATCTGCTGCTCGGTCTGCACCTGCTGCTGGGCGACCTGCTTGGCCTCGATCGCCTGCTGGAAGGCGTCCGAGAACGCGATGTTCGCGATGTAGATATCGTCCACGATGATGTGGTACTGAGACAGGTTGACCGCGAGCTGCGCCTTCGCGAACGACCGAATCTCGTCGCGCTTGGCCAGGATGTCGTTGACCGAATAGTCGGGCACGACGGTCTTGATGAAGTCGTTGAATGCCGGATCGATGATCTTGGCCGCGAAGTCGGTGCCTACGCGCTGGAACAGGTCGGACGCAAACTGGCCGTCGATGTGGTAGTTCATCACCCCCGTCAGCTTGACCGTCTGGAGCTCCTTTGACGCCGCGTCGATTTCCTGGAACTCATGCGGTTGGACGCGCGTGTCCACGTTGGTGACGTGCTGGTAGATCGGCACGACGAC
>JBBQFS010000175.1:0-4175 GCA_038322255.1 Candidatus Limnocylindrales bacterium | reverse complement strand
TCCCGCTCCACTCCCTCTTACACGCCGAGGCCTTCTGCTTCGCCGTACGCCCACAAATCGAGGGCGTCGAGATCTATTGCGTCCATCCCATTGGTCGCGAGGGCGCCCGCGATCTGCGCCCGATGCTCGGTCGCGTGGTGGATTGCCTGCCCAACGACCGTTGATCGGGCCCGGGGCACGTCATCCACATCGGCGTCGGCGTAGGCCGCGAGCCCTTCGGGCTGCGCGCCGGCAACACGCAGCCGGGCATCGATGGCTGCACATCGCGCGGCCAGCGCGGTGAGCTCCCTCGTGGTCACGGGGACCGCCGCCTCCGGAGGGCGCGGCACGCCCTCGAGGCGAGCGGCGTAGCGGCTGGCCGCCGTCACGAGGTGGGCGAGGATCCGTGCGACCGGCCACTCGTTTCGCGGCGACGCCAGGCCGAGCGCGGCATCCGGCAACGCGGCAAGCCCGTCGATCAGCGCGGCGTTCGCCCACGCCATGTGCCGGAGCAGCCGATCGAGCGATGGGTTCGGAGCGGGATTGTCCATCGGTCCACCTAACGGCCACCTGGATTGCCGCCGGTGCGCCGCGTCCATGCGTCGTGAATCTGACGGTGGCGCGCCCGCCGCCTATGGCAGGATATGCGCCGCCAGTTGTCGTCCATCTGCAACGCCTTGGAGTAACAGACCGATGCCCCAGACCCGTCCGTCGCGTCCAGCCGTCGCTGCGGCGCTCATCGCCGGCATCGGCCTCGTGGCTGCCGTGGCGATCTCGACACCTCGGCGATCGGGTCCGGAGCTCACCGCCCCCGGCAATCACGCGACGGTCTCGGCGGCGGATTCGGCGAATGGGCCCGTGGCGATGGGCAACGGCGTCTTCATGGGCGGCGCGATCCGGCACGACACCTCCCGGGCTCTCCGGTCCATCCCAGGGCATCCCGTTCGAGCCCTGCCCGCCGGCGACGGGCAAGGCGCCGAGGACGGCGGACCAGACCGCACAAGGCCACACGCCGTCGATACCGTCGTCCAGTCCACCCTCGCCAGCCCGGCCATGCCGGGGACGAGCAAGAACTTCGACGGCATCGGCTTCCCGGGCGTGAGCTGCAACTGCGCCCCGCCCGATACGAACGGCGAGGTCGGGCTCAGCCAGTACGTCCAGATCGTCAACGAGGGCTACCAGGTCTGGGACAAGAGCACCGGCAATGTGCTCCTCGGCCCGGTGGGGATCTCCACGATCTGGAGCGGGTTCGGCGGCGTGTGCCAGACAAATGGCTCCGGCGATCCGGTGGTCCTGTATGACCAGCTGGCGAACCGCTGGCTGGTGAGCCAGTTCGCCGGCGTCAGCACCCCGACCGACGAATGCATCGCGATCTCGACAACGAGCGACGCGACGGGCGCCTACTACCGCTACGACTTCCACCTCGGGACCAACTTCTACGACTACCCGCACCTCGCGGTCTGGCCCGACGGCTACTACATGAGCGACAACGTCTTCAACTCGGCCGGGACGACCTACCTCGGCCCGCAGCCCTTCGTGTTCGATCGGGCGCGGATGCTGCAGGGGCTCTCGGCGACCTTCCAGACCGTCGGGGCGCTGGGCAGCTTCGTCGATCCGTTCCTCCCCGCCGACCTCGACGGCCCCACGCTGCCTCCCGCGGGTGCCCCCGCGGACTTCGTCAAATGGCCCGGCAACGGTACCTATCAGACTTACCATTACCACGCCGACTGGGTGACACCGGGGAACTCGACGTTCACCTCGTTCGCCTCGCCGGCGGCCGCTGGCTTCAGCCAGCTGTGCCCGTTCTCGCGAGCATGCGTGCCCCAGCTCGGGCAGGCCTCATCGTCCAACCTGGACGCCCTGGCCGACCGCCTGATGTTCCGGCTCACCTACCGCAACTTCGGCGACCACGAATCGGTGGTCGGTAATTTCACCGTCAGCTCCGGCGGGGTCGCCGGCATCCGCTGGTTCGAACTCCGGAACGTGACCAATGGCCCGGAGACGGTGTACCAGCAGAGCACGTACCAGCCCGATGCCACCTGGCGCTGGATGGGTAGCGCGGCAATGGACGGCACCGGCAACCTCGCCATCGGCTTCAACGCGTCCAGCAGCGCCATCTATCCGCAGCTCCGCTACGCCGGCAGGCTCGCGGGCGACCCCCTCAACACCCTGGCCCAGGGCGAGGCCACCCTCTTCGCTGGCGCTGGGAGCCAGTCTGGGACGAGCAACCGCTGGGGCGACTACGCCGACCTGACGGTGGACCCAGTCGATGACTGCACGTTCTGGTTCACGTCCGAGTACTACTCGACCAACGCCTCGTTCAGCTGGCGGACGCGCGTCGGCGCCTTCACGATGCCGGGCTGCGGCAGCTCGCCGACGACGGGCTCCATCGCCGGGCGCGTCACCGATTCGGTCAGCCTGGGGGGCATCCCCGGCGCCACCGTCAGCCTGTCCACGGGACCGTCCGCCACGACCGACGCAAGCGGCGCGTACTCGTTCACCGGCCTTGCACCGGCGTCCTACGACGTGTCGGCCTCGAAGGCCGGCTACACCCCGAAAACCAACACCGGCGTCGCGGTGACCGCCGGCGCCACAACCACCTCCGACTTCGCGCTCGTCCCGATCCCGAGCACCACCGTTGGCCCGACCTATCCGACAACCTCGACGGCCGGATCCGGTGGTGATGGAAACGGCTTCGAGACCAACCGAGCCGCCCTGTGGGGCGGGCCCGATGGTTCGGCGGCGAGGGACGTCAACAGTGGAACCTCAAACAGTACCAGCTGCACCAGTGCGGCCCGAGACAGGGAGGTCACGTCGGGGTACGCGTTCGGGTCGCTCGGCAGCAGCATCCTCGGCATCCAGGTGGAGCTGCGCGGGTTCGTTAGCTCGACGAAGAGCGGCCCCCGGTTCTGCGTGCAGCTGTCCGGGGACGGCGGGGCGACCTGGACCGCCGGCAAGTCGACGGCGAGCCTGGGCACAACGCTCGCGACCTACCACCTCGGCTCCGTGTCGGACACGTGGGCTCGGACTTGGACCGCGGATCAACTCTCGAGCACGAACTTCCGGGTGCGGATCATCGACCTCGCGAACTCGACCTCTCGAACGTTCTCGCTCGACGCGATCGGAGTCAGCATTACGTCGCGGTAAGCGCCAGGCCCGCAGATTACGTTTTGCGGGCGCGCGCGGGCACAGCTACGCCTTCGCTACGCACGAAACGATCCTCGAGAACAGCCGCGACGGCATCGAGGAAGATCGAAAAGGGCAAGGACTTGGGCACCAATGACCTGCTGGGGCGACGTCCGCCGCCGGCACCAGATGCGGGTCTGATTCCTGTCCGAGCAGGTTGTTGAGGCGCCGTGGTCGACGGCTAGACTCGCGGGCATGATCGCGTGCCCGAGCTGCGGAACCGCGAACCCCGACGGCGCGCGCTTCTGCATGGCGTGCGCCACGCCCCTCGATGTCGCGGCACCGAGCCGCGAGGCACGCAAGGTCGTCACTGTCGTCTTCGCGGACATCACCGGCTCGACCGGGCTCGGGGAACGCCTCGACCCTGAATCGCTCCGGGCGATCATGGGTCGCTGGTTCGAAGCCATGCGCGCGGTTCTCGAGCACCACGGCGGTACGGTCGAGAAGTTCATCGGTGACGCCGTCGTCGCCGTCTTCGGGGTCCCGTTCATCCACGAGGATGACGCGCTGCGTGCGGTCCGCTCGGCGGTAGACATGGAGGCGGCGCTGCTCGAGCTGAACGCGGCGCTTCGAATCGAGCGCGACCTCGAGATCGAGATGCGCGTCGGCGTCAACACGGGCGAGGTTGTCGTTGGCGATGCACGGGCCGGCGGGAGCCGCGCGACGGGCGACGCGGTCAACGTCGCGGCGCGGCTACAGCAGGCTGCGGAACCCGGCGAGAGCCTGCTCGGCGATTCGACGTGGCGGCTCGTGCGTGATGCGGCAGTCACAGGCGAGCCCCGCGAGGTCCACGTCAAGGGCCGCGACGAGCCCGTCATCGTGCGCCGGCTGCTGTCAGTTGACCGGTCGGCCGACGCCATCCACCGCCGTGTCGGTGGCGCAATGGTGGGCCGCGATCGCGAGCTCGGCATCCTGCGAGGGGCATACGAGCGGTCCGTCGTCGAGGAACGCTGCGTCCTGGTCACGGTCCTCGGCTCGGCCGGCGTCGGGAAGAGCCGCCTGGTCCAGGA
>JBBQFS010000174.1:0-4213 GCA_038322255.1 Candidatus Limnocylindrales bacterium | reverse complement strand
CCCGTGCGGCACCGATCACGCCCGAGTCGCTGGCTCGGGAACGATGCGCCGAGATTCGGGCGGGAACGCCGCCGCTCACCACGGAAGAGGCGGGCTTGCTCGCCGCGGGCGTGGCGGACGATTGGCAAATCGACGACGGCGAGATCCGTCGCGAGTTCACCTTCAAGACGTTCAACGCGGCCTTCGGGCTGGCCACTCGGATCGCCCTGCTGGCCGAGGCGCAGGGTCACCACCCTGAGCTGGAGGTCGGATGGGGCCGGCTCGTCGTCCGGCTCTCGACCCACTCTGTTGGCGGGCTCTCACGCAACGACTTCATCATGGCCGCCCGTATCGACCGGCTGGCCGGCGGCTGACCGATCGACTCGACCAGGGAGGCAGCGTCCTTGCCGCTCGTGCCGTAGTTGACGACGAAAGCGCACGATCGCGCGAGAATCGAGGGCAACTAACGCCGGGACGCCTAGCAGGTCACGTGGAGGATGGCGTTCACCGCGCCCGGCTCGAGGTCAGTGATCAGCCGACAGGCCGACTCGGTGGGGAGCGCGACGACCTCGACTTTCCGGCGCGCGGCTTCTTCATAGACCTCCGCCATGATTGGCAGGCGGCCGTCCGCCCCCGTGCCAACGATCAACCTGGGGCCGCCCCACGGGATCGACTCTTCCGCCGACAGCGGAGTATGGCCGAACCGATCGCGGTAGGGCTTCGAGGGTTTCTTGCGGCGCCGGCGGACCTGGCCGCGTTCGATGACGACGTCGGCGTCGTACCGCGTCCCACCGACCTCGATCTCCCCGAAGCCCAACAATTGCGCGTTCATGGCACATCGAACACTCTGCGCCGGCACCCGCAATCGGTCAATTTCCCCCTAGGCATCCATGTTGCTCAGCGCTATCGCTGTTGCTCGGACCGTCAGGGTCGCGTTGTCGCCCACCTGCACCCCAACCTGCCTTCCGGCGACGTCCTCGGTCGCTGCACGATTGTCCATCGTGGGGGTCTCCCGCGGACGCGCGTCGTCAGGAGCCCTTCCGCGTTCGTCCGGCGCCCCTGCGCCGGGTCGGTCTCGCTTCCGGATCGGGCGCCTCGACCTGATGCCGCTCCGCGGGTGGGGTCGTTCGGGCGCTGCCGGCGGCGGGCCGGATCGTGCTCTCCTGGCCGTCGTCCCAACGGACCCGGTAGCGGGTCCCATAGGACGCCTCGATGATCTCGAGGATCTCGCCCTCCCGGGCCGCGCGGCCGACTTTCTGCGACTCGACGATGATCCGGTCTCCGACCTGTGCTGCCATGGTGGCACCTCCTCTGCGGTCCGGTTTCGGCGCCGCGCAGCCGGCGATGGTGGGCCGCCGCAACGCCCGGTCGATCCTTGTGACTGGTGGGCCTCGATCAGCCACCCGGGCCATCCTGCGCTTCGCGGCGGCGAGCGGGTCCCTCGGGGCGCCGGCCCACCCGGCCCCGGACGGCCCACTCATACATCCCGATCTGCCGCAGCCGCGACGACGTCCGGGCGGTATTGGAAGGCTACCTGGCCCAGGGTCGGACCGGGCACCCGGTGATCCTGGCCGAGCTCGGAGATTCGGTGGTCGTCGACCCCCGACCTCAGCCCGAGCTGCCCTTCCGCTCCACCAGGGCTTCACGTTCCGCGGTGGCCGGGTGGTGCTGATCCAGGACTACTCTGATCGGGAGTCGGCTTTGGCGGATCTCCGCGGGTAACTTGAAAGGCGCGAGGCCAATTGTCGTTCCGTCAACGAGATCAGGTCAGCTCAGATCCAACCGGCGGGCCACCGGGGATTTTGAGTCTGACGCCTTGAGGGGCAAGCTGAAACGGCCTCTTCGAAGAGGAGTCCTCCTCACCCAACGTTTGGCGGGCCGCCGTGCTGATCAGCTCGTCTGAATGTAGATGTTGTCTCCACCGCCCGGGTGGTTGAAGTTCACGAATCCCATTTCTCACCGCTCTCGGCGTGCCGCCTGGGCGAAGAGACCGCCCATCACGCGCAGTGTCGTTGGGAACGGGTGGATGGTGTCCGCCAGGACATCGAGGGGCGTCCTGGTCTTGATCGCGAGAACGGCCTCGCCGATGGCGTCGGGCGCCCCTGGCGCGGCGATGAACGCACCCAGAAGCACCCTCTCGCGTCGATCGGCGACGATCGTGACGTGCCCGGCCGCCTCGGCGATGTATCCCGGCGCGCTCGTCGCGTAGTCGGCCGTCTCCTCGAACGCGTCGTGCCCCCGCTCGCGCGCCTCATCGAGCTGCAGCCCGACTCCGGCCGCCGGTGGATCGGTGTAGGTCGCGCGTGGGATCGCCCGGTGGTCGGGCCGGACGTCCTCGCCGAGCGCGATCCGCGCCGCCATCTCGCCCTGATAGACGGCGAGGTGGGTGTGCATCTCGGGACCCGCCGGATCGCCGGCGACATAGACGCCGTCTGCGATTCGGAGCCGGTCGTCGGGATGCAGCTGGCCATCGTCAACGGAGACACCAACCGTCTCCAGGCCGAGCGCCTGGAGCGGGGCGGTCCGGCCGATGGCGAGCAGGATCTCGTGGCCTTCGATTTGCGAGCCACCGGACAGCTCTACGACGTGCGCGTCGTCAAGCCCGGTTTGTGCTCGCACGCGAGTGGCGCGGACGCCGGTCCGGATGTCGACCCCGTCGCGCCGGAGCGCCTGGTCGATCGTTGCCGAGCTGCGCGGATGGTCCTTGGGGTTGATCCGCTCGTGTGGCGACACGAGCACCGTCGGCACGCCATAGCGGGCGTAGACCTGCGCCATTTCGACGCCGGTTGGGCCCGCGCCGAGGATCACCAGGCTCGTGGGGAGCTCCCGTGCGGTCGTCGCTTCGCGATTGGTCCACGGGCGGATCTGGTCGAGCCCGTCGATGTCGTCGGGGATCGTCGAGTTCGAGCCGATGGCGACGAGGATCGCCCGGGCGCCGAGCGTCTGCTCGCCGTCGGCCGTCCGGACGACGACCCGACCCGGGCCGTCGAGCCGCGCCTCGCCCCGGATAACGGTCGCGCCGGCCGCCTCGAGGTCGTCGACGTGGCCGGAGTCATCGGGCCAGTCACGCGGCGGTTCCCGGACGATCATCCAGTCCCGGAAGTCCGCCGCACGCTGCCACGGATAGCGATCGCCGGAGGCGTGGAGCGCGGCCGCATGCAGGAGCGCCTTCGAGGGCATGCACGCCCAGAACGGGCAGGAACCCCCGAACAGCTCGCGGTCGATGATCGCGACAGAAGCGCTCATGCGACGGGCGAGGTGCGCCGCTGCCTGGCCTGCCTCGCCCGCGCCGATGATCACGATGTCGTTCTGGTCGTTCATGCTCTTCTCGACAAGTCGTCGGCGTGATCGACAGACCCTTCGGACTGCCGTTGCCACGGGGTCGACGCGGCCGTCCCGCGGTCGCCAGCATCGCGGCGGCGACAGCGATGCCGACGATGGGGATCGCTGCGCCAGCGGCCAACCCGATCAACGAAACCGCGCAACACGCGGCCACCACGAACGAGGCTGCGCCGGTGATCGTGTCCGCGTCGCTGTCCTCGGCCTGTCCAGCGGTGATGCCCATCGCCTCGTTGCTCCCAGCGGGGGCAGGGCCGCCTCGGGCTCCGGTCGAGCGCAGGGCATCCTCGATCCATCGCCGCTCTGGCAGCCCGCGCAACCCTGCGCTCGTGCGGTAGAGACGGCAGCGGGGCGTGTATTCGCCCGGATCGACGTAGCTGGGGTCGACGTCCACGCCGTCGACCCGGATCGTCGGCGAGCCTGGAAAGCGGGCCCGGGCGGCGATCGCAGGATCGGTCGCGTCGAGGTCGCGTATCGGCGTTCCCGGCGCAACCTCGGCGATGACTTCGTCGAGCATCGAGCGCGCGGCTGGGTGGTTGGCGCAGTCCTGGAACCAGAGGAGCTCGACCTCGTGCGTCATGGCCGCACCAGGCGTTTCGCGGCCGTAGCGCAGCCCGCCCACGCCTCGGGGCCGAGCCTCGCCCCCTCCGCGACGTAGAGAAGGCGGCCAAGGCCTCCCTGTCCGTCGGCCCAGGCGGCGCCGTGCTCCGCGCCACACAGCAGCACCGTCGGCGCACAGAAGCTGCCACGGAGATCGCCGCCGCCGTCCGCGAGCCATAGCCGCTCGGGCCCACTTCGATCGGGTTGGCCATCCCGGAACCCGACCGTGATCGCCGTCCCGCATCGCCCGCAGGTCGTCTCGACGAGGGCATCGACGCGGAGCGCTGCGGCGATC
>JBBQFS010000173.1:0-4334 GCA_038322255.1 Candidatus Limnocylindrales bacterium | reverse complement strand
GGAGGATAGTCGGCTATCTTGCCGCGGTGCTTGCCTTCATCGACCAGATCGTCATCCCGTTGCTCAATGCCCTCTACGCAGCCGTCGGGTATCTCGGCGTGGCGGTCGCGATGGCCATTGAATCGGCCATGGTGCCGCTCCCCTCGGAGCTCGTCCTGCCGTACGCCGGCTTCCTCGTCTCCGACCCGAGCCAGATCGAGCCCCTGACACACGGCCGCTGGGATTTCTGGATCGTGGTGATCGTCGCGACGCTCGGCAACACCGTGGGCTCGATCGTCGGCTACGCCATCGGTGCCTGGGGCGGCCGGCCCTTCCTCGAGCGGTACGGAAAGTACCTGCTCATCCGACCGCACGAGCTCGAGCTGGCCGACCACTTCTTCCAGAAATACGGACCGGCGACGGCGTTCTTCAGCCGGCTGCTGCCGATCGTCCGCACCTTCATCTCGTTCCCGGCCGGCGTCGCCCGGATGCCGCTCGGCAAGTTCATCCTGTTTTCCACGCTCGGCGCGCTGCCCTGGTCGATCGTCCTCGTCTGGGCCGGCCAGCAGCTCGGCGCCAGGTGGGTCGACATCCGCCACGCCCTCCAGCCGTTCGACCTGGCGATCGCGGTTGGCGTGGTGCTCCTCTTCGTGCTGTTCATCTGGTGGCGCCTGGGCATGCCGGGCCGGCGCCGCGGCGACCGGACCCGCGCCAGCTAGGTTCGCACTCCGGGATCGTCCGGAGGAGGGTTGGCCCTGAAACCGCGCCAGACGGCGATGTCGTAGACGATCTTCAGGCCGCCGGCGAGGAGGAACGGCACGGCGGCGAGACCCGGCACGGCGAACAGCGGCGCTGCGATGAGCGGCGAGATCGCCGCGCCGGTCGTCCGCGCGATCCCGGTGACGCCGGCCGCGGCTGAGCGCTCGTCCGGATCGACGACGGCCATCGTGTAGCTCTGGCGCGCCGGCACGTCCATCTGGCTGATGCTGAATCGCGCCAGCAGCACGAGGATCGCGAGCTCGACCGTCGGCATCAAGGGCACGAGCATGAGCAGCACGTTCGATGGCAGGTGCGTGAAGACCATGGTGTTGATGAGCCCGATCCTCGCGGCGATCCGGGCCGCGGCGAGGGCCGACACGGCGGCGAGCAGGTTCGCGCCGAAGAAGATCGCGCCGAGCACCTCGACCTGCAGTCCGAATCGCTGATGGAACCAGAACGCGAGCAGGCTCTGGATGATCATCCCGCCGGCGAACGCGTCGAGCCCGAACAGCAGCGAGAGCCGGCCGACCACCCCTCTGGATCGATGCAGGCCGAACCGCCGCGCGATCGACGTGTCGACCGGCGGCACCTCGACGGCCGCTGAGACCGCTCGCACGATGGGGACGATGGCGAGCCCGACAACCGCGTAGGCCACGAGCACGGCTCGATAGGCGTCGAGCTCGGGCCACCCGGCGGCGCGCAGGCCACCAACCGCCAGGCCGGCGACGAGCGCGCCCGTGGCCGTTGCAACCGATCCGGTGAGGTTGTACCAGGCGTAGATGCTCGTCCTCCGCTCGCTCGGCGTGACCTCGGTCAACGACGACTGCTCGATCGGCAGGAACGGCCCAACGTCGTTGCCCGACGGGCTGAGGACGCCCAGCGTCGCCGCGACCAGCAGGACGATGAAGAGGGTGCTGCCGGCGAACACCGCCCCGGCCCCGGCCATCAAGAGCGCGCCGACGATCAGCGTGCGCCTCCGGCCGATCCGGTCGGCGTGGGTCGTCAGGAAGAGGCTGATCACGGTGTCGCCGCCGAGGGTCAGCGTCAGGAGGAGCCCGATCGACCCGGCGTCGAGCCCCGCCGCGGCGAGGTACAGGACGAGGATGACCCCGAGCGCCCCGTAGCCGAACATCCGGACCGCCCGCGCGAGGAACAGCAGCCGGGCGTCCCGGGTCACGGGCCGAGTGTAGGATTCCGGCGATGTCCGAGCACGAGGATCCGCACGGCGGCGAGTCCATGGTCGAGGCGCACGGGTCCGCCGCCGATCACGGCGGGGCTCACGGCGGCGACGATCACCCAGATGGCGCCGAAGCGCTCGGTCCGTTCGACCTTCGCGCCTGGGGCGCAGCCGGCCTCGGGATCGTGCTCGGCCTGGTCGTGATGCTGGCGTTCATTCGCGCGGGTTCCTGAGCGGGCAACCCTTCCCGTCAGCGCTGGGCCGGCGCCGCCATGCGCGCCCGTGACAGCTCGACGTAGGTCGCCGCGATCCACTCGTCGATCCGGCGCGGCACCGGCACAACGCACGACTCACGCCCGACCTCGCCTTTCGCGACCGCCTCGAGACAGCGCGCCTGGAGGCTGAAGCCGAGGTCCATCGACTCAATGGAGTTTCCGAGCGGCCGCGGGCCGGCGAGGTTGACCATGTGGCCGTCGGTCAGGAGGTGGATACGGCGGCCGTCGCGCAGCTCGAACGTCGAGATCCCGTCGTCGGTCGGCTCGAACTTCACGACGGATGGATCGGCGGCCATGCCGGCAACGTCGATCTCGACCGGGAGGTGGCCGACGTTGATCAGGATCGCGCCATCGGCGAGGATCGAGAGGTCCCGAGCAGTGACGATGTCGTGCGAGGCGGTAGCGGTGATCACGATGTCCGCGGTGGCGAGCGCGTCGTCCCGGTCCGGCACCGCGAAGCCGTCCCACAGCGCCTCCATGCGCAGCACCGGGTCGCGCTCCAGCACCGACACCGCGGCGTGGGCCCGCTGGAAGCTGAGCGCGAGGCCCTTGCCAACGCCGCCGTAGCCGAAGACCACGACCCGCCGGCCGTTGGTCGACTTGTTCGTGATGCGGAGGTACGACTCAACCGTCCCTTGGCCGACGGCGTGCCGGTTCTCGGCGAACTGCTTGATGGGGCTGTCGTTGATCACGAGGATCGGCAGGTTCAGCCGTTCGCGGAGTGGGGCCAGCCGGAGCCGGCCACTGGTCGTCTCCTCGGTTCCCCCGCGGAGGCCGTCGTACGGCCGCTCGAGCCATCGGGCGAAGAGGTCGCCGCCGTTGTCGAGGATCAGGTCGGGCTGGACATCGAGGATCTCTTCTAGATAGCCCGCCCGGACCGCCTCATCCTGGGTCGGCTCGCCGATGGCTTCGACGCCGTGCGCGTTCAGGTACGCCACAGAGGCTGGCTGGGTCGTGTTCAGGTTGCCGGTCGAGACCACGCGGGCGCCGCCGCGCCGCAGCGTGAGCAGCAGGGCGACGGTCTTCGGCTCGATATGGATCCCCGTGCCGATCGTCAGGCCCTTGAACGGCTGCGTCCGATCAAACTCCTCGGCGACCGTCGCGAGGAGGCGGCACTGGCTGGCAACCCACTCGATCCGCGAGGTCACGAGGTCACCCTAGAACAGGCCCACGATCTCGCCGTTGACGTCGAGGTCGATGTTCTCGCCGCCGGGCTTCGATGGCAGCCCGGGCATCGTTCGCATCTCGCCCGCGAGGGGCGTGACGAATCCCGCGCCCGCGGAGAGCCGGACCTCGCGGATCGGCAGGCGGAAGCCGGTCGGACGGCCCTTGAGCGCGGCGTCGTGGCTGAGCGAGTACTGGCTCTTGGCCATGCAGATCGGGAGCTTGCCGAAGCCGAGCGCCTCGTACTGCGCGAGCTGCTTCGCGGCCGCCGGGCTGAGGTCGACGCCATCGGCGCCATAGACCTGGGTCGCGATCGTCTCGATCTTCGAGGTCAGCGAAGCCTCGTCCGGGTACAGCAGCTTGAAGTCCGGAGCGCCGTCCTCCGCGGCGGCCCAGACCGCAGTCGCGAGGTCTTCGGCACCCTCCCCACCCAGGGCCCAGTGGTTCGCGACCACCGCCTCGCGGGCTCCTGCGGCCAGCGCGACCGCGCGCACGGCCGCGACCTCGGCCAGCGTATCCGTCGGGAACGAGTTGATCGCGACGACGACCGGGACGTTGAACAGGCGGACATTCTCGATCTGCTTCGCGAGGTTGGCGCCACCGGCCGTGACGGCCTCGACGTTCTCGGTCAGGAGGGCCGGGTCGAGCGGCTTGCCGGCCACGATGCGGCCGACACCGCCGTGCATCTTGAGCGCGCGGATCGTGGCCACGACGACGGCCGCGTCGGGCCGCAGACCCGAGGCGCGGCACTTGATGTCGAAGAACTTCTCAGCCCCCATGTCCGCACCGAATCCCGCCTCCGTGCAGACGATCTCGTTCGTGGCCAGGGCAATCCGGTCGGCAAGCACGGAGTTGTTGCCGTGGGCGATGTTGGCGAACGGCCCGCAATGCACGAACGCCGGCCCGCCCTCGAGGGTCTGGAGGAGATTCGGCTTGATCGCATCCTTGAGCAGCACGGCCATCGCGCCCGCGACGCGGAG
>JBBQFS010000172.1:0-4349 GCA_038322255.1 Candidatus Limnocylindrales bacterium | reverse complement strand
CGTCATCACCGAGGGCGGCCGGGCGACAGGCGTCGCCCTCGCCGACGGCGGCGAGTACCACGCGCCCGTGGTGGTCTCGGCCCTCGATCCACGGCGGACGTTCCTCGAGCTGGTCGACCCGCGCGAGCTCCCGACCGACCTGGTCGACACGATCCGGCGGTTTCGCTTCCAGGGCACGTCGGCGAAGGTCAACTTCGCGCTCGACGGAATCCCGCGTTACCCCGCGCTCGGTGATCGCACCGATCAGTACCGGGGGTTCACCAACATCGGGCCGTCGATGGAGTACCTCGAGCGGGCCATCGACGACGCGAAGTACGGCTGGTACTCGAAGCGCCCGTACCTCGATTGCGCCATCCAGTCGACGGTCGATCCCGACATGGCGCCGCCGGGCAAGGCCGTGATGAGCTGCTTCGTCCAGTACGCGCCGTACAAGCTTCGCGAGAGCGACTGGGATACAGAGCGTGACGGCCTCGGGGACACGATCCAGGCCACGCTCGAATCGTTCTTCCCGGGCTTCGGCGACCTCGTGCTGCAGCGCGAGGTCCGGACGCCGCTCGACATCGAGCGGACCGTTGGCCTGAGCGAGGGCAACATCTTCGCCGGCGAGTTCCTCGCCCCGCAGATGTACTTCTTCCGCCCGGCGCCGGGCTGGTCGCAGTACCGGACACCGATCGACGGCTACTACCAGTGCGGCTCCGGCACGCACCCCGGTGGCTGCGTGATGGGTGCGCCGGGCAAGCTCGCGGCCGGCCAGGTCCTGAAGGACCGGGAGCGGGCCGGGCCCGCGGGCGGCGGGGTGGGCAACGGCCAGGGCTCTGGGGGCGGCAACGGGGCGCGCCACCGCGCCGCGGCGGCGAAGAGCTAGGCGGATCTCGGGGTTCGACTCGGGGGCGACCATCACGGTCGGCCGAGCGTACCCGAACCCTGAGCGGGGACGCGCCGTATGCTCGCCCCGATGGCGAGCGAAGAGCCCACCGAGTCCGGCGACGAGACCCGCCGTGAGGCCCACGAGGCATCGGGGCATGTCATCGGCCTCATCGTGGCCCTCGATGGCCCGGCCGCATCAGGCAAGAGCAGCGTTGGCGCGGCGGCTGCGGAGCGGCTCAACTACCGCTTCTGCGACACCGGTCTCCTGTATCGAGCCATCACCTGGTTGGCGATCAACCGCGGCGTCAAACCCGACGCTCACGAGACCCTCGTCCGGCTCCTGGACGAGATCGAGCTGCTCGACGACGGCGGGGGCCGCCTCGCCCACGTCGCGGTGGACGGGATCGATCGGACGGACGAGGTCCGCGGGCCGGAGGTTGACGTCGCCGTCTCGGAGTACTCCGGCATCGCCGAGCTGCGCACGGCCCTCCTGGCGCGGCAGCGAGCGCTCGCTGCGCCCGGGCGGATCATCATGGCCGGGCGGGACATCGGGGCGGTCGTGCTGCCGGACGCCGATCTGAAGCTCTACCTCGACGCTTCGGTCGAGGAGCGGGCGAGGCGACGCGCGGCCGAGCGCGAGCTCGCGCCCGATTCCCCGGAGGCCGCCGAGATCCTGGCCGAGCTGCGCCGCCGCGACGAGCTCGATTCGACCCGCATCGTCGCCCCGCTCCGGATCGCGCCGGACGCCGTCGTCATCAAGACCGACGGCAACACCTTCGAGATGACGGTCGCGATCGTGGTGAAGACAATCCGACGGGCCGAGGGGGCGGGCGGGAAGCCCACGGCCGAGCAACCGGCTACGGGCGAGCCGGCTTCCGCCGAACCGGCTCCCGCCGAATCGGCTCCCGCCGAACGCGCGAAGCGTCAGAAGGCCGGCCGAACCCGACGCCGGCCGATCCGGCCCACGCCGATCGCCACCCGAATGGGCTTCCTCATCGGCGCCGGCAGCGCGGTGCTGCGGCTGATCGCGCGCGCCATCGTCCGACTCCGGATCGAAGGCGACCTGGACTCGCTGCCCAAGACCGGCCCGATGATCATGGCCGCGAACCATGCGTCCAGCGCGGACCCGGTGCTGATCGGGGCGTTCCTCAACCAGATCCTCGGCCGCCCGTTGAACTGGCTCGGGAAGCGCGAGATCGTCGAGTTCCCACTGACCGGCTGGGCGTTCCGCATCGCGGGGATCCATCCGGTGGACCGTGACGCCGCCGACCTCGAGGCATTCCGGACCGCCATGCGGATCCTCGACGCCGGCCACGTCCTTGCCGTGTTCCCGGAAGGCACGAGGAGCCACGACGGCGCGCTCCAGCCCGTCCGGGAGGGCGTTGGCATGCTCGCACTTCGCAGTGGCGCCCCCGTGCTGCCAGTCGCCGTGGTCGACAGCGACGTGCTCTGGCCCCGCGGCCGGTTGCTGCCGCGGTTCGGGCGGCGCGTGACGGTCCGCTACGGCGAGCCCTTCGTGGTCGCCGATGAGCTCGAGCGCTTGGCGCCCGGCGCGAAGCGTGACCGACGAGCGACGACCGAGGCCGCAACTCGCCTGATCATGACCCGGATCGCCGAGCTGCTCCCGCCGCGCCAGCGCGGCATCTACGCCGCCGACGTCACGAAAACCGAGTCGAGGTAGAGCGCACCAGGGGTCGGGAGCGGCCCGTGGGATACTTGGACGGCATGTACAGCACAACCGGGACGGTCACCGAGATTCAAATCGCGAAGCGCACGGGCTTCTGCTACGGCGTCCGCGAGGCCATCGACAAGGCCAAGGAAGCCTCGGCCGCAGGCAAGACGACGCACACCCTGGGCCAGGTCGTCCACAACGAGGGCGTCATCCGCGACCTCCAGTCGCTCGGCATCGAGACGGTCGACACGCTCGACGACGTCGACCATGGCGCGGCCGTCGTCATCCGCGCCCACGGCGTTCGGCCGGACGTCATGGAGCGTGCGGCCGCCCGGGGGCTCGAGGTCATCGATGGCACCTGTACCTGGGTGATCCAGGAGCAGAAGGAGATCGTGAAGCTCGTCGAGGAGGGCTACACGATCGTGCTCCTCGGCACCCCGAAGCACCCCGAGGTCGTGGGCCTGCTCGGGTTCGCACCGAATGCGATCGTGGTCGACGAGGAAGAGGACTGGGACCAGATCCCGCGCAAGAAGAAGATGGCCCTCATCTCGCAATCGACCCAGCCGCCGTGGAAGTTCGAGAAGCTCGCCGCGTTCATGGTCAGCCGCAGCCACGAGCTCAAGATCGTGAACACGGTCTGCCCGGT
Organism: Candidatus Limnocylindrales bacterium; assembly: GCA_038322255.1. Lineage (GTDB taxonomy): Bacteria > Chloroflexota > Limnocylindria > Limnocylindrales > CSP1-4 > UBA5189. The sequence continues at coordinate 1,164 of JBBQFS010000172.1, read as the reverse complement.
CACGATCCGGCGCCAGGAGGACACGCTCGAGACAGCCCGCGAGGTCGACCTGATGGTCGTCGTCGGCGGCCGGTCCTCGGCGAACACGAAGGAGCTCACCCGCCTCTGCGGCATCGTCGGGACGCGGGCGATCCAGATCGAATCGGTCCGAGACCTCACAGGCGCGGCCGCATTCGAGGGTGCAAGGGTCGTCGGCGTGACCGGCGGCACGTCGACGCCCATCGAGGATCTTCACGCCGTCGCCCAGCGCATCCTCGAGATGGCGGGCACGACGGAAGCCAGGGCCAACGCGGCCGCCCTCGCGGACGCCGCCTTCGCTATCGCCGCGACGCCAGCCGGCCGCACAACCTCGTTGCCAACCTCGCTTCCGGCCGCAAGCTAGGCCGCGCCCACCATGGCAGGCGACACCGGGATCCCGATCGTCGCCATCGTAGGGCGACCGAATGTCGGGAAATCGACCTTGTTCAACCGGATCGTGGGCGAGCGGACGGCGATCGTAGAGGATCGGGCGCGGACGACGCGCGATCGGCTCTACGGCGAGGGTGACTGGAACGCCCGGCGGTTCATGGTCGTCGATACGGGCGGCCTCGAGGTCGACCCGAAGGACCCGATCGAGGCGCGCGTCCAGGACCAGGCCCGCATCGCGATCGCCGAGGCGGACGTGATTCTGTTCGTCGTCGAGGCGATCACCGGCCTCACCCCAGCCGACCAGGAAGCCGCCCTGCTGCTGCGCCGAGCCAAGGCGCCCGTGCTGGTCGTCGTCAACAAGAGCGACAACCCGAAGCGCGAGATCGAGGCGGCCGAGTTCTACGCCCTGGGCTGGGAGCACACCTACCCCATCGCGGCGATCCACGGCCGCGGCGTCGCCGACCTGCTCGACGAGGTCGTGCTGGCGCTGCCGGTGGAGTCCGAGGCAGAGCTCGCCCGCAAGCGTCGGGTGGCGGAGGCCGACGAGTTCTCGCGCGAGGTCGAGGAACACCGTCTTGCGCCGAGCGTCGCGGGTGACGCCGATATCGCGGTCGACGGCGAAGGCTCCGACGGCGAAGGCTCCGACGGCGACGGCGCCACCGACGCCCGCCATGGGATCGATCTCGACACCATCGACGAGGCCACTGCCCGGCGCTGGGACGCGATGATCGCGAGCGAATCCGATGATGAGCCGCC
>JBBQFS010000171.1:0-4362 GCA_038322255.1 Candidatus Limnocylindrales bacterium | reverse complement strand
ACCGAGGCATGGACCGCCCGTTGGCGCGGACCCAGATGGAGCAGCTGAACCCGGCCAGTCGGATCCACGGCAGCCTGCTCGACCTGCCACCGGTCTCGAATGGCGCGACGCTCCAGCCAGGGCATGCGGTCGACTGGCTGATCGACACCTACCTCGCGTCGGCCGGCGACATCGTGCTCTGCCCAGTCGGGCCGCTGACGAACATCGCGATGGCCATCCAGAAGGAGCCTCGGATCCTCGAGCGGATCCCGGAGATCGTGATCATGGGCGGCGCGCACGACCACGGGAACTCGACGGCCTCGGCCGAGTTCAACATCTGGCTCGATCCCGAGGCGGCCCGAATCGTCGTGAACTGCGGCCGCCCGATCCGGATGGTCCCGCTCGACGCCACGCACCGCGCGCTTGTCTCGAAGGAGGATGCCGAGGCGTTGCGAGCACTCGGCACGCCGGCGGGAGAGGCGGCCGCTCGCTTCGTGCTGAAACGGATCGACGGCTACGACGCCACCCAGCAGATGCCGCACCGCGCGGGCGCGGCGCCGGTCCACGACGCGCTGGCGGTTTGCGCGATCATCGACCCCTCGGTCATCACGACCGAGCTCATCCCCGTCGACGTCGAGGTCGACGCCGAGCTCTCGGTGGGGCGGACGGTCTGCGACTTCCGCTTCCGCAGCGGCAAGCCGGCGAACGTGAGCTTCGCGATGGATGCCGACGAGCCGAAGTTCGTCCGAATGCTCAAGGACATCCTCGGCCGAACCGCCTGATTCGCGCTACTCGGTGCCGCCGGGTCCCTGGGGCTCCTTGCCCTTGGGCCAGTACAGCTCCTTCTTGACCTGTTCCTCGGGGAAGCCGCGCTCGAGGAGCGTCGCCTCCGCGGCCAGGATCATGTCGGGATTGCCGCAGATGTAGGCGATCGAATTGTCCGGCGTCAGGCCGAGCTCCTCGACAACCGGCGCCACGATCGACTCCACCCGGCCCCAGCGACCAGCCCAGCCGGCGTTCTCGGGTGCCGACCCGCGCGAGACGGTTGGGATGAAGGTCACGGGATAGCCGCCGTCGCGCTCCCAGCTCTCGACCAGCGAGCGATAGCCGAGGTCGCGGGCGTAGGACACCCCGTTGAGAAACACCGCCTTCCGCGGCCGGCCCTCGCGCAGGAGGGCCTTCATCATCGAGACGAACGGCGCGTTGCCGGTGCCCGACGAGATGAACAGGTGGGTCCGGTCGTCCTCGGGCTGGAGCGTGAACTTGCCCTTCGGGCCGATCATCCGCATCCGGTGCCCGAGCGGGAGCCGAAACAGGAGCGGCGTGAACAGCCCGCCCTCGACCAGCCGCACGTACATCTCGTAGCCCTCGCTGCCGGCAACGCCAGGGTCCGAGGCGACCGAGTAGGGCCGCTGGACGATGCGGCTGCCGATCGGGCTCGTTTCGTCCGCGACGTAGACGCCGATCGTCATGTACTGGCCGGGTTCGAACGGCGTCGCCTCGCCGTCGAACTTGACCGTGAAGTAGCCGAGGCTCTCGGTCTCGTCCGAGCGCGCGGCCAGGCTCGCGTTGTACTGCGGCGCGTCGGGCTGGATCACGCGCTCGTCGAGTTCGAGCATCGGAGGGATGGTAGCGGGGCGTCGCAGGCTCCGACGGTACAATCCCCGCGTCAGCGAACGAACACGGTGGCAGAGCGGCAGGTCGCGCTCCGTCGCCAAAAGGAGCCCGCCATGGTCACTGCCCCGGCTCCCGAACGCGCCCACAAGGCCGCCAAGCGCTACATCTACGCCTGGGGCGAAGGCGCGGCCGAGGGCAGCGGCACGATGAAGGACCTCCTCGGCGGCAAGGGCGCCGGCCTCGCCGAGATGACCCGTGCGGGCCTCCCTACGCCGCCGGGCTTCACGATCACCACAGCCGCCTGCAACGACTACTTCGCCGCCGGCGAGAAGCTCCCCGACGGTCTCTGGGAGGACGTGCTCGAAGCACTCCACGAGGTCGAGCGCCAGAGCGGCAAGGGCTTCGGCGACGCCGGGAACCCGCTCCTCGTGAGCGTCCGCTCGGGCGCGAAGTTCTCGATGCCGGGGATGATGGATACCGTCCTCAACCTCGGGCTCAACGAGGAGACGCTCAAGGGCCTGATCGCGCTGACCGGCAACGAGCGCTTCGGCTGGGACGCCTACCGGCGCTTCATCCAGATGTTCGGCCGGATCGTCATGGACGTGAAGGCCGAGCGGTTCGACGAGCCGCTCGAGGCACGGAAGCTGGTGCACGGCAAGGACGCTCGCGATACCGATCTCACGGTCGACGACCTCAAGGCCCTCGTCGAGGAGTTCAGGCACGTCGTCAAGGTCGATACCGCCCGCGACTTCCCGACGGACCCGCTCGAGCAGCTGGACCTCGCGATCAAGGCGGTGTTCGCCTCGTGGTTCGGCAAGCGGGCCAACGACTACCGGACCAGCCAGAAGATCGCCCACGACCTTGGCACCGCCGTGAACGTCGTGGCCATGGTCTTCGGCAACATGGGCGACGACTCCGGCACCGGCGTGGCGTTCACGCGGAACCCCAATACCGGCGACCCCGAGCTGTTCGGCGAGTACCTGACGAACGCCCAGGGCGAGGACGTCGTCGCCGGCGTTCGCACCCCGGCGCCGATCAGCGAGCTCGCCGGCGAGATGCCCGAGGTCTACGCCGAGTTCCTCCGGATCGGCAAGGAGCTCGAGGGCCACTACCGCAACGTCCAGGACCTCGAGTTCACCATCGAGCGCGGCCGCCTGTACATGCTGCAGACGCGCGACGCGAAGCGAACGGCTGCCGCGGCCGTCCGGATCGCGGTGGACATGGTCGCGGAAGGCGTGATCGGCAAGGAAGAGGCGGTGCGTCGAATCGAGCCGGCCCAGGTCGACCAGCTCCTCCGAGCGACGTTCGACCCCAATGCACTCAAGACGGCGAAGCGCATCGTGAAGGGCCTCAACGCCTCGCCCGGCGCGGCCGTGGGCCGGGCAGTCTTCGATGCCGATACGGCCGTCGAGTGGGTGAGCCGCGGCGAGAAGGTCATCCTCGTCCGGATCGAGACGTCGCCCGACGACTTCCACGGCATGGCCGTGGCCGAAGGGATCATCACCGCGCGCGGCGGCGCGACCTCGCACGCTGCGGTCGTGGCTCGCCAGATCGGCAAGCCCTGCGTCGCCGGCTCGGCCGCCCTTGACGTGAACTACGCGGGCAAGTCCGCCGCTTGCTCCATCACGGGAATCGAGTTCGACGAGGGTGAGTGGCTCAGCCTCGACGGCACGACCGGCGACCTCTACCTCGGCCAGCTGCCGACCGTCCAGGCGCGGTTCGAGGACCAGGCGGAGCTCCAGAAGATCCTCGGCTGGGCCGACGAGATCCGCCGGATGGGCGTCTGGACGAACGCCGACAAGCCCGAGGAGGCGGCCCAGGCCCGGAGCTACGGCGCCGAGGGGATCGGCCTGTGCCGGACCGAGCACATGTTCCGGGAGGGCGATCGGCTCGAGATCGTGCGCGGCGCGATCCTGGTCTCCGGCGTCGCGACGCGGGCCAAGGCCAAGATGGCGGCCGGCGAGTCGCTCACCGACGACGAGCGCGAAGCGGTCGCGACCTTCGATGCCGCGATGACCAAGCTCGAGGTCCTCCAGCAGGGCGATTTCGAGGGCATCTTCAAGGCCATGGACAGCCTGCCGGTGGTCATCCGGCTGATCGACCCGCCGCTCCACGAGTTCCTGCACAACCTTGAAGAACAGCTCGTCAAGGTCACCCGGGCGGAGGAGCACGGAGGCGCATCGGAAGAGGATCGCGAGCTGCTGCGGACGATCCAGTCGATGCACGAGCAGAACCCGATGCTGGGCCTTCGCGGCGTCCGCCTCGGGCTCATGATCCCGGACTTCGTGAAGGTCCAGACGCGGGCCATCCTGAACGCCCAGATCGCGGTCAAGCAGGCCGGCGGCAACCCGATCGCGAAGATCATGATCCCGCTGGTCGGCCACGTGAACGAGCTGTCGGTGACGAAGGGCCTCCTCGAGGCCGAGGCGAAGGCCGTCGAGCAGAAGGCGGGCGTCAAGGTCGACTACAAGTTCGGCACGATGATCGAGGTCCCTCGTGGGGCCCTCACCGCCGACGAGATCGCGCGCGAGGCCGAGTTCTTCAGCTTCGGCACGAACGACCTGACGCAGATGACGTTCGGCTTCAGCCGCGATGACGCCGAGGGTGGCTTCCTGCTCAAGTACGTCGAGGACAAGATCCTGCCCGTGAACCCGTTCCAGACGCTTGACGACGCGGTCGCCGGGCTGATGAAGATCGCGGTTGACAAGGGCCGCGCGACACGGCCGGGCCTCGAGGTCGGGATCTGCGGCGAGCACGGTGGCGACC
>JBBQFS010000170.1:0-4385 GCA_038322255.1 Candidatus Limnocylindrales bacterium | reverse complement strand
GTCCGCCGAGGCAGCTCGATCGACGACTACACCGCACCCGACGGCGACGGCTCGATGCAGGAGCGGCTGCTCGTCTACCAGCGGGCCGGTGAACCCTGCGCGCGCTGCGGCCGGCCGGTTCGCCGGATCGTCCTCGGCGGTCGGTCGACGCACTTCTGCTCGTGGTGCCAGCGCCTCCCGACGGGGGATCGCGCGGGCGCGGCCGCGATCCTGCGGGGGATGGAGCCGCGGCCGGGCCGTCGCGGAGGAGCCGGCGATGCCCGTGCTCTGGCGGCGACCGAGGCAAGGGCAATCCGGACCGGGCCGCGCTGGACCGAGATCGGAGGCGCGGACGGGTCGCTCGGCACGCCGACTGGCTCGACGAGTCGTGCCTCGGGCTCCCGCCGAGCCTCGACCCGCCCTCGCGCCCTCGAGCCGTCCGCCGCCGAATGGACCAGACGCGCCGCTGCGACCCGCCAGGCTGCCGCGACCCGACGGGCGGCAGCGCGTGCATCGGCCGGGGGCGCGCCGGAGCCGTCGGCCGAAGGCTGATGTCCATCCTGCGCCTGGAGGGTGTCCACCGCGAGGTCGGCACCTTCGTCATCCTCGATCGGATCGATGCCGCGATCGCGCTTGGCGACCGGGTCGGGCTTGTCGGCCCGAACGGCGCCGGCAAGACGACCCTGCTCCGAATCGCCGCCGGGATCGACGAGCCGGACGCCGGGCGCGTCTCCCGCAAGCGCGACCTGTCGATCGGCATGCTCAGCCAGGAGGCCCATCTCGATGCGGCATTCATGGCCGCGCCCGACGTTCGGACGGCGGTCCGGCATGGCGCGGCGCACCTCGAGGCGATGGCCGTCGAGCTCGAGGCGCTCGAGCACGCCCATCGATCGACCGAGCCGGCGTACGAGGAGCTCCAGCATCGCTTCGAAAGCCTGAATGGCTACTCGCTCGACCAGCGCGTTGACGAGGCCCTGTCCGGCCTGGGCTTCAGCGTCGCCGACATGGGTCGACCGCCGGCCTCGCTCTCGGGCGGAGAGCAGACGCGCGCGACGCTCGCGCGGCTCGTGATCGCAGCGCCGGACCTCCTCCTGCTCGACGAGCCCACGAACCATCTCGATCTCGGCGCCCTGGAGTGGCTGGAAGATCACCTTCGCCGGCGGACAGGGTCGCTCCTCGTCGCGTCCCACGACCGGGCCTTCCTTGATGCCAGCGTGAACCGCATCTGGGAGCTCCGGGAACGCTCGCTCACGGCGTTTCGCGGCGATTACAGCGCCTACCACCGCCAGCGCGAGGAGCGCGATGCCTTCGCGGCGAAGTCGGCAGACACGCAGGCGGAGCAGATCGCGCGGGAGCAGGAGCTCGTCCAGCGCTACCGCAGCCATCGAAAGTTCTCGAAGATGCACGAGCACGAAGCGAGGCTCGAGAAGCTCCAGTCGGAGCGGCGCGAGGCCCCGCGCGAGGCGCGGAAGCTGCGGCTGCCCGGCGGTGGGCTGATTGGTGCCGGGCCGGTCCGATCGGGAGAGATCGTGATTCGGCTGGAGGACCTCGAGGTCGGGTACCTGCCCGACAAGCTCGTCGCCCGGGCGCCGTTCCTGGCAGCACAGCGCGGGGACCGGATCGGGATCGTGGGCCCAAACGGCGCCGGAAAGACGACGCTGCTGCGAACGATCGCGGGCGACCTGCCGCCGCTCGATGGCGCGATCAGCTTCGGCAATGGCGTCCAGCTGGGCTACCTGGCCCAGCTCCGGGCGGCCGCCATCCCCGGCGCAACGGTTATCGACGCCTTGCTGGAGTCCGTGCCGGTGACGCCCGGCGAGGCGCGTGGCTACCTCGCGCGCTTCCTGTTCCGGGGCGAGGATGTCTTCAAGGAGGTTCGACTGCTGTCGGGCGGCGAGCGCTCGCGCCTGGAGCTCGCAATGCTCGGGGTGATGCCATCGAACGTGTACCTCCTCGACGAGCCGACCAACCATCTCGACGTCGTGGCCCGCGAGGCGATCGAGACGTTCCTCCTCGAGACGCCCGCGACGATGCTCGTGGTCTCGCACGACCGGCGATTCCTCGACACGGTCTGCAATCGACTCTGGGTCGTCGACGACGAAACCGTCGCGCCGTTCGAAGGCGGGTACAAGGCGTGGCGGGCGGCGGTCTCGTCGGGCTGGACGGTCGCCTCGGCGCTCGAGCAGGAGGCCAGGCGGCTGCGGCCGGCTGCGGCGTCAGGTGTGGCGGGACGCGTTGCCGGGTCCGCGGCCGGCGCGGCGCGGGCGGGACGCGCTGCTGGGTCCGCGGCGGGCGCGAACGGTGCGCATGTCGGGACCGTCAACGCCCTGCACGACGCCGGTCTCAATGCCGGATCCACTGCGGTGGCGTCTCCTTCGGTGATGCCAGCCGCCGTCCGCCCGTCGAAGCAGCCCAAGCTGTCGAAGGACGCCTACCGCCGGCAGCGCGAAGCCGTCGACGCCGAGCTGACCAGGCTCGGGCTTCGCAAGAACCACCTCGAGCTCGAGTTCTCGAAGCCCACGGTGCAGGCCAACTTCATCGAGCTTCGGCGCGTGTCAAGCGAGCTTGCCGATGTGGAGACCGCCTTGCGCTCGGCCGAAGATGCGTGGCTCTTGCTCGAAGAGCGGGCCCCGTGAATCCTCGGACCGATGGCGTCGCGGAGCTCCGCCTCGGGCCTCGGAGGGCCCTCCGGTGACGCGCGATTCTGCATCTCGGTCCGTCCGAATCGGCATCACGGGCCCGATTGGCTGCGGCAAATCGACCGTCGCCCGCTGGCTCGGTGAGCTCGGCGCGCGGGTCATCGATGCCGATCAGGTCGCGCGCGAGGTCACGCGTGCTGGAAGCCCGGAGCTTGCGGCGATCATCGAGACGTTCGGCCCGGTTGTGATCGATGCCGTCGGCGCGCTCGATCGTCGAGCGCTCGGCCGGATCGTGTTCGCGGACCCCGCTGCTCTGGCGCGCCTCGAATCGATCATCCACCCAGCCGTTCGACCCCGGATTCTCGCCGCCATTGCGGCCGCGGAGCAGGAAGGCGTCGCGGCGGTTGCCATCGAGGCGATCAAGCTCGTCGAGGGCGGCCTCGCCGAGCTCTGCGACGAGGTCTGGCTCGTGACGTGCGAGCCGTCGGTCCAGCGCGATCGGCTGACCGCCCGCGGCGCCGACGTCGCCGACGCGGAAGCGCGAATCGCCGCTCAGTCGGATCTCGTGGCGCGTCTGACCCCCGCCGCGAGCCGCGTCATCGACACGACCGGCACCCTTGACCAAACCCACTCCCGCGTGCTTGCCGCGTGGGCGGACGCGCTGTCTTCGAGGATGCTCTAGACCAGGACCAGCCCGGTCTCGGGGTGCATCCCACTTTCCAGGCGCTCGTGGATTCGAGCCTTGGCGAGGCGGGCAGGTCCGGGAAGAGGTCGGGCAGGGAGGCAAGGACGCGCCGGTTCATCCGGGTATCGGCGATCAGCAGTAAGAAACAGGTTGTGGGGTCGTCTCGGCGCTTCAATGAGAGACGCCGCTCAAGAGCCTGGGTGTCGTGGAGGCGCATTTCCAGCTCGACCGCGGTCCGGGCGTCGCCATCCACGATCATTGCGTCCCACGCCCGGAGCTCGCGTCGGTCTGGCAGGGCTGGAAGCGCGGCCTCCGTGCGGACTCTGAGGGGCGGCGCTGCATGCGCAAGAAATCCGCCGAGTCGTCGAGCGTGCGCGGCATCCCGGACTGCCAGCGCGCCTGGAAACAGTCGAATCGAAGAGTCGAGCCCGAGGACACTCGCGATCCGCGCCACTTCGAGGACCTGCAAGGTTGGCGCCTTCCCGTTCTCGATCTTGGAGTACCGAGGGCGCGATACGTGGCTTGCCTCGGCGACATGCTCCTGGCTCACCCCAAGACCGAGCCGCGCCGTCTCGAACTCACGCCCGATCACCTGCAGGGATCGCTCACCCATCCGCGTCCCGCGGTCAAAGGCCCGGCCTGCTGCCGTCATGCGGCGCAGATTGGCAGGCGCCTCTCATCTCCGGATTATCCGGACGATTCGGTGGACCGATGTTCTGCTGAGATACGAACTCGACGACATATACCTGGGCGGAGAGCCTCCCGGGCGCCGAACGAGCCGATTTGGGCCGAATCTTGTCGATTCTGTTCGGCTGCGAAACAAGACCGACGCGGCAGGCGACGATTCGCTCCGAATCGGGGGTGAGGGCGTCGAGTTCGTATTCGTACGGAACATTGGCCCGGCCGGGGGTGGCGGGTGCGGAGCGGAGGCGCCGGCGAAGGGCCGTGCGAAGTGCCTCGCGCGTGCGGACTGGGCCGCGGGTGGTGCTGCGCGGGGGCGAGGCTGCGGGGCCGGGGGTGGCGGGTGCGGAGCGGGCGGAGCTACGGAGTGGGTGCGGCTACGGAGCGGGGGAGGCGGAGGG
>JBBQFS010000169.1:0-4400 GCA_038322255.1 Candidatus Limnocylindrales bacterium | reverse complement strand
AGGAGCGCGCCTTCCTCGCCGCCCTGGCGGCACAAGCGCCGGGGCCGAGCGCCGATGGCGACGCGTGGCAGACCGCGATCTTCACGACGGCCGCCGCGCGGGAGGTCCCGCCAGGTCGGGCGTTCCGGGCCGTCTACCTCGCGTTCCTCGGCCGGCCGAATGGCCCGCGCGCGGGATGGCTCCTCGCAAGCCTCGACCGTGAGTTTGTCGTTGGCCGCCTGCGCGAGGCGGCGAGTGCGACACTGGCCGGCGACGACCAAGGCGACGACCAAGGCGACGACCAAGGCGGCGACCACCGTGGCGCCACGCCGGGAGGTTCGGAGTGAGCGTCGGGCTGCAGCGGCTGCGAGAAGAACCGGACGCGATCCGGAAGGGCGCCCTCGACAAGGGTGAGGACGCCGGCCTGGTCGATGCCGCCCTCGCGGCCGATGCTCGTCGGCGCGAGCTTCAGGGCGAGGCCGACAACCTGCGGGCCGAGCGAAACACCGCGTCCAAGCAGATCGGTGAGGCCATCAAGGCCGGGGCGAAGGCCGACGGACCCGAGGCCGCCGCGCTCCGCGCCCGCTCGACCGAGATCGGCGCACGCCTGTCCAACCTCGAGGCCGAGCTGGCGACCGCCGAAGCCCAGGTCGAGGACCTCCTCCTGCGCATCCCGAACCCCGCCGAACCCGATGTGCCCGTTGGCGGCGAGGAGGCCAACGTCACCATTCGAACCTGGGGCGAGCAGCTGGGCCGGGTCCAGCCGGTCGAGGGCGAGGTCGGCGCCGACGCGCCTCCCGGCGGCGACACCTGGGAGCGCAAGCCGCACTGGGAGATCGCGGAGGCGCTCGACATCCTGGACCTGCCGCGCGGCGCCAAGATCACCGGCTCGGGCTTCCCGGTCTACAAGGGCGCCGGCGCCGCCCTCCAGCGCGCCCTGATCACATGGTTCCTCGACGTCCACACCCGCGAGAACGGTTTCACCGAGATCTGGCCCCCGATCCTCATCAACCAGGCGTCGGCGCGCGGCACCGGGCAGATCCCTGACAAGGAAGACCAGATGTACGTCGTCACGCGCGACGACCTGTACCTGGTTCCGACCGCCGAGGTCCCGGTCACGAACCTCCACCGCGACGAGATCCTCGAGCCCGCGACGCTGCCGATCCACTACGTCGCCTACACGCCGTGCTTCCGGCGCGAGGCCGGCGCGGCCGGCAAGGACACCCGCGGCATCCTCCGCGTCCACCAGTTCGACAAGGTCGAGATGGTCCTCTTCGAGCGGCCGGAGGTGTCGGCCGCCGCGCTCGAATGGATGACCGAGCGCGCCGAGGACCTCCTCCAACGGCTCGGGCTGGCCTACCGCGTGCTCCTCATGTCGACCGGGGAGATGGGCTTCGTCCAGTCGCGCAAGTACGACATCGAGGTCTGGTCGCCCGGTGTTGAGCGCTGGCTCGAGGTCTCGTCGTGCTCGAACTTCCGCGACTACCAGGCCCGCCGGATGGCGATCCGCTTCCGGGCCGAGAAGGGCGGCAAGGCCGAGCTCGTCCATACGCTCAACGGTTCGGGCCTCGCGCTGGCGCGCACCGTCGCCGCGATCATCGAGACCTACCAGCAGCCCGATGGCTCGATCCTCGTCCCGGAGGTCCTCGGGCCCTACCTCGGCCGGACCACCATTGGAAGGACCGCCTGAGCGGCGTTCGACATGCGAACCCGACCGGCGCCCGCGAACGGCCTCGTCGTGCTCGTCCTCGCGACCCTCGCCGCCGGCTGCCAGCCATCGCCGAGCACGCCACCCTCCGTCCCAACCTCCGAGCCGACCGCGACGGCGCCATCCCCAACGGAGATCGCCAACGCGCGCCGCTTCCGGCAGGACTTCGGCCTCCGAGCCGACGACGCCTGGCTCATCGCGGTCGCAACCGACCCTGACGCCGACCGGCTCACCTACGGCGTCCCGCTCACGGCCTCGGAGGTGGCCGAGCTCGGCCGCCGGACGATGGCTCTCGAGGCGCTCAAGCCAGTCGTCATCGGCTATGCGAGCACCCAGCCGGACTACGCGGGTTCCTATGTCGACAACGTTCGAGGCGGCGTCCTCGTCGTCCAGTTCAGCGGCCGCCTGGACCTGCACCGCTCCGCCATCTTCGCCAACGTGCGACCCGGCGCGCGACTCGAGGTTCGCCAGGTCCGCTGGAGTGTCGCCGACCTCGAGCAGTTCTCGAGCAGGCTGGTCGGCGGCGAGGCGTGGTTCCGGACCATCCCGGCGTATCTCGCGGGCTACGGACCCAACATCATGGCCAACCGGGTCGAGGTCGAGATCTCGAGCGCCGATCCGTCGGCGCCGGCCAAGATCAAGGCGCACTACGGCTGGACCGACGAGGTCGTCATCGTGACCTCCGACGGCACGGGTGTGCTGCTCCTGCCGAAGGGCACGCTGCGCATCACGGCACTCGATGCGCAGGGCCGACCCGTCGCGGGGCTGGCGTGTGTCGCGATCTCTGACCTCGCCGGTGCGCAGGAGCCGCGGCCCGTTCCCATGCCCACGACTGGGCGCGACGGGGTCTGCGAGTTCGAGGTCGCGGCGACTGGCTACGCGATCCAGCTGGAGCGGGGCGAGGCGCCCCCTGTGATCGTTGGGACCGGCAGTGCGGTCGTCACCAAGGGCACGACCTCGAGGGTCACGATCAGGCTGAAGTAGGTCGCCTCGTTGCTATCCTCCCGCGTGGAGAGGTGCCGGAGCGGTTGAACGGTCCTGTCTTGAAAACAGGCGACACGCAAGTGTCCGTGGGTTCGAATCCCACCCTCTCCGCCAATCCTCGCGTCCTGGCCTCGGCCAGAACGCGAGGAATCCCCACCGACGCCTTCGGCTCACCTCGTCCGCGAGGCGAGGAGTGGACAGCCGACGTCCCTGACGGACGCCGCCCCCCGACGAAGGTCCGGGTCCGGGCCAGATGGGCCGGCTCACTGTGTCGGTCGGGATTGCGGTGGCAGCGGACGATGGCTCCGAGCGGGTCCTGCTCCTGAAGGCCGCGGACGAGGCCCTGTATCGAGCCAAGCTGGCCGGCCGAAACCGGGTCGTCGGGCGCGGCGTGCCGGCGAAGGCAGCCCCGATTCCTCGACCCGCACCGGCCGCAAAAAGAGTCGCCGAGGCGTGATCGCGGCGCGACTGGCACTCTCGGGTTCGTCCCGGTCGCGCGATCCTGACCTACCGCTGGCCTGCCCGGGAATAGGAGGGCAACTCGCCCCGGCGTCCGGCGGGTGATAATCCGCCAATGAGCCTGCCCTGTCCGCATTTCGCGACCGCGATGGAGGATCTGCCTCCACCGCTCGACGTGTGTCCTGCCTGCGTCGAAGCCGGGGATAGTTGGGTGCACCTGCGGCAATGCCTCGTCTGCGGGCTCACGGGGTGCTGCGACAACAGCCCGAACCGTCATGCGACCAGGCACTACGAGGCAACGGGCCACGCGCTCATCCGATCGGCGCAGCCGGGCGAGCTCTGGGCCTGGTGCTACCCGGACAGCGCCTTCCTCGTGCCGGGCGAGGACGGCGGGTGGGAGATCTTCGAGGAGTAAGGGATCCGCGCGTCAGGCGCCGTCGCGCACACGATTGACGATCGCTGCGGCGCCAGCACCCGACGCGAACGAGCTCTGGGTTCCCTCTCGCGTGACGCTGTCGCAGGCACACGCAATCCCGAGCCTGACCGCGACGAGCTCGTCGAGTCCGGCCGCCAGCCCGAACGCAAACGCGCCGACGAAGGCGTCGCCCGCGCCGGTCGTGTCGACTGCAGCAACGGGCTCGGCCGCGACACGCTGAACCAAGCCCGACTTCGTGACGAGCGCGGCACCCCGCGAACCCAGCGTTACTAGCAGTCGGGGCCGCACGCGCAATGCGAAGGCAAGGAAGGCGTCGTCGTCGGCCGGATCGAGGTGCTCGACGGAGGCCAGGGTCGCGAACTCCGTCTCATTTGGGATCAACCAGTCGGCGTTATCGAGCAAGGCATCGTCCAGCGTCGCCGCGGGAGCGGGATTCAGGATCGTCACGGCACCGAGCTCGCGCGCGGCCCGAAAGGCCGCCGTCGTGACCCGCTGCGGGATCTCGAGCTGGCCGATCACGGCAGCGAGCTGTGCGATCGATCGAAGGGCCTCGGCGGCCGCCCCCGGGTCGACCGCGTCGTTGGCCCCCGGCACGACGATGATCCGGTTCGTCCCGTCGGGCTCGACCCAGATCGGCGCGACGCCGCTCGCGCCTTTGACGCGAGCCACATGGCTCGCATCGACGCCCTGTTGGGCCAGGTTGTCGAGCGTCATCCCGGCGTAGACGTCGTCGCCCAGCGCTCCAACCATCGAAACCCGCGCTCCGAGTCGCGCCGCCATGACCGCCTGGTTCGCGCCCTTGCCGCCGAAGCCCATCTGGAATCGATCGCCGAT
>JBBQFS010000168.1:0-4489 GCA_038322255.1 Candidatus Limnocylindrales bacterium | reverse complement strand
GGCAAGCACGGAGTTGTTGCCGTGGGCGATGTTGGCGAACGGCCCGCAATGCACGAACGCCGGCCCGCCCTCGAGGGTCTGGAGGAGATTCGGCTTGATCGCATCCTTGAGCAGCACGGCCATCGCGCCCGCGACGCGGAGATCGTCGGCGGTGATCGGCTTGCTGTCACGGGTCGTCGCGAGGACCATCCGTCCGAGTCGAACCCGGAGATCGGCCAGGTCGGAGGCGAGGGCGAGCACGGCCATCACCTCGGACGCGACAGTGATCACGAACTCGGTCTCGCGCGGGTAGCCGTTCTCGCGCCCGCCCAGACCGACCACGACCTTGCGCAGCGCCCGATCGCTGATATCGAGCACGCGCGGCCAGAGCACGTTCAGCGGATCGATCGCGAGCGCGTTGCCGTGGTGGAGGTGGTTGTCGATGAAGGCAGCGGCGAGGTTGTGGGCCGCCCCGATGGCATGCACGTCGCCTGTCAGATGGAGGTTGAAGTCCTCCATCGGGATCACCTGGCTGCGCCCGCCGCCCGCCGCACCGCCCTTGATCCCGAACACCGGTCCGAGGCTGGGCTGGCGGATGCAGACCGCCGCCCGCTTTCCGATCCGATTCAGGCCCTGGGCCAGGCCGACCGTGGTGGTGCTCTTGCCCTCGCCCAGCGGTGTCGGACTGATCGCGGTCACGAGCACGTACTTGCCGCGGGGTCGCTCGCGCTCGAGGCGCTCGATCCCGGCGAGGGTGATCTTGGCCTTGACCGAGCCATAGAGCTCGATCTCGTCGTCATGCAGCCCCAGCTGGCGGGCAACCTCGAGGATCGGCCGCGGAGTGACCGAGCGCGCGATCGCCAGGTCGGTTGGCGTCGCCGAGGGCATCGTGCCCGAGCTGGTAGCGATCTGGCCGTCGGTCATGCTCGCCTGTCCCGAGGCTCGTCCCGTACGACCGCTCTTGGTTCACCGGCCGCCTGGTCCTGGCGCTGCGCGGCCCGCATCAGGTGGCTCAGCAGCAGCGCGCCCGTGAGCGGCCCGATGCCGCCCGGCACCGGCGTGATCGCCGAGGCGACCCGCTCCGCCGATTCGAAATCGACATCGCCGACGATCTTGCCCTCGACCACGTTGATCCCCACGTCGATCACCACAGCGCCGCGCTTGAGCATCTCGCCGGTAACGAGCCCGGGACGCCCAGCCGCGACGACCACGATGTCGGCCCTCCGGACCTCGGCCGCGAGGTCCAGCGTCTTCGAATGGCAGATCGTGACCGTGGCGTCCTCCTTGGTCAGCATGAACGCCAGCGGCATCCCGACGACCGGAGATCGACCGATGACGACCGCGTTGGCGCCCTGCACCTTGCATCCGGAACGATGGATCATCTCGAGCGCCGCGTGGGCCGTTGCCGGCACGAAGCCCTCGTAGCCGAGGCGTAGCAGTCCCGCATTCAGCGGGTGGATCCCGTCGATGTCCTTCAGCGGATCGATCGCGTCGATCACGGTCCGGAGCGCGACCCCGGGCGGCAGCGGCATCTGGACGATGATCCCGGCGACCCTGGCGTCCTTGTTCAGCCGCTGGATCGCCGCCGTCAGCTCTCGAGCCTGGGCGGCCGGGTCGTCACCCGGCACGTCGACCATCGACCCCTCGATGCCGACCTGGGCACAGGCCTTGAGGATCCGCTCCAGGTAGACCATCGACGGGGCGCTGCGACCGCAGACCACGACGGTCAATCCCGGCGGATGGCCGTGGTCCTTGATGTAGGCCGCGACGTCGGCCGCCACCTTCTCGCGAATCTCGCTCGCGAACGGTGCGCCCTCGAGTCGCCGGGCAGTGCCCACGTTGGTAGCGGCGCCGGCAGACGAAGCATTCATAGGCCCAACCCAACGGGGACGCGCTCGAGCGGTGGTCGCGCCTCCCCACTCGCCACGACGTCCCGCGTCGTCTTTGCAAGGAACGCGACATCGTGCATCAGCTGGCCGACCCGAGCCTCGGTGGCGGTGGTCCAGTCGTTGGTGCCGATCAGCGGCAGGTTCACGAGCACGTTGGCCGCCGCGCCATCGCCAGCCGCCTCGAGGAGCAGCGAGGCAACCCGCAGGTCCGAGGAGGCGTTCACGTTCGATCGCCCGGCGAGCATCTCCGCCAGCGCGAGCGTATCGAGACAGCGCTCCACGCATCGCAGTGGTACCTCGGCGGCGACCTGTGCCGTCGCCCGGATCTGCGCGTCTCGAAGCTCCTTGTCCGCGAAGGCTTCGCGCGGCAGCTTGAGTGCCATCGCGCAAGCGGCGTAGGCGGCCGCATCCTCATCCGCGAGATCGAGGAGATCCTGGGTCAGTGCCTTCGCCGCGGCCGCCGCAGCCGCATGCAGGCTCTCGTGCTGGGCGTATTTCGGCCGCCCCTGCGAGAGCGTGGCGACCATCGCCACGAGCGACGCGCCGAGCGCTGCCGCAACGGCCGATGCACTGCCACCTCCCGGGACCGGATCCGATGAGGCGAGCTGGTCGGCGAACTGGGCGAGCGTGGCATCGCGAAATGAGGGAGGCGCCTGCACGCCCGCGATTATGGCGACCACACCCCGGACCGGTTGGGTGAGGGCAACGCACGAGCACGGTACCGCCCGTGCTCGTGCGTCACTCTGTTGATCCGGTGGGAGGAGCCAGCCGGATCGTCGCGCTCCGTTCCCAGAAACGGGCGCGAGCCGCCGGCGCGGGGCACCGCGCCGACGTTAGATCAGCGCGCGTCAGGCCGCACGGGCCTCCACGCCTTCGATCGTCCAACGCCGGGATCGATGGCGGTACGACAGCTGCAGGAACGCGTCGGCCGTTTCGACCTCGAAGAGCGTGCGCGGACCGGTCACGACCGGGAACGCCGAGCTCTCGTCCCGGACACCGATGACGTCCAGGACGCGAAGGCGGCGCCCGTTGAGGGTGACTTCGCGCGGTCGACCGTCGAACCAGTCGGCTCGAACCCGGACCTCGACCGGCTCGACTCGGACCATCGCCATTTCGCGGCTCCTTTCGGGGGCGCTACGCGAGCTCCGGTCACCGGGCACTGGTGCCGTGAACGCCTGTTCGGTTTCGTCAGAGGCTAGATCGAACAGGTGTTCAGTGTCAAGCCCCAGTCACTCGTCGAACGCATCCTCCGGCGGGGTCGTGTCAGGTTGGCTGTCACGCCGCTTGCGCCGTCTCGCGGCAGCATCGCCTTCGGCCTCGGCATGCTCGCCGCGCCGCTCCACCGCCGTCCCGAGATCCCGCTCGAACGGCGCCGGGATCCCGGTCCGAATCAGTCGCGCCCGGGTGATCGCGCGGGTCCCGAAGCGCTCGCGCACCTCGTCGGCGGCCTCAACGACCCGTCGGCGCCGATCCTCGCCGGCCTCGAACAATCCCAGCTGCTCGCGGGTCCCGAAGCCCGACGCCGTCACGCCCAGCAGCCTGATTCGCTTGCCGCGCAGCTCCGGCCGCGCAAGGTCCAGAGCGACCCGCCAGATCGGGTCGGTCAGGTCGGACGGCTCGGCCAGGCCGCGCTGGCGCGTGATCGTGTGGAAGCCGCTGTCCCGGATCTTGACCGTGATCGTGCCCGCCTTGAGCCCGGCGTGCCGGAGTCGCCCGGAGACCCCCTCGGCCATCGCCAGCAACGTCCGCTCCAGGACCTCGGGGTCAGCCGTGTCCTCGTCAAAGGTGTGCTCATGCCCGACCGACTTGGCCGAATCGGGGTCGTCGACCGGATCGGGGTCCACCCCGTGGGCTCGATCGACGAGGGACGCCCCGTGCTTGCCGAAGCGCCGGACAAGGGCGGAGCGGTCGAGCCCTTGGAGGTCGCGGATCGTCGCGACCCCGAAGTCGCGCAAGGCCGTCGCCGTCGACGGACCGACGCCCCACAGCCGCGCGATGGGCAGGGGCGCCAGGAACGCCGTCTCGCTCCCGGGCTCGACGACGACCAGCCCGTCGGGCTTTCGCAGCTCGCTCGCGATCTTGGCGACGAGCTTGGTCGACGCGACGCCGACCGAGATTGTCAGCTGCAGCTCCTCCCCGATGGCGGACTTGATGCGGCGCCCGAGCGCCTCGCCGTCGCCGAACAGCGCGCGCGAGGCGGTGACGTCGAGGAACGCCTCGTCGATCGAGATCGGCTCGACCAGCGGCGTGAACCGCCGCAGGATCGCCATGACCTGCCGGCTGACGCGCTGGTACTTGGCCCCGTCGACCGGAACGAAGATGCAATCTGGGCAGAGTCGGCGCGCCGTCCGGATCGGCATCGCCGAGTGGACGCCGAACACTCGCGCCTCGTATGACGCGGCGCTGACGACGCCCCGGTCATTCGACCCGCCGAGCCCGACCGCGACCGGCTTGCCGCGAAGCTCGGGTCGATCGCGCTGCTCGACCGAGGCGAAGAACGCGTCGAGGTCGACATGGAGGATCGTTCGCGGGGTCACGCGCGGGGTTTGGCCAGACGTCACCCGGCCATTGTCGACCCGGTCGTGCCAGGTCGAGTGGCTCAGCCGGGCCGCGCGCGGGGC
>JBBQFS010000167.1:0-4566 GCA_038322255.1 Candidatus Limnocylindrales bacterium | reverse complement strand
GACCGGTCGAAGCTCCTCGGGGTCGGCGTCGGCCCGCGTGCAATAGATGATGCCGTCGGCCGAGCGCAGGACGCCGAGGAGTGCCCGGCCGCCGCCGCGATCCTCGTTCGCACCTTCGATGAGCCCCGGGATCTCGACGAGCTGCACGAGGACGCCGCCGATCCGGGTCAGCGCCGGGATCGGGCGGAGCGTCGTGAACGGATAGTCGCCGGTCTTGATCTGGATCTCCGAGAGGGCCTGGAGGAGCGACGACTTGCCGACGTTCGGTGGCCCTACCAGCGCGATCTGGGCCGCGCCTTCGCGCCGGACGGCGATCGAATCCCGATGCACCGCGCTCGATCGGACGCGCGTATCGTCAATTTCGGCGAGCAATGATTTGCGCAGGTCGGCGTATGGACCGTTCTTGTAGTCGGGCAGCTCGGATAGCAAGGCGTTGACCTCGCGGATCCGCTCCCGTCCCTCTTTCCCTACGAGCCGTCGCTTCGCCACCTGGGCGAAGGTTCGATGCGGCATCGGCATCGCGATCTCCCTTCGATCACGCGGGACGGCACGGCGCGCGCAGCCCTCGCTGCGGCAGCGGCATGCGTCTGTCCCGCCCCTTCCCTCGACGCTGGATGTGGAAGGGGCCGATCAGCCGTTTGGCTTGGAGATCGTGGCGGCCCACGCGTCCTATGGACGCTGGGCCAGGAAGCGGTTCATGGCGTCGACAGGGTACACGCCGACTCGCCCGGGTCGATCCTATTCGGCCGCCATCGACCCCAGGGTGCGACTCACAATCTCAGATCGGTCGGTCGTCGACGGAGGCGCCCGGGTCCGCAGCGCCATCAAGTTCAGCTCACGGGCGCACGAAGGCGCTCGGAGGCAGCTCCCACGGGTAGCTACCAGACGTCCCCCGGGCGCCAGTCACAGCTGATCTTCTCGGTGAGGTCGAACGGCGGCGAGCTGGGCGTTCGAAGGACGAGGATGTAGCCCTCCTCGTCGGATGTTCGCTGCTCGCCGTCGGACGTCCGGACGAACGCCGGCCCCTGCCAGGTCTGCCAACCAAGTCGCTCGTAGAAGGCGTGCCGGCCGGTGCCGAGGGCGCCGAGCTCGAACGCCGCGCGAACGTGCTCGGTTGCGGCGGCCATGACCTGGGTCCCGTAGCCCTGGTCCTGGCGGTCCGGGTCGGTCGCGACCGATTCGACGTAGCCTGTCCTGAGGGGCCGGCCGCCGATCTCGAGCCCGCGCTCGACCACCGAGGCGTGGCTGACGATCTCGCCATCCTGGTCGAGCAAGACGTGCAGGCCACCGAGGGCGTGCTCCCAATCCTCGTCGGCGAAGGCCTCGTCGCCGGTCCCGAAGGCGGTAACCATCAGGGCGCGGACGGCGAGGATCTCGTCGGGCGTCAGCGCACCGGTTGGCAGGCTTCGGAGTCGCAGCGGCACGGCTGAATCCTACGAGCCTCGTGCGACATCGCCGATAGACTCCAGCGATGTCCGCGCTGTCCGACGCGCCGCTTGTCGAGGTCGACGATCGAGGGTCGTGGCGAGCCTGGCTCGAGGCGAATCACGCCACCTCCCGCGGGGCCTGGCTCGTCACGCGGAGGCCGCGCTCCAACCGGCCCGGCCTCGACTACGAGGCCGCCGTCGAGGAGGCCCTGTCCTTCGGCTGGGTCGACAGCACGGCCGGTCGCGTCGACGACGAGCGCGGCAAGCTGTACTTCGCGCCGCGCAAGCCGCGCAGCGGCTGGGCCGCCACGAACAAGGCGCGCGTCGAGCGGCTCATCGCCGAAGGGCGCATGGCGCCCGCAGGCCTGGCGGCAATCGAGATCGCCAGGGCCGACGGCTCTTGGCAGCTGCTCGACAGCGTCGAGCGGCTGGAAGTGCCCGATGATCTCGCCGCGGCGCTTGTGGCCTCGCCACCCGCGGAGATCAACTTCGCATCCTGGTCACGATCGGTACGGAAGCAGGCCCTCACGTCGATCGTCCAGGCCCGCCGACCCGAGACACGTTCGGAGCGCATCCGCAAGATCGCCGACGCCGCCGCCAGGAACGTCCGACCCGCCTGACTCGGTCCCGGCGCTCAGAGTGTGGCGACGGCCGCCTCGAGGTGGATGGTGGCGGCGGAGTGGTCCATCGTCGAGTCGAACCAGATCGGCGCGCGGATGACGAGCTCGACATTGCCTCGAATCGCCGACGGCAGGCGCCGCCGATCGATGATCGAGATCCAATGGATCTTCAGGACGTCGAGCGCGACGGAGACGGCCCCGAGGTGCGCGATCGAGAAAGAAGGCGATTCCCTACGCCGGCCGGTTGGCCGCCCAGATGATCACCCGGTCGTCGACGGGCACGGGCTTCTCGACCACGCGGAGCTCGACGACCTCTGGCGGCCCGTGCCGTTCCTTGATCGCGGCCTTCATGTCAAGGCTCCCGCGTGCGCGATGTGGTCGAACTGGCGCCACAGGATACCGACGAGCAGCACGGAGCCAACGAAGGCGAACCAGAAGGGCGCGGTCAGCCCGAACTGGCCGGCCAGGAGCCCGCCGATCGGCGTCCCGACAGCGGTACCGCCATAGATCCCGACGGTGTAGACGCCGGTCACCCGGCCGAGCAGGGCATCCGGGACCGCGCGCTGTCGAATCGTCGTCGCCGTCGTCCCCCAGACGAAGGCGTGCACGCCGAAGACGAGCATCGTCACGAGCACGACGATCGACGACGTTGTCAGCGCCAGAACGAGGTGGGTCGTGGTCTCGATGAGCAGGCCGATCCGCATGATGTTCCCCAGCGAAAGGGCTCGAGTGAGCCGGCCGTAGGCGAGCGTCCCGATCACGCCCCCAAGCGCGCTCGCCGTGGTGAGCAATCCGAATCCGACAGCGTCCATCCCCAGCCGGTCCGCCGCGTACAGAACGAGCACGCCCCACGCCGCGCCCCAGGTGACGTTGAAGGCAACGATCGTGAGCGCAAGCGTTCGCATCGGCGCGTGGCCGATGACCCACCGCAGGCCCTCGACGACCTCGGCACGCACACTGCGCCGGGGCTCCTCGGCGAACGCGGGCGGCTCGCCGCTTCCGACACCGCCGGACGCGACGCGGGAGATCAGCACCGCCCCGAGCGCGACGCAGGCGGCATCGACGGCGAACGGCACGGACATTCCGACCACGAAGAGGAAGGCCCCGACCGGCGGCAGCAGCAGCTGGTTCGTGAGGATGAAGGCCCCCTGGATGCGGGCGTGGCGGTGCCGAGGTCCTCGCGCCGCACCAGGCCCGGCAGGAGGCTGCTGCTGCCGATGTCGGCGAATGTCTCCGCCGTACCCAGGACGAAGATCGCTGCAAGGACGATCGCGATGCTGGCCGTGCCGGTCGTGATTATCGTCGCCAGGACGGCGAGCACCGCGGCGCGCCCGAGGTTGACGCCGATCACGATCCGGCGCCGCTCGATGCGGTCGGCCACCGTCCCCGCCACGATGCCGAACAGGAGCGGCGGCATCACCCTGGCGAGGACCGCCAGGGATACGAGGAACGGGTCGCGAGTCAGCGCCGCGATGAGCAGGGGCCCTGCGGACAGGACGATCCCATCGCCGACGTTGTCGACGATCGCCGACGCGAGCAGCCAGCGGAAGCTCCGGCCGAGCCGCGCGGGCGCGATCGGATCGATCAGGGACGCAATCGGCGAAGACACCCGGTGCACGATAGCGGCGCAGTCGCTGGACACCGTCGACGACCAACCCGATCATGGCCTCGCCGTGATGGACGAGATCATCGGGCGAGATGCCGAGCTCGCGGCTGTCCACGCCTTCCTCGATCGACCCGCTGACGGCCTCAGGGCGCTCGTGCTGGAAGGTCAGCCAGGCATCGGCAAGTCGACGCTCTGGCAGGCCGGCGTCGCGGCAGCGCGCAAACGCTCGTTGCGCGTCCTCGCCTCGCGGCCCGCCGAGACCGAGGCGTCGCTTCCGAACCTCGTGCTGGGCGATCTCTTCGGCGACCTTGCGCCCGAGACGCTGGCGGCATTGCCGGCGCCCAGGCGCCGCGCAGTTGAAGCGACCCTGCTCCTGGGGGAGCGATCCGGCCCGCCAACGCCGCACGACGCTGCCGGCAAGGCGACCGCCCGGGCCTACCCCGGCGGTCGCCGCGAATCTCGATCGCGGGATTCTCGACTCGTTAGCTGCCCCGATGTTCACGCCATGATCAGATTCGGGGCTAGGAACCCGAGAAGGGCCTTTCCCAGGCGCCTCCGGGCCGAGAATCGCAGACTTCCGGCCCGAATTGAGCGTGACGATGCCCGCGCTCCCGCGTTTCCCCTCGCAGCATTGGGGCGATCAGGCCTCCAAACGCTCGGAAATGATCACGTGGCGAACATCCGGGGTGCGAACGCCCGTCCGGTAGGCAGCGGCGGTCCAACCCTTGGCCGGCGCGCTCCGTGACCGTCCCTCGAGTGACCGTCTCGACGATGGACACGTATGCGACACTCCGATGCTCGCGGCCGGAGGTGAGGAAACCATCGCGCACCGCCACAATGCGGCCGGTGGTTTCCAGGCGGCGATCGGTAAGGAGGACGACCGTGAAGCTCGGTACCGGGTGGGCGGCGCTCG
>JBBQFS010000166.1:0-4637 GCA_038322255.1 Candidatus Limnocylindrales bacterium | reverse complement strand
TCGGCGGACCCACGGACGATCCCATCCGGCGGCTCGGACTCGCGCTCGTCGCCTGGCCTCCGCTGGGCCTCACCGCGGCCGCGGTGATCGGCGACGTTACGGGTTGCAGCGTCTACGCTGCCGACTGCGGGGGCGCCGAACCACTCCTGCCATGGCTCGCGCAGGCCCTGATCCTCGGGCTGCTGCTGCTCCTGCCGCCGTTGACGCGCCTCCTCGCGGGTGGCGCGCTCGCCGTGCTCATCGCCCTCGTTCCGAGCACCGCGTTCCTCGTGTCCGTCGGTGGCACGGGTGCGCCCCAGGCAGGGTTCGCCCTGGCCGTGCTGCTGAGCGTGGCCTGGCTGGTTGGCGTCGGCTGGTCGGCGGCGATGGCCGTGCGACGCCGGCAGGTCGCGAGAGCCGGCCCGTGAGCCGGCCCGCTGGGCACGGAAGCGAGCGTCGACACCGAGCCTCGAGCGATCTCTCGAGCTCCGCCCAGGAGTACCTGCTCACGCTTCGGATCATGGCCGGCGACGGCTCGCGGATCATCGCCTCGCAGGTCGCGCGGAAGCTCGGCGTGAGCACCCAGGCGGCCAGCGAGATGTTCCGTCGCCTCGTCAGCGACGGCCTCGTGACGCTCGCCGATGGCCGCGAGCTGCGGTTGACCAAGCCGGGCCGCACGGCCGCGGACGGCATCTTCCGGCGACACGCGCTATGCGAGTGGCTGCTGACCGAGATCGTCGGGCTTGGCTGGGCCGAATCAGATGTCGAAGCCGAGCGTCTCCAGGCCGCGATCTCGCCGCGCGTCGAGACGCAGCTCGACGAGCTTCTCGGCCACCCGGAGACCTGCCCGCACGGCAACCCGATCGATCAGGACATCGCCGAGCGACGTCCCGAGGGCGTCCCGCTGGCATCGATCAGCGCCGGCGAGCGGGCGACGATCTACCGGATCACCGAGGCAGCCGAGGAGGACGCGGCGCTGCTTTCATACCTCGAGGCTCGCGGCCTCCGGCCGGGCGCCCACGTGACCATCCTCGCCCGATCGGAATCGCTCGATTCGCTGACGCTTGATGGTCCCCTCGGGCGCGCGACGCTCGGCCTTCGGCCCGCGGCGCTGGTCCGGGTCTTGTCCGGCGAGGCCGACCCCGCGCTCTTCCACCGTGTTCCGGGTCGCTAAGCTGCCGGGCCGTTAGGCTTCGGGCCATGCCCGCGACCCGCGTCAGGATCGCTCCGAGCCCCACCGGACCGCTGCACATCGGGACCGCGCGGACGGCGCTGTTCAACTACCTCTACGCGCGCCGGCACGGCGGGACGTTCATCCTCCGCCTCGAGGACACCGACGTCGCTCGCAGCACCGTGGCCTTCGAGGCCGACATCCTCGAGCAGCTGCACTGGCTGGGAATCGCGTGGGACGAAGGCCCGGACGTGGCGGGTGGCGACGACCGCGGGCCCTTCGGGCCGTACCGCCAGATGCAACGCCTGGAGCGCTACGCCGAGGCCGCCGGGGACCTCCTCGCGCGCGACCTCGCCTACCCGTGCTTCTGCACGACAGATGAGCTCGATGCTGATCGGAAGGCCCAGGAGGCCGCCCACCAGCCGCCGCGCTACATCGGGCGCTGCGCGGCCCTGACCGCCGAGGAGCGGGCAGCCCGCGTGGCCGAGGGCCGCCGGAGCGCGCTCCGCTTCCGCGTCCGCGCGGACAGGGTGAGCTTCGACGACCTTGTCCGCGACGAGGTCGAGATCGACACGGCCAACCTCGGCGGCGACTTCGTGATCGTCCGCAGCGACGGCACGCCGCTGTACCACTTCACGGTCGTCGTCGACGACGCCGCGATGGAGATCAGCCACGTCATCCGCGGTGAGGACCATCTCTCGAACACGCCCAAGCACATCCTGCTATTCCGGGCGCTCGGGCACGAGATGCCGGCGTTCGCCCATCTGCCGCTGATCCTGAACCCAGATCGAACCAAGATGAGCAAGCGCAAGAGCCAGACGGCGATCGCCGACTACCGTGCCGAGGGCTTCGTGCCAGAGGCATTGGTCAACTACCTCGCCCTGCTCGGGTGGTCGACGGGCACCGAGGAGGAGATCCTGAGCCTCGACGAGCTCACCTCGCGCTTCGACCTCGAGCACGTCCAGAAAGGCGGCGCCGTCTTCGATCGGGAGAGGCTCGAATGGCTGAACGGCCAATGGATCCGGAAGCTCGGCCCCGAGGACTTGATCGAACGCCTCCAGCCCTTCCTCGAGGCCGACCGCCAGGCCGGCCGGATCGATCGGGTCCCGACGCCCGAGGAGCTTCGCCCGCTCGTCCCGATCATCCAGGAGCGCCTGCCGACTCTTGGTGCGGTCGGCGACCTCATCGGCTTCCTGTGGGTCGACCGCGTCACGGTGGATCCCGCGACGCTCATCCCAAAACGCTGGGACCGCGGGACCACGCTGGGCGCATTGCAGGCCGGGCGCGAGACAATCGCCGCCTCGGTCGGGCCGGTCACCTTCGAGGCGGATGAGCTGGAGCCGCCGCTGCGGGCCCTCGCCGAGGAGCGGGGCTGGAAGGCCGGCGACCTGTTCATGGCCATCCGCGTGGCCGTCACGGGCCGAACCGCCACCCCGCCCCTGTTCGACTCGCTCGTCGCCCTCGGGCGCGAGCGCGTGCTCGCCCGGCTCGACGCCGCCATCGACACCCTCGGACGATCGGAGGTCTCCTGATGCCGCATCACATCACCCACGAGCACGTGCAGGCCTGGCTCGACGCGTACGAGCACGCCTGGGAGTCCTACGACGCCGCCGAGGTCGCGGCCCTCTTCACCGAGGATGCCGAGTACCGCTGGCACCCCGCCGACGAGCCCGAGGTGGGCCGTGACGCGATCGTCTTCGCCTGGCTGAACCCGAGCGGCAACGCCAGCGATCGCGACGAGCCAGGCACGTACCTCGGCGAATACAAGCCGTACGCCGTCGACGGCAGCCGGGCGGTCGCGGTCGGGACCAGCACCTACTGGAGCGACGCCTCGCGCTCGAATCTCGAGCGGGTCTACTACAACTGCTGGCTCCTGGAGTTCGGCGACGACGGCCGCTGCTGCTCCTTCACCGAGTACTGGATGCTGCCCCGGAAGGCCGACACCTAGCGGTCTTCGCCGTAGCAGCTCGAGGCCGGCGGCGACTCGCGAATTCGCCGTTAACAATTGTCCGTATCCTCGATGGCATGCCGAGAACGATTCTCGTGGTCGAGGACGAGCCGACCCTGCGAGAGACCCTCGCGGAAGCCCTGGAGGCCGACGGCTTCGTGGTCGTCCAGGCCGGCGACGGGCGGGCCGCGCTCGAGCGGTTCCGGGCCGACCAGCCGGACCTCGTCCTGCTGGACCTGATGCTCCCGGAACTGTCCGGCCTGGAAGTCACGCGGCACATCCGCGCCGAGTCATCGGTGCCTATCGTGATGCTGACTGCCCGCGATGCGAAGCTCGACAAGGTCGTGGGGCTCGAGATGGGCGCCGACGACTACGTGACGAAACCCTTCAGCTTTCGCGAGCTCTCCGCGCGGATCCGGGCCGTGCTGCGGCGCGGTGAGCAGGCCGGCACGCCACTGCCGCCGATGGTCGAGCTCGGGTCGATCAGGGTCGACCTCGCCGGCCATCGGGTCCTTCGCGACGGGTCGGAGATCCGCATGAAGCCGAAGGTCTTCGACCTGCTCGCGTTCCTCCTGCGCCACCCGGGCCAGGTCGTCGGTCGCGACCAGCTGCTCGAGCAGGTCTGGGGTTACGACTACCCCGGCGAGACGCGGACGGTCGACGTCCACGTCCACTGGCTCCGCTCGGCGATCGAGCCGGAGCCCTCGAACCCCACGCTCATCCAGACGGTCCGCGGCGTCGGCTACGTCCTGCGGCGGTCAGCCTGATCCCGATCAAAGCACCCGGCTGAGGACCTCCCACGCGAGCCAGGCGAAGGCGCCGGAGGCTGGGATCGTGAGGATCCAGGCGATCACGATGTTGCCGGCGACACCCCATCGGACCGCCGAGAACCGGTCGCTCGAGCCGACGCCGATGATCGCCGACGAGATGACGTGCGTGGTGGACACGGGCATCCCGAAATGGGAGGCCCCGAAGATGATCGTGGCTGCGGTCGTCTCGGCCGCGAAGCCGTGGATCGGATCGAGCTTGACCACGCGCTGGCCCATGGTCTTGATGATCCGCCAGCCGCCGGCCGCGGTCCCCAATGAGATCGCCGTCGCCGCCAGGATGATCACCCACAGGGGGACGGTCGGCTCGGCGAGGATGCCGCCGGTCACGAGTGCGAGCGTGATGATGCCCATCGTCTTCTGGGCGTCGTTGGAGCCGTGGCTGAACGCCATGTACGCCGCTGAGACGAGCTGAAGCCGGCGGAACCGATCGTTGATCCGCTTGGGGTGGGCGTGTCGGAAGAGGTTCAGCAGGATCACCATGAGCCCGAACCCGATGAGCACGCCAAGGATTGGCGACGCCACGAGCGGGAAGATCACCTTGTCGACGATGCCCGGTCCATTGAGCGATTGCACCCCGGCCGCGGCGATCGCCGCGCCGATGAGCCCGCCGATCAGGGCGTGGCTCGAGGATGAAGGGATTCCGAGGCGCCATGTGATGAGGTTCCAGGTGATGGCGCCCACAAGGGCCGCTGCGACGACGATCTGACCC
>JBBQFS010000165.1:0-4813 GCA_038322255.1 Candidatus Limnocylindrales bacterium | reverse complement strand
GCTCGGCCTGCGTCCATTTGCGCCGTTGCCGCATCGTCCTGATCTCGCCACCGATGCGGGCTCGACGCTCGCCCGACCGGCGCTCCGCCTCGGCCGCAATCGCGGGCCGCCTGATTCGGGCCACGTTCATCCTCTCCGATCGTGCCCGTGATGCGTTGCCCCACTCGCTGGCGCGAGGTGGCGATCGAGCCCCACGTGCGTGCCCCACTCGCTGCCGTGAACCGGCGCTTGTCACACTGACGACCGAATTTGGTCGTCGGCGTGCGCCGGGCGTGTCCTCAGGTCTTCGGCGTGCGGCAGGCGCGTGCCCTTGGGTCTCCGCGTGTTCAGCCCATGATCTGATTCGGCACTTATCTGCCGCTAACCGCTGGCGGTCGAGGGCTGGAGCAGTCCAAACCCGCAGCCTGCGCGCCATCCGATCGGCATCACGCTCAGCTGTGCGTGGATTCGCCGCGGATCTGGCGCTGCGGGCCGGATTCGCGGGACGCTACCGGACCTTCGGCTCGAAAAAGCCCGAATCAGCTCATGGGGTGCACATTCGGAACCGTTAGGTCCCGAGCCAGGCCCTATCGACGCGTGAGAGTGCCGCCTCGCGAGCGTATGCAGCCGCCGCGAGCTCCGGCGGCAACGGGGCGGCAATGGAACCCCTGGCGGGGCGGCAAAGGCAGGGCTAGAGAGCCGCAACACGAGTGCCCGCAGCGGTCGAGCGGACCGGGCCGAGCGACGGCGGCGGCGGGCAATCACTCCGCAGTCCACCGGCACCGACAAGTCCATACCGGACCCGGACCATTGGGCTACCGGAGGTCCCATGACCCGCTCGTATAGTGAGCCGCGATGACAAGCGAGGCTGGGAGCCGGCCGCTGCGTGCGCGCCTGGCTACCGCCGGGGCGGCTCGCGAGCGTGCCAAGTCCACCGAGTCGGCAAACGGCCGGCCCGATGCGGCCCACCCGTCGGCGCCACCCCGGTCGGCCCTCTTCAAGACCAGCGAGACCGCCCGAATGGACCAACCCGACGCGACCGACGGCACCGACGGCACCGACGGCACCGACGGCACCGACGGCACCGACGGAACGACTCCGGAGACAGCGCTGAGCTCGACGAATGGTGTCGACCGAACGCCGCCAGCCGCCGGACCGAGCCCGACGAGCTTGATCCAGAACGATCCCCTCGCCGCCCTCCTTGACGAGGCCCAGGCTGCGGTCTCCGGAGGCGCCAACACGCTCCGCGACGTCCGCGAGCGGTATCGAGCCGCCTACCAGGAGAAGGTTGGACGCTGGGAGGCGCTCCGCGCGCAGACAGCTGCAGGCGATGGCGGCCAGGGCCACGGCGCAAGCGAAGCCATGGCCGGCAGCGATGTTGGTGTCGAGCGCTCGGTCCTCGAGCGGATCGACCTCGCCGCGAAGAGCCTGGAGAATGCGTGGCTGTTCCTCGCCCGCGAGGACACGAGCCTCGTGTCCGACCCGAGCGGCCCGCCGTCCGCGGCCGACGCCCAGATGCGAATCGTCGAGGCCCAGGAGGCCGAGCGAAGCCGGCTCGCGCGCGAGATCCATGACGGGCCGGCGCAGGCGCTCTCGAACGCGATCTTCCAGGTCGAGGTCGTCCAGCGCCTGCTTGACCGCGACGAGGCCCTCGCGCGCGCGGAGCTAAAGCAGCTCCGCGACGTCCTGACCCGCGAGCTCAGCGGCGTGCGCGCCTATCTCAGCCAGCTGCGACTGCCCCTCCTCGCAGAGCTCGGGCTGAGCGGCGCCATCGGCGAAACGGCCGACCAGATCGGCAAGGCGCTCGGCATCCACATCACCGTTGATGTCGACGAGCAGGTCGACCAGCTGCCCGAGACCGTCGAGATCGTCGTCCTGCGGGTTATCCAGGAAGCCCTCCAGAACGCCCGCAAACATGCGCAGCCGACGTCCATCCGAGTCCGTATGGTTCGCGATGATGGGAGCTGGGCGCTCGAGGTCCGTGACGACGGCAAGGGCTTCGAGTCCGAAAGCCCGCTGGTCGACGGGCGCCGGAACTTCGGCCTGCAGTTCATGCGCGAGCGCGCGGACCTGATCGGTGCCCGATTCGAAGTACGATCCATCCCGAACCTTGGGACAGCCGTTCGAATGACCATCCCGCCCGGAGCAATGGGCATGCCCATCCCTGTGGAGGAACGTTGATGACAGCCGAGACTGAAAGCGGCGAACGCCGCCGAGGCGCGATCGCTGCCGACAAGATCCGGATCCTGATCGTCGACGATCACGAGCTGTTCCGCGTCGGCATCGCCAACATCCTCGGCAAGGAGCGCGAGTTCGAGGTCGTCGGCGAGGCTGCCGACGGGCGAGCCGGACTGGAGATGTCGGGCATGGTCTCGCCGAACATCGTGCTGATGGACCTCTCGCTCCCCCCGCCCGGCGGCCTCGAGACCACCCAGCGCATCCGGCGCGAGTTCCCGGCCACCGCGGTCATCGTGCTGGCCCAGGACGAGGACGAGGAGTCCCTCTTCGCCTCCATCAAGGCCGGCGCAGCCGCGTTCGTGATCAAGGACATCAGCCCGGAGGACCTCGTTCATGTCATCCGCCGGGTCTCGCAGGGCGAGTTCCTGATCAACGACAAGGTCTTCTCGAAGCCCGCGGTCGCCTCGCGCGTCCTCAAGGAGTTCCGCGAGCTCGCCGTCTACGGTCAGGAGGCCCAGCCGATCTTCGCGCCGCTGTCACCGCGCGAGGTCGAGATCCTCGACAACATAGCCCAGGGCATGACCAACAAGCAGGTCGCCTATGCCCTGTCGATCAGCGAGCAGACCGTCAAGAACCACATGAGCTCGATCCTGCGCAAGCTGGCCGTCAACGACCGGACCCAGGCTGTCGTGTACGCGATGCGCCAGGGCTGGATCAAGATGCCGGAGGACTGAGGTCGCCACCAAAGCCGACGCCCGGCCCAGGGGCCAGGCGGAGACGCCACCACTCCCGGAGGTCGCATCGGCAGCCGACATCGCGGCACGCCTGACGGCCGAGGCCGGCGCCGTTCGGGCGGAGGCCGACGAGATCGAGCTCCTCATCAACCAGGCGAAGACCGAGGCCACGCGCCACGAGACGCGCCGCAGCGCGGCGGTCGAGAAGCTGGCGATGGGCGCAGAGCGGCTCGCGGCCGGCGCCGGGATCACCCCCAAGGAGCTGGCCGATCTGGCCAATCAGCTCGTGGCCGTGGGCCGTCGAGCGGCGCTCATGGAGGCCCAGGTCGACCTGCTCGAGGGCAAGCGCAAGTCGGCGATGCGACTCCAGGAGGCTCTCCTCACCAACGCATCGCAGGCCGGCGCCCTGGTCGGGAGGCCGCCCACGGACGCGGCTGCCCCGGGGACCAACGGATCCGACGCCGATGGCGCGTCCGGCACCGGCGACAGCGCGCCGATGTCGGCGGGCGTCTCACGGATGATCTTCACGGCCCAAGAGGACCTGCGGCGCGAGATTGCGCGGCAGATGCACGACGGGCCGGCCCAGAGCCTCACCAACATCGTCCTGCAGGCCCAGATCGTCGAGCACCTGATGGCCAAGGATCCGGCCAAGGCACCGGCCGAGGTCAAGGAGCTCATCGCGATGGTCCAGCGCACCTTGGACGCGACGAAGACCTTCATCTTCGACGTCAGGCCGATGGTTCTCGACGACCTCGGGCTCGTCCCCACACTCCGCCGGGCAAGCGCCGAGCGCGGACGGCGGGTTGGAGTGGCCGTCGAGTTCGATTCCGTCGGCGTCGACCGGCGGCTTCCGATGGACCTCGAGAGCGGGCTGTTCCGGATGCTGGATGACGCCCTTGCTGCCCACGTCGCCGGCAAGCCCGACATGCTCTCGCTGCACCTCGACTGGGGCGAGCACCTCGAAATCGAGCTGACCGCGGGGAGTCACCCGAAAGCGGTACCGGATCCAGAGCTCCCGCCGGACGTCGCCGAGCTCCCGCCGGCGCTGGCCGAGATGGTCGGCCAGCGGCGGAAGGCCCACCAGGATGCGCTCGAGGCGGCGCGAATCGAGAGCCTGTCGCGGCTGCCCGAGCAGGCCTGGCGAGAGGCCTCGTCGCGCGCGCGGATCCTGGGTGTGCGCGCGGAGATGCTTGACGACGGTGCCCGGCTCCATCTCGAGGTCGACCTGCCGCCGTCGGCCGGCGACGCGGATGACGCCCCTGCGGTTGCCTCCAGGTCATAGGACCTTGCGTGGCGAGGGTCCTATATGGACCCCTGACCAATGGGCCATACGCCTCGCCACCGCCCTGAACGTATCGTTCACAGACACGAGCCGGCCCTCTGAGGACGGCGACCAACGGGAGGCACTCCGTCCATGGCATTGATCTCCAGCTTCTTCGCGGCTCTTCGGAGCGATGAGGAGGGCCAGGGCCTCGCGGAGTACGCGCTGATCCTCGCCCTCATCGCGATCGTCGCGATCATCGCCCTCATCTTCCTGGGAACACAAGTCAGCGGGATCCTGAGCACGGTAGGTAGCTCGGTCTAACGACGAAACCACCTCTCGAGCCGCGCTCCCCGTTCCAGGACGAGGAGCACCGGCGGGTGGATCGACGAACGGCAACGCGAGCATCGCGGCGCTGGTTGACATGATCCATGGGGCCGTCTACGGTTCCGCACCGACTCTTCTCTACCGGCGAGAGTCTTCATCTTCCGGGGGGCCGGAATTTCGAAGGAAGGAGGTAGCACATCGAATGTCGTTCCTGACCGCACTCATTCATCTTGTTCGTCGTGAGGACGAGGGCCAGGGCCTCGCGGAATACGCGTTGATCCTCGCCCTGATCGCGATCGTCGCGATCATCGCCCTCATCTTCCTGGGAACACAA
>JBBQFS010000164.1:0-4870 GCA_038322255.1 Candidatus Limnocylindrales bacterium | reverse complement strand
CCAGGGGCCTCGCGGGGGAATGCGTCGCCCGGGCGCCGGAATGGGACGCCGGGTGCGCGCTCGCCTGCGCCAGGCGTTTCCCAGGTCGAGGCCGGCGGCTCCGAGGCCCAGCGCCGGGAGTTCGGCTCGTGATCGGGCGATCGCGGGGCCTCCGGCCGCGGGCCGGCCGCGGCCGCAGCGCTCGGGCCGGTGGTCGAGCTCCGGCCTGGTGGAGCCCCGATCGACGCTTCGGTCGTCCGCTCGGTCACGACCTCGGGCTCGATAGGTTCGGGCCCGACGGCGGGCCGTGCTTGCGCGGATCGGCGTATTCGCGTGGGTTGACGATCCAGTACTCGCCCGTCGTCGGGCCGTACCAGGAGGCGCCACTCCAGGTCGCGTCGCTGTGGTCCCGCGCGTCGTCGTACGAGGTCGAGCCCATGGTCGCCTTGCGGGTGTCGCGCCGACGGCCCGAACCGCGCGCCCCGGCTGATGGGCGGGCGCTGCCCGCGGACCCCGACGCCGTCGAAGGTCCGGCGCTGCCGCCCGCGCCGCTCGGAGGCGCCGAGCCGGACGGGCGGGACGTGCCGGCGGCGCCGCTTCGAGGTCCCGGTCGGCCGGTCGAGCCGGTGGGGCGGGCGGACCCGTTGCGTGCGGTACGAGCACGTTCGCGCGCGGCACGGGCACGCTCCGGATCCGCGCGCCACGGCGCCGCCTGGGGCGCCGAGGGCGCCGTGGTCGGCCTTCTCGCTGCGGCGACGCGCCCGGTCCTCAGCGCCTCGTAGGCCTCGTGAATCGCGAGGAAGCGCGGCAGGGCGGCCTCACCCGCCGAGTCCGGGTGGAAGGCCTTGGCGAGGAGCCGATAGGCGCGCTTGACCTCGGCCATCGAAGCCCCCCGTTCGAGGCCCAGGGTTCGATACGGATCCGCGGTCGGGTCGGGCTCGCTGTACACGATCTAAGCGTATTCCGTCGGGTGTGCGCTGCGGCTCCTGGGCTGGCTCGAGGCCGGAGGCGCGGATCACCCCGGTGAGGCCCGGATCAGGGCAGGAGCTCTCCGATGGGCGCGAGCTCGAACGAAGGGACCGCCTCGGCTGCCGGCCGGCCGTGCGGATCGGGCGTGATGGGTCGGTGATATCGACTGAGGACCCGCAACGGCTGGCCGACGAGGACTCCAGCCTGGGCCAGGGCCTCGATCGAGGCCGCCCAGGTGCCGCGGTCGTAGCCGTCGCCGTCCTCGATCTTGATCGCCATGCCCGATGCGGCGGCGGACTGGTCGCGGACGCGCGGCCCCGGCAGGATTGCGAGGCCCCGGAGCGCCTCCATGCCGCCCTTCGAGACGATCCGCCCGGGCAGGGCCTTCATGACCGAGGTGTCGAGCCGGTCGCGCGAGCCGGCGACGAGCTCCGGGTTCGCGAGCATCGCGTCGCGCACGATGGTGAGCGACCCGGCCAGCGACGCCCGCGGGTCGTCGGATGGGACTGACGTGGGATCGGCGAGGAAAGCGTAGGCCCTCGCGACATCGCGGAGCGGGAACGCGTAGGTCGTGACACCGCAGCCGTCGATGCCGGTCCGGAGCTTTCCGGGAGCCGTCCGGAACGCCCTCGCCACCACCTCGCGGTAGGCCTGCTGGGCAGGGTGCTCGTCGAGCCAGTAGCCGTCGGTCGACCAACCGTTGAGCCGGCAGAGCAACAGGAACACCGAGTGCTGGCCCGAGCACATATGCCGGATGTCGCTCGGGCGCTCGCCGTCGCGGGCGAGACGCGCAGCCGTGAGCGCGTCGAGCGGCATGCCCTCCACTCCGGTTGCGAGCGCTGCCTGGCTCACGCCCGTGCGCCGGTACAGCGCCTGGAGCGTCCGCACGTGGAGGTCCTCGCCGGAGTGGCTGCTGGCCATGATCGCGATCTCGGGCGGCTCGAGCGCGAATTCCTTCCGGCCGCCGGCCTCCAGGATGGCCGTGGCCCCGAACGGCTTGACGCACGAGCGGAGATTCACGAGATGGTCTGGATCGCCGAGCGCCCGGAGCATCCGGCCGGAGGCGTCGACCTCGACGATGTCGCCGCGGTGGACGCTCTCCTCGACGCCATTGCGCAGCTGTCGGACGAGCACCGGCGGGGCGCCGCGGCGAGCCTTCACGGCCTTGCCCCGGCCGCGCTCGCGGTCCGACGGCGCGAATGGGTCGGGCACGCCGGTGAGGGTACTCCGGCCGATGCTAGGATGCCCGGCGACGAACCGGGATGGCCGCCCCGCGCCGGGCCGGCGAGAACCCCGCAAGCCGGAGGCTGACCGATGCACCCGCCGACGCTGCACGTCTCGCAACATCCGGCGGTCCTGCACAAGCTGGCGATCCTGCGCGACCAGAAGACCGAGCCCAAGAAGTTCCGGGAGGTCGTGCGCGAGCTCTCGTGGCTGCTCGGGTACGAGGCGCTCGCGGATGCCCGAGTGCGACCGCGCGAGGTCCGGACGCCCCTCGAGACGATGGAGGGGAACGAGCTCGGCGAGCGGATCGGGCTCATCCCGATCCTGCGCGCCGGCCTGGGCATGGTCGACGCGATGCTCGAGCTCATGCCCACCGCCGAGGTCTGGCACCTCGGGTTGTTCCGCGACGAGCGAACGCTCCGACCCGTCGAGTACTACAACAAGCTGCCCGACTCCGCGAACGTCGACCTCTGTCTCATCCTCGACCCGATGCTGGCGACGGGTGGCTCGGCCACGGCCGCGATCGAGGTCTTGAAGCGCTGGGGCGCGGTCATGCCGGTCAGGATCAAGCTCGTCAACCTGATCGCCGCGCCGGAGGGCGTCCAGGCGGTCTTCGACGCTCACCCCGACGTCGAGATCCACTGCGCGGCCATCGACCGGCAGCTCAACGAGAAGGGCTACATCATGCCCGGCCTCGGCGACGCCGGGGACCGCCAGTTCGGGACGGGCAAGACGGTCGACTAGGGCTCGGGCCTGCGGGTCGGTCGCAAATCCGCAGTCCCGATCCGCGGGCGCCGGTCGCACACGTTCGATGACGGTGGCGCGGCGAAGTACTCACTGACGATCGCCCCGATGGTCGCGAGCGTCGTCGCGACACGCAGCGCCGTGAAGATGAACGGCAGGGAGTTCGGGACGCGAAGGCTGCGGAACACCGTCCGCTCTGGCGCGGCATACGAGCGCAGGAGCTCGAGGGCGGAGGGATCCACGTTTAGGAGCCCGCGCAGCGTGTTGATCATCACCGGAAAGAAGACCAGGACCGCGGCGATCATCGCCTTGGAGAACTGGTTATCGGTCCCGAACCAGTTGTTGAAGATCGGCGCGAACGCGATGATCGGCACGGAGTTTGCCACGATCGCAAAGGGCAGGAGCGAGCCGCGAATCGCACTGAATCGTGCAGCCGCCGCCCCGACGATGATGCCGGCCGTCGCGCCGATCGCCAGCCCCGCGACGATCTCGCCGAGCGTGTACGCGGCCGCCGCCAGGAGCTCGGGCAGATTCTCCCCCCAGGCGGCGGCGATCGCCAGCGGGCTCGGGAGGATGAACTGCTTGAGGTTCAAGGCCCGGACGACCACCTCCCAGACGACGATCGCGCCGAAGAAGGCGACGACCGGCGGCAGGAGGTCGCGAGCCGCGCCGGCCGATGTGCGACGGCGCCAGCCGGGGCCCGCGGCAAGCTCGGCAGTCATCCGGAGAGCCCTTCGGCGCGCGCCCGCGCAAGGTCCTCGACGCGCGCGTCCAGGCCCTCGACGTCCGGTGCGCGGAGCGCCTCCCTGACCTGGGTGACTAGCTGGAAATAACGATCCATCTCGCGTGTCTCGACCGACCGGTCCCGCGGCAGGTCGATGGGCACGACCGTGCTGATTCGACCGGGTCGAGCGGACATGACGACCACCCGCGTGGAGAGGAACACGGCTTCGGGGATCGAGTGCGTGACGAACACGATCGTCGTCCCGGTCTGATCCCAGATCCGGTGGAGCTCGAGGTTCATCCGCTCGCGCGTCATCTCATCGAGCGCACCGAACGGCTCGTCCATCAGCAGAATCGCGGGGTCGAGGGCAAGCGCCCGGGCGATGGCCACGCGCTGCTGCATCCCGCCGGAGAGCTGCCATGGTCGCTGGCTGCCGAAGTCGGCCAGCTCGACGAGCTCGAGCATCGCCTGCGCCTTGGCGGCGCGCTCTCGCGGTGGAGTCCCAATGATCTCCAGTGGCAGCTCGACGTTCTTCTGGACGGTGCGCCAATCGAACAGCACCGGAGCCTGGAAGACCATCCCGTAGTCCCGATCGAGCCGAGCTCGTCGAGCCGGCTTGTCGTTGACCATGGCGGTGCCAGCGGTCGGCGAAACGAGGTCGCCGATGATCCGGAGGAGCGTCGACTTGCCGCAGCCCGATGGCCCGATGAGCGAGACGAACTCCCCTCGCCCGACCGTCAGGTCGATGTCGCGAAGTGCCTCGACCTTGCGCCCCGAGCCTTCCGCGCCGAAGACCATCGATACGTCCGCCAGGCGGACAACCTCCCGGCTCCCGGCCATCGCCGTTTCGGCGATGACTGTCAAGGCGGCGCCATTGTCGACGTTCACGCGGCGTGGGCCGCGCCCGGTCTCTGGTTCCGGAGGATCAGCCGCTCGGCAACGACCACAGCCAGGAATGCGAGCATGCCCAATCCGGCCGCGACGATCGATGTCGCCCAGAGGTCCGCCGGGCTCAGGGTGTAGTACTGCATCCCCAACAGGATCGAGCCCCCCAGGCCCTCGCGAAATCCTGACGGGAGCTCGCCGACAATCGCGCCCACGATCGAGGCCGTCGCGGAGACCTTGAAGGCCGTGAACAGGAACGGGTAGGCCGCCGGCATTCTGACGTGCTTCAGAATCGTCCTGCGGTCGGCCGCATACGAGCGCATCAGCTCGATCGCACGGGGATCG
>JBBQFS010000163.1:0-4900 GCA_038322255.1 Candidatus Limnocylindrales bacterium | reverse complement strand
TGGCGCGACCTCCTCCGCGAGCCCATCGATGCGGTCCTCGTCCTCACGGGCGGCAGCCATGCGCCGCTGGCGATCGAAGCCGCCCGGGCGGGCCTCCACGTCCTGGTCGAGAAGCCGATGTGCTTCTCGACGACCGAAGCGTCGGCCATGGTCGAGGCAGCGGATGCCGCCGGCGTCACCTTGATGGTGGCCTACAACAAGCGCTACGACCTGGCCTACCTCCGCTTCCGCGACGAAGTGGCCGCCCTCCCGGATCCCCGTTTCCTGCGGGTTACGACCCTCGAATCGGCGATCGCGCCGTACGTCACGCAGTATCCGCTGAGCCCGGTCACGCGGCCGGAGGCGGGCGTCCTAGAGCGTCTTCGAGCCGAGTCCGACGCGAGCATCACCGGCGCGATCGGCGACGCCGACCCGACGCTCCGGCGGATCTATCACGCCGTCCTGCTCGACACGCTCGTTCACGAGCTGAACGCAGTCCGCGGCCTGCTCGGCGAGCCGGATCGCATCGACTACGTCGACCTGCGCGAGACCACGGTCACCGTCATGCTGCGATTCGGTGACCTGCCGGTGGCAATCCACTGGATCGACCTGCCGGGCATCGCCCGCTACGAGATGGAGCTCGCGTTGTATTCGCCGGACCGGCGCATCAGCCTGTCATTCCCATCGCCCTTCCTGCGCAGCGCCCCGACCGTCATGAGCGTCGAGGCGGGCGAGCCGGGCGGCGCGCGATCGAGCGCCTCGGAAGAGATCACCTCGTACGAGAGCAGCTTCAAGCGCGAGCTCATGGCGTTCCACGATGCGGTCGTGAACGGGGCGCCGATCGCGACACCTGGCCGCGACGCGATACGTGACATCGCGCTGTGCGAGGCAATCATCGAATGTGCCCGGACCGGTCGGCCGATCGATCACCCGACTGACGTGGCATGAGCGCAGACATCGTCGTCGCCAACGCGCCCGTCAGCTACGGTGCCTTCGAGGTCACCGTCGGCATCGACCCCAACGTGCCGTCGGGCCTCGATGTGCTGGACCAGGTGGCGGCCGCCGGCTACGCCGGGGTCGACCTCGGCCCCGTCGGATTCCTTGGCCGCGGCGCAGAGCTTCGCGAGCGACTCGCCAGCCGCAATCTCGGCCTGGCCGGCGGGTATCTCGAGCTGCCCTACGCTGATCCCGCGGCGCTCCAGAAGGCCATGCCCGCGCTCGACGAGCTGCTCGACGCGTTCGACGCTGCCGGGCCCAACCAGGACGCTCCCCCGCCCCGGCCGACGCTCGCCGATGCCGGAAGCGAGGCCCGCCGGGCTCGCCCCGGTCGATCTGGCGCCGACCACGGTCTTGGCCTGGATGCCGACGGCTGGCGACGATTCGGCCTGGGTCTCGGCGAGGTCGTCGGTCGCTGCCGCGATCGGGGTTACGAGCCCACCTTCCACCATGAGACCGGCACGTACGTCGAGGCACCGTGGGAGGTCGAGCGCGTCCTCGAGGTCTCGGACATCGGCCTCTGCCTTGATACCGGCCACTTCCTGCTGGCCGGCGGCGACCCGGTTGCGGCGATCGGCGCCTGGGCCTCGCGTATCAACCACTTCCACCTGAAGGACGCCCGGCGGTCCGTGATGGCGGGGATCGTCGCCGACGAGGCGCCGGCCACCGGGATCTGGGAACGCGAGGCGTTCCCGGCGCTCGGCCACGGCGACCAGGACGTCGACGGCATCATCGGCGGGCTTCGCGAGATCGGCTACAGGGGCTGGCTCGTGGTGGAGCAGGACACGCTGCCCCGGACTAAGGCGCGCTTCGAGCAAGCGGCGACCGACCAGCGGGCGAACCGGCAATACCTGGCCGACCGCGGGCTGTGAAGGAGCCGGTCTTCCGCCTCGGGCTCATCGGCGCGGGGCGCATGGGCCGGACCCACCTCCGGGCATTCACCGGTTCGAGAACGGTCGCGGTGAGGGCGGTCGTCGAACCAGTGGCGGAAGCCCGCGCCGCGATGGCCGATACGGGCAAGGCCGTGTTCGAGGATGTCGCGCAGATGCTCGAAGCTGGCGAGATCGACGGCGTGCTCATCGCCGCCCCAACGACCCAGCACGCGGCCCTCGTGTCGCAGGTTGCAGCGGCAGGATTCCCCATCCTGTGCGAGAAGCCGTGCGGCGTCTCGAGCGCGGAGATCCTGCAGGCCAAGCTGGCGGTCGAGCGACACGGAATTCCGTTCCAGATCGCGTACTGGCGACGTTACGTGCCGGCGCTGCAGGCGCTGCGGCAGCGCATCGAACAGGGCGACCTCGGCGACATCCACCTATTCGCCAGCTTCCAGTGGGACGACGTGCCACCCAATCCCCTGTTCCGGGCTCACAGCGGCGGCATCTTCCGCGACATGGGCGTCCACGAATTCGACCAGGTCCGCTGGCTGAGCGGCCAGGAGTTCGGCGACGTCTCGGCCGTGCGCGGGGCACGGACCAGCGAGCCCGACGGGACCGACGACGTCGACAGCGCCCAGGCGATGGCGCCGCTGTCACGTGGCTCGAGCGCCATCGTTTCGCTGGGCCGGTATTTCCCGGGTGGCGACATGGCCCGGGTCGAGGTCTTCGGGACGCGCGATGCGGTGCGCTGCGACTTCCTGGATCCCAAGGACGGCGAGAAGGCCCAGCTCGATGCGCTCCTGCGCCAGGCCGAAGGCTTCGCGACGTTCGCCAGGGGCGGGCCGCTCACGGGAGCCTCCATCGATGACGGCGTCGCCGCGCTCGACCTGGCCGACCGGGCGTCGGCCGCGATGCTGCGGTCCCGCTCCGGAGCTGACGGCGGCAATTCGTGACCGCCGTCCCTGATCTCCGAATCGGGATCGTGGGCTACGGGACGATGGGCCGGGCCCACAGCTACGGCTACCGCGCCGCACCGACGATGACCTCGCTGCCCATGCGACCGATCGTCAAGCTGATCTCGGGCCGCGACGAGGCAGCCGTCGGGGCGGCGGCTGCGACCTACGGCGCCGAGCGCTGGACGACTGACTGGCGCGAGCTCGTCGCGAGCGCCGACATCGACATGGTCGACATCTGCACGCCGCCGGGGACCCATGCGGAGATCGCCGAGGCTGCGGCCGCGGCCGGCAAGGCGGTGCTCTCGGAGAAGCCGCTCGGGATCTCGTACGGCCAGGCGTATGACGCGTGGTCCGCGGTCTCGCGGGCGGGCGTCCGCAACGCGATCGGGTTCAACTACCGGCGCCTGCCGGCGGTGGCCCTCATGCACCGGATGATCGCCGACGGCGTCGTCGGCGAGGTGCGGCTGTGGCGCGCGACGTGGCTGTCGGACGAGTTCACCGATCCGGCCACACCGTTCGACTGGCGCTTCGACCGGGCGATGGGCGGCACGACGATCGCCGACCTCGGAAGCCACATGCTCGACATGGCGCTCTGGATGGTCGGCCCGATCGCCGAGGTGTCGGCCCAGTCGGAGACATTCATCCGCAACCGACCGAGCGCGGAGGGTGAGCGCGCGGTCACGATCGACGACGCGTCGTCGGCCCTCATCCGCTTCGAGTCGGGCGCTCGCGGGACCGTCGAGATGGCCCGGCTGGCGGTCCGCCGGCCGTGCGATTTCAGCGTCGAGGTCAACGGCACGAAGGGCACCCTGGTCTTCGAGTACCCGCGAATGAACGAGCTCCTGTACGGCGACTCGGACGACGATCCCGGCCTGTACGGCATGCGGCGGATCCGGGCCGAGCACCCCAGCCACCCGTACGCGACGCTCGGATGGCCGATCGGCCAAGGGATCGGCTACGGCGAGACGTTCGTGAACCAGGCGGTCGACCTCGTGCGCGGCTGGTCGAGCGGGGCCTGGACGCCGAGCTTCGCCGATGGCCTCGCCGTCCAGGCGGTGTGCGACGCGATGGAGCTGTCGGCCGCCGAGAGGCGCTGGGTTCGCGTCGCGGAGATTGCCGAGCGCCATACCGCTTCAAGGGTCCCTTCGACCGCCTGACTGCCCCGGGGGACCGCACGTGTCGTTCCGTTGTGACTTCACGGGCATGCAACCTCGATGCCGGCGTTCGATCGATCACGGCATCCTCGAGGTGTCGCGGCCGCCCATCGGCCCGTCCGGCCGAGCGCGGGCCGCATGAGACGCCGTATTCGGAGGCGTAGGCGTGGCAGAAAAGCGGACATCCACGTCGGCGGGTCGGGCCGGCTCTCGCGTCGATGCCGGGACGAGCACCCGGTCCGGGCCGCTTGGTCGCGTCGACCCTGCCCACCCGCGATTTTCGGCCGCGGTGCCCCGGCCGCCCCTGGGCCTGGCGTCGGGGGCGATCGCGCTCGGAATCGTGGCGATGGTCGCGAGCCTCTTCGTGCTCGGCACGATCGCCGACGGCGTGCGCGACCAGGAGGTGTTCGTCATCGACACCTGGGCGACGCCCTTCCTCCACGGGATCCAGTCGCCGGCCTTCAACGCGCTGATGAACGGCCTGACCGCCATGGGTTCGACCCTCGTGGTGCTCCCGATCTTCCTCATCGTCGGCGGGGCGCTGCTCCTGACGAAGCGGTACGGCGCGCTGCTGTTCCTCGGCGTGGCCCTCGCCGGCTCGCTGGTGATCGACTTCGCGATGAAGCTGATCTTCGAGCGTCCCCGGCCGAGGCTCGACTACGCAGCAGTGCTGCCCGACTACAGCTTTCCCAGCGGGCATTCGATGAACGGCGTCGTCTTCTACGTTGCGATCGCGCTCATCGCGTGGTCGGTATTCGGCCGGCGCATCGGGCTGGTGAGCATGGTCATCGCCGGGGTCCTGGCGTTCGGCATCGGGGTGAGCCGGATCTACTTGGGCTTCCACTACCTCACCGACGTCGTCGGCGGCTGGCTGGCCGGAATCGTGTGGCTGCTCGTCGTCGCCGCCGTGTTCCGGCTGCGGCCGGACGCCTGGCACTGGGGT
>JBBQFS010000162.1:0-4966 GCA_038322255.1 Candidatus Limnocylindrales bacterium | reverse complement strand
GCGCTATGAAGTCACGCCCGGCGCGCCCAATCCCCGGCAAGAGACGGTCTTGATGAAAGTCACGGCCCATTTCGGGTTGGACAGGTCATCGGTCGGGTCATCCCGCCGGGGCTGAGCGCACGCTCGCGGTTAGGCGCCGCGTGGGCAAGAGCCTACGCAGGTCATGGTGCTGCGTCTCGATCGTGATCCGATCAGGCTGGCGTTGGTGCGTCCACGATGGGCGCATTGGTCGAGGAAACCCCTGCGGGTCGCCCGGCCATTGCAGCATCGAGCCTCGCCACGAAAGGTCTTGCGCTCAGGCGAACGAGGATCTCGCGAGCGGTCTCCGCCGCCGCGCGGACGTCCTGCTGGCCGGGTCCAAGCACCGCGGCCATATCGATTGCACACAGTGCCTCATCCCACGGCAGCTGAAGGGTTCGCCAAGCTCGCAGGGCATTGCGATAGAGGTTGAGCGCGTCGGTTGTCCGACCCTCGAGTGCTGCGAGACCGGCACGCATGGTCGTCCGATCCGCCTCCATCGGCGGTCCATGCACCCCAGCGGCGTCAAACGCCGCCAGGTCCGCTCGAACTGCGTCTCGATCACCGCTCCACAGGGCGGCCCGGGCCGGGAGCGGAAGGCTGGAGGGGTCCGCGAAGCCGTCGATCGCCAGCCGCCACTCGTCACGCGCGTCACGGAGGTGGCCTTCGGCGAAGAGAGCGGCCGCCCGAGCCCATGGCACCGCCATGAGCCGGTAGATATCTGTCACCCCTGCGACGAGACGCTCGACCTCGGCGATGAGCTCCCCGGTCGGCGCACCGATGAACGCGTTGAGCCACACCGACAAGACGAGGACTTCGGCTCGGTCGGAGGGTTCGAGGTCTTGTGCCAATGCCTCGGCGACTGCACCCGAGGCCCACGTCCATTCGCCGAGCCTGATCGCCGCGTAGACCGCATTACCGAGGATGACCGGATTGCGATGGCCGATCCGATGGGCGATGAGGAGCCCGGCGCGAGCGATCTCGAGCGCTGATCTCGGATCTTGCGCGGCCTCATACAAGGCGCGATTGCCGATCGCTCGGATGAGCGTGTCGCTGAGACCGTTTCGTTCGGCGAGCTCCTGGCCAGCTCGGAGGAGCGCGAGTCCTTCGGTCAGCCGACCGAGATGGCAGAGCGCCGAGCCGCGGGTGACGAGAGTGTCGGCGACGATCGCGACGAGATCGAGGTGCTCGGCCGTCTCGAGGACCGAATCCGCCGTCTCGATCGCACGCCGCCGGTCGGCGTTGAGGTAGTAGGCCCGGGCAAGCTGACCGCCAAGTGCGGCACCGGCCGGATGGGGTGCCAGGTCGGCAAACTCCGTACGCGCCGCCTCGAGCAGCTCCTGGGCGACGTCGGCACGGCGGGCGTTGATGAGGATCCGCGCCAGGTTAGCAGTGGCCTGAGCGGTGCCTTCCCGATCGCTGCGTTCGCGATCGATCTCGATCGCACGACGCAGGTAGCTCTCGGCCACCGCATGGCGACCTGCCACCGAAGCAGACGTGCCGGCCCGCTCGAGTAGCTCGGCGCGATCGGCTGGATCGGCCGTAACGGTGAGCGCCTGGTCCACGAAGGCCACCGCCTGGTCGTGGGCGCCGAGGGCGGCGGCCCGCTCGGCGGCAGCCCGCAGGGCGAGTCGAGCCTGTCCGGCCAGGGCATCGGCCGCTGGACCCTCCGGCGCGTTCGCGTGGGCGGCGAG
The DNA here is from genome assembly GCA_038322255.1 of Candidatus Limnocylindrales bacterium. Taxonomy (GTDB): domain Bacteria; phylum Chloroflexota; class Limnocylindria; order Limnocylindrales; family CSP1-4; genus UBA5189. The sequence goes on along the minus strand of JBBQFS010000162.1, from coordinate 3,254 downwards.
GTAGTGGCCGGCGAGGGCGCCCGCGAGCTCGTCGGTGCCGAGGCCCTCGAAGAACCGGGCAGCCGCGAGATGGCGGACCTTGCGATCGGCTCGGGCAAGGGTGTTGTAGGCGACCTCGCGGATCAGGGCCTGCACGAAGGCGTACTGGCCGCGTTCGGGCGAGCGGGGGTCGGCCTCGAGGGTGAACAGCTCGCGCCGGACGAGGGTCCGAAGACGCGGCTCGAGGTTTGCCGCATCGCTCCCGGAGACGGCGGCTAGGCCGGCCAGCGTGAAGCTCTGGCCGAGGACGGCGGCATCCGAGACGAGCGCCCGATCATCTGGGTCGAGCCCGTCGAGGCGGCTCGCGATGAGTGCGGTGAGGGTCTCGGGCACGGCGAGGGTCGTGAGGTCGCCGACCGGCCGGTACACGCCATTCGCGAGCGTGAGCCTCCCTTCGGCAACGAGCATCCGGACCGTCTCGACCGCGTAGAGCGGGATGCCGTCGGCTCGGGCCACGATCGCGCGGACGGCCGCTTCGGGCAATCCCGGGACGAGCCCGGTGAGGAGCTCATGCATCGCGGCACCGGACAGTGGCTCGAGGTAGATCGAGTGGAAGTTCCGCTTGCCGGCGCCCCAGGTTGGACGCTTCTCAAGGAGCTCCGGGCGGGCCAGCGTGACAATGTAGATCGGGACGTTCCGGCTCCACTCCATGACGTGATCAACGAAGTCGAGGAGGCCGGAGTCGGCGAAGTGGAAGTCCTCGAAGATCAGTACGACCGGCGCGCTGGCCGCGAGTCGCTCGAAGAACGTCCGCCAGGCCCCGAAGAGCTCGTCACTGCCGATCCCGGACTCGAAGCCGAGCAGGGCGAGCAGGGCGGGCTCGATCCAGCGGCGTTCATCCTCGTCGGGAATGTGTTCGGCGACGGTCGCGGTGATCTTCGCTCGCGTTGTCGGCTCGTCATCGGTCTCGATCAGGCCCGCCCGCCGGCGGACCATCTCGCCGAGCGCCCAGAAGCTGATGCCCTCGCCGTAGGCCGGAGAGCGCCCGTCGTGGAACCAGACGCTCTCCACGAGGCCGTCGAGATACTTGAGGAACTCCCAGGCGAGCCGCGACTTGCCGATCCCCGCCGGTCCGATGACCGAGACGAGGCGGGCGCGTCCCTCGCGGCTCGTGGCGTGGAAGAGGTCCTTCAGGAGGCGCAGCTCGTCATCGCGGCCGACGAAGGGCGCCTCGAGGGTCTCGGAGCGATTTCGGCCGCCGACCTGTGCGACCACGCGCAGGGCGCGCCAAGCTGGGACTGGGCTCGTCTTGCCCTTGAGCGTCTGCTCGCCGGCGGGCTCGAAGGCGATCGCCTTGCTCGCCGCTCGCTGGGTCGCCTCTCCGACGAGAACCGTGCCGGGTAAAGCAGCCGACTGAAGCCGGCTCGCAGTGTTCACCAGGTCGCCCGCGATCATCCCCTGGCCTACCGCCCCGATCGTCACGGCGGCCTCGCCCGTGAGGACCCCGGCTCGGGCCTGGATCGTCGGGCCGAGCGATCTCACGAGGTCCACGAGATCAAGGCCCGCCCGGACCGCCCGCTCTGCATCGTCCTCGTGCGCCGTTGGAGCACCCCAGACCGCCATGACCGCGTCGCCGATGAACTTCTCGACGGTGCCACCGTACCGGGCGATCACGTCGCGGGAGAGATCGAAGTACCGCGAGAGCAGCTCCCGGGTTTCCTCCGGGTCACGGTCGGCCGAGATCGCGGTGAAGCCGACGAGGTCAGCGAAGAGGACCGAAACGAGACGGCGCTCGGCAACCGGGTTGTTGATGGACGACGGGTGAGCGGCGACAGCGGCGACCACCGTTGGAGTGCCCGTGGGCACGAGCTGGTTGCCGCACGAGCCACAGAACCTTGCGTCTGGCGGATTGGGAGCGCCGCAGGTGGAGCATCCCGTCGCCAGACGTCCTCCGCAGTGGCGGCAGAACTTGAGGCCGGCCTCATTCTCGGTCTCGCAGTTCCCGCAGATCAAAGCCGTAACCCCTCCAGACGATCGGGGAATCAGGGTAGCGGCGAGACTCCAAAGGAACAAACCGGTGCAGGCTCGTGATCTTCGGCACGATCACCAGCTTGTGTGGGGGCTGCTAAGGACCGGCTCCAACCAGTGCTGCGTGCGCTTGCGGCACCACTCGAAGATCGCAGCGCGGGTGCCAGGTGCCGCCCATCAAGGGTGCGCGGCACGCGCCCGCCCGCTCGCGGGATCCGTGTGATCGACAGGTAGAAGAGGCTGTTCATCGCGGCCAACGCGACGCCGAGGGCGATCGCGTAGCGCCAGGCTCTTGGGTCGGCGCCGTTTCGGCGCGGCGGCCGCCAGACCAGCATGACAAGCGCGGCGAGCACGATCCGCAGGCTGACTACCAGCGGCACGCCGTGGCGGGTCAGAAGTTGCGCGGCGATGCCGCCGCCGCCCTGCACGGACAGCGCCGCGAGGACGATCAGGAGCTCGGGCGGCGCATCGGTGGGTGCGCGGGACAGAGTGGCCCGGCGCCTGCCGACGGCGCGGCTGGGTCGCACGCGTGGCGTGCGGAATTCAGTCGGTGCGGGGCGGCGTGAGCGGGGCGGGGCTGAAGGTCAGGAGGCGGAGGAGCGCTTGCCGGTGCCGCGACCGCTCGCGGACTTGCCGCTGGTCTTCCCTGTTGCCGCGGTCCGTGCGGGCTGCGCGCCGTTGCCCGAGGTGGCTGTCGCCGACGCGGCCGTGGCTGGCGCGGTGCCCTTGGCGGCGGTGCCGGCCGTGCTGCCTTTCGCTGCCGCTGAGGCGCGTGCCTTCTCCCAGTCCTGGCGGAACGTCACGATGCCCTTGTCCGTGAGCGGATGGTGAACCATCTGCTGGAGGATCTTGAACGGCAGCGTCGCGATGTGGGCGCCGGCAAGCGCGGACTGCGTGACGTGCAGCGGATTGTGGATCGAGGCCGAGAGGATTTCGGCGTCGATGTCGTGGAGCTCGAAGATCTCCGCGAGCTCGCGGATGACGATCATGCCGTCCTGGTTGATGTCGTCGAGCCGGCCGACAAACGGCGAGATGAGGCTGGCGCCTGCCTTGGCGGCGAGGAGGCCCTGGTTCGACGAGAAGATGAGTGTGCAGTTCGTCCTGATGCCCTCTTCCGCGAACCGCGCGATCGCCTCCAGCCCTTCCTCACTCATGGGCACCTTGACGACGATGTTGCGGGCGAGCTTCGCGAAGGCCCGACCCTCGCGAAGCATCCCGTCGACGTCCTCGGCGACCACTTCGGCCGA
>JBBQFS010000161.1:0-5136 GCA_038322255.1 Candidatus Limnocylindrales bacterium | reverse complement strand
TGGGCGAAGACCATGCGCCCGGCGACCGTCTGGAGCACGCGCGTAACGGTGACCTCGACCTCCGTGTCGATCGCTTTGGCTCCACCTTCGACCACCACCATCGTCCCATCGTCGAGGTAGCCGACGCCCTGACCGGCGTCCTTGCCGGGCTGGATCACCCGAACCCGGAGATCCTCTCCGGGCAACAACGCCGGCTTCACGGCGTTGGCCAGCGAGTTGACGTTGAGGACGCGCACGCCCTGCAGGTCGGCGATGCGGTTCAGGTTCAGGTCGTTCGTCAGGACGGCGCGGCCGTTCCGCTTCGCCAGCGCGACCAGCTTCGAGTCCACCTCGGGGGTCCCCGGGACGTCCTCGTCGATCACGATCACGGGTGTCGCACCGGTCTTGCGCATGCGGGCCAGGATCTCGAGCCCCCGGCGGCCGCGGGTCCGGCGCAGCGTGTCGGAGCTGTCGGCCAGGCGCTGGACCTCGTCGAGCACGAACCGCGGCACCTCGAGGATCCCGAACAGGAAGCCGGAGTCGGCGATGTCGGCGATGCGGCCGTCGATGATCGCGCTGGTGTCGACCAGGATGTGGGGCACGGCGGCGGCGCCCTCGACTGGCCCCCGTCGAAGCAGTCCGAGCGACTCCGCGGCCGTGATCAGATCGTGGCGCTTCGCAACGGTCAGGCCGACCATCGCGAGGCCAAGGAAGATCGAGATGCCCAGCGGCGCGATCGTCCCGATGGGGCTCGGGAGCGCCGATAGCGGCAGGCCCAGCAGGAGGCCGAGCAGCAACCCGAGGAAGAGGCCGATGATCGCGGTCACGAACTCCGCGGTCGACAGCTGCTGGACGGCCCGCAGCGCGGACATCGCCGGGATGACAGTCAGGTACGGGAGCAGGGTGAACCCAAGGACGATCCAGGCGACGACCCAGGCGACGACGAGCAGGGGCGCGCCAGGCGCGGGCTGAAAGATCGCAAGCTGGGCGATGACAGAAGTGATCCCGATAAGCCCCCCGAGGGCGGCTCCCAGGAAGTGAATGGTTCGGTTCAACGAGGCCTCGGTTGGCCGCGATCGGGTCGAGGCGGCCGATCACCGGTCGTCAACCGTGGCGGCTCGATCGTCGGGGCGCTCAGCCTAGCACTCGTGCTCCGGCGTCGACCGTCGCCGGCGCGACCGATTCGGGCGGCTCGAGCGGTTCCTCACGACGGCCCGGCCCCTCCGGCCCGAGCGTCGCCGCGAGGGCGTCGCGGAGGTTCGCCGCGGAAACGAGCCGAATCCCGGGTACCTGGGCGGCCGTGGCCGGCCGGCCCGCGGGCACGATGGCCCGCTCGAATCCGAGCCTCGCGGCCTCACGAAGGCGCCGGTCGATGCCGGCGACGGGCCGGAGCTCGCCGAGCAGTCCGACCTCGCCGACCGCGACGGTCCGGCGGTCGATGGGCCGGTCCCGGAGCGACGAGGCGAGCGCGAGCGCGACGGCGAGGTCCAGTCCGGGCTCGCTCACGCTGAGGCCGCCCGCCAGGTTCGCGTAGACGTCGTGGCTCCCGAGGCCGATCCCCGCGCGGCGCCCGAGGACCGCGAGCAGGAGCGCGAGCCGGGTCGGGTCGATGCCCGACGCCCGCCGCGCCGGGTTCGAGTAGCCGGCTGGTGAAACGAGGGCCTGGACCTCGACCAGCAGCGGCCGGCTGCCCTCGAGCGTCGCCGCGACGACGCTGCCCGGCGCGGCGCCTTCATGGTCGGCGAGGAATGCCCGACCGGGGTCGGCGACCTCGCGCAGGCCCGTCTCGCCCATCTCCAGCACGCCGAGCTCGTCGGTCGAGCCGAACCGGTTCTTCGAGGCTCGCAGCAGGCGCATGACGCCGCCGCGGTCTCCGCCGAGGTCGATCACGGCGTCCACGAGGTGCTCGAGGGTGCGAGGACCGGCGATCGAGCCGTCCTTCGTGACGTGCCCCACCAGGACCACCGCGATCCCGTCGCCCTTCGCGAGCTCCATGAGCCGCAGCGCCGACTCGCGCACCTGGCCGACGCTGCCGGCCGGGCCGGCAAGCTCGTCGACCGTCATGGTCTGGATCGAATCGACCACGACCAGCGCCGGCCTTCGAGCGCGCGCGGCCTCGATGATCGCCCCGACCTCGCTCGTCGCGAGGACGGCCACCGCGTCGGCTGCCGGCCCCGACCCCAGGCCCAGACGTGCGGCCCGCAGCCGGACCTGGCCCGGGGATTCCTCGCCGGTCGCATACAGGACACCCGCGCCCTGGGCCGCTACGCCGCCGGCCACCTGGAGCAGGAGCGTCGACTTGCCGACGCCGGGCTCCCCGCCGATCAGCAGGAGCGACCCGGGCACGATCCCGCCGCCGAGCACCCGGTCGAGCTCACCGAGGCCGGTTCGCAGGCGCTCGGTCGGCCCGTCGGTCGCGGCCGAGAGGGCGACGGGCTCAGGGCCGGCCACGAGGCCTGGGCTCCCGGACCGTGGCGAGCGCTGGGCCCGCTGGCGCGCGGTCACGACGGTCTCGACGAGGGTGTTCCACGCGGCGCAGGAGCGGCACTGGCCTTCCCAGCGGGCGAAGTCGGCGCCGCACGCCTGGCAGACGAACCGGCTCTGGGTCCGGGCCATGCCGGGTCCTAGGAGACTTCGACGGGGGTCTTCTGCTCCGCGGCCTGAATCACCAGGCCATCATCGCCGTTCGCATCGACCTCGATGGTCGCGCCGATCGGGTACCGGCCCAGGAGGAGGTGTTCGGCGAGCACGTCCTCGATCAGGTTCTGGATCGTCCGACGCAGCGGCCGGGCGCCGAACGCCGGGTCCCAACCGAGCTTGATCAGGTGGTCCTTGGCCGACTGCGTCACCTCGAGCGACATGCTCTGTGCCTTCAGCTGGTCGCGCACGCGCTGGAGCATGAGGTCCACGATCTCGCGGATCTCCTCGACCGTGAGGCTGCGGAAGACGACCGTGGCGTCGATGCGGTTCAGGAACTCGGGCCGGAAGCTGGTCTTCAGCTCGGCCTGGACCTTCTCCTTCATCAGGTCGTACGACTGCTGGGCCCGGCCCGGCACGTCGTCCGCCACCGGCCGGAAGCCGAGCGACGAGTTGGTCTGGATCTGCCTCGCGCCCAGGTTCGAGGTCATGATGATGATCGTGTTCCGGAAGTCGACGCGGCGGCCCTTTGCGTCCGTTAGCTGCCCGTCCTCGAGGATCTGGAGGAGGATGTTGAATACCTCGGGGTGGGCCTTCTCGACCTCGTCGAGGAGCACGACCGCGTAGCTCTTGCGGCGCACGGCCTCGGTCAGCTGCCCGCCCTCGTCGAAGCCGACATAGCCGGGCGGGGCGCCGACGAGCCGGCTCACGTTATGGCGCTCCATGAACTCGCTCATGTCGATCTTGATGAGCGTGTCCTCGCTGCCGAACATGAACTCCGCCACGGCCTTCGCGAGCTCCGTCTTCCCGACGCCGGTCGGGCCGAGGAAGATGAACGAGCCGATCGGGCGCTTGGGATCCTTGAGGCCGGCTCGGGCGCGGCGGACGGCCCGCGACACGATCTCGATCGCCTCGTGCTGGCCGATGACGCGCTTGTGCAGCGAATCCTCCATGTGAAGCAGCCGCTCCGACTCCTCCTGCGCGATGCGTGTGACCGGGATGCCGGTCCACATCGCGACGACCTGGGCGATCTCTTCCTCGTCGACCGTGGGCGCGTCGCCGGCGATGGTCGTCTGCCACTCGCCACGGAGGGCGTCGACCTTCTCGCGCTGCGTCGCTTCGTCCTCGCGGAGCTTCGCGGCCGCCTCGTAGTCCTGGGAGTTGATCGCGCCGTCCTTCTCCTTGGTCATGCGGTCGAGCTCGCGCTGGGCCTCGCGCAGCGGTGGCGGCGCGGACGCGTGGCGGAGGCGGACGCGGCTGGCGGCCTCGTCGATGAGGTCGATCGCCTTGTCGGGGAGATGGCGATCGGTGATGTAGCGGATCGACAGGTCGGCTGCGGCCTTCACGGCGTCGTCGGTGATCGTGACCTTGTGGTGCTGCTCATAGCGCTCGCGGATGCCCATCAGGATCTCGATCGTCTGCTCGAGGCTCGGCTCCTCGACCATGACCGGCTGGAAGCGCCGCTCCAGGGCCGCGTCGCGCTCGATGTACTTGCGGTACTCGTCGAGGGTGGTCGCGCCGATGCACTGGAGCTCGCCGCGGGCCAGTGGCGGCTTGAGGATGTTGGCGGCGTCGATCGCGCCTTCGGCGGCGCCGGCCCCGACGAGCGTGTGCAGCTCGTCGATGAACAGGATGGCGTCGTTGGTGTTCCGGAGCTCCTCGATGATCTTCTTGAGGCGCTCCTCGAACTCGCCGCGGTACTTCGTGCCCGCCACGAGCGAGCCAATATCGAGGGTCAGGACGCGCTTGTTGAGCAGGATGTCAGGCACGTCGCCGGCGACGATCCGGTGCGCCAGACCCTCGGCGATGGCCGTCTTGCCGACGCCGGGCTCGCCGATCAGGGCGGGATTGTTCTTGGTCTTCCGGCCGAGGATCTGGATGACCCGCTCGATCTCCTTCTCGCGCCCGATGACCGGATCGAGCTTTCCGGCGCGCGACGCGTCAGTCAGGTTGATGCCGAGGGCGTCGACGGTCGGTGTCTTCGAGCTGCGCTTGGTCTCCTGCGCCGGCCCGACCGAAGACGACTGCGACAGGACCCGGATGACCTCGTGGCGGACCTTGTCGAGGTTCACGCCGAGGGACTCGAGCACGCCCGCCGCGATCCCTTCGCCCTCACGGACGAGGCCCAGCAACAGGTGCTCGGTGCCGATGTAGTTGTGGCCCAAGCGGCGAGCCTCGTCGATGGCCAGCTCGATGACCCGCTTCGCGCGCGGAGTCAGCCCGACCTCGCCGACGACGGGGCGGTCACCCCGCCCGATAATGAACTCCACCGCGGTCCGGACCTTGGCCAGCTCGACATTCATGTTCTCGAGCACGCGCGCGGCGACGCCTTCGCCCTCGCGCACCAGACCCAGCAGCAGGTGCTCGGTGCCGATGTAATTGTGGTTGAACCGCTGCGCCTCGTCCTGCGCAAGTGTCAGGACTTTGCGTGCCCGGTCCGTGAACTTGTCGAATCGCTCCAAGTCGAACGCCCGTTCCCCTGCCCGCGCCTTCCTGGCGCTCAGGTCATGCTAGCACGCA
>JBBQFS010000160.1:0-5138 GCA_038322255.1 Candidatus Limnocylindrales bacterium | reverse complement strand
GTAGTCGTCGGTGAACGGCCGATCGGCCACGGGCGACCTCTCCCACCTGAGCGCCCGCAGGCGCTCGAGCCGTGCGGAGCTGCGCGAAGCCGCGATCCAGCTGCTCGGGAGGACCATTCCGCCATCGCCGGCGCCGGACCTTCGCAGGGTCACGAAGTCAAGCTCTGCGAGCGCGGCTGCGATCGCCGGCGAAAGGTCGTAGTAACGGCTCGACACGTTGAAGGCGATGATCCCATCGGGCGCCAGGGTTCGAACCTCTTCGGTGATGCCCTCGAGGGTGAGAAGGTGCACCGGGACCGAATCGCTCGTGAACGCATCCATGATCAGGAGGTCGTAGGCACCCTCGGGCTCCTTCGCGAGCGACAGCCGGGCGTCGCCGAGGACCACATTGGGACGCCGCGGCGCATCGGTCAGGAAGGTGAACAGCCGGGGATCCGATGCGGCCTCGATCACGATCGGGTCGATCTCGTAGAACGTCATGGCGATCGAGGTATCGACGTATGCCGCCAGCGCGCCGGCTCCGAGGCCGACGACGCCGACCTGCCTGGGACCGCTGGCCGGGGCGTCGGCACCGACCGCAAAGATGTCGCCCACCGGACCATCGAGGCCGTAATACGACACGGGAGTCCGCCGCTCGGCGGGGTCGGACAGCTGCGCCCCGTGGACGGTCGTGCCGTTCATCATCACCGTTCCGACACCCGTCGGCAGGTGAAGCACTTCGGTCACCCCGAAGAAGCTGCGGGCACGGAACTCGGCGGGCGGCTTGAGGATGAGGGTGGCCAGGCCGAGGACGATCGCGGTGGCGACAACGAGGAACCACGGCTTCCCGCCGAACAGCACGATCAGTCCGCCGACCAGGAGCCACCGGATCCCGGCTTCGGTCGCGATTGAACCTGTCGCCGCGAGGACCAGCGCCAGCAACCCCGCACCGATCGCGTAGGGCAGGAGCCGGCTCACCGAGCCAGCGAAGAACGGCCCGAAATCGAGACCGCCTTTCCGGGCGGTATGGACGGGCGGTGGTCGGGCGACGAGCGCCAACGCCACGAGCGCACCGACGAGGAGGATCGGGTATTCCCAGATGTCCGGGAAGACATTCGGAGCGATGAGGCCGACGATTGCCGAGGCAAGCGCCCCACCGGTCGCGAGGATCAGGTAGAACTCGGTGAGGTGGACGGGTTCGGGGCGGTCCTGGGCCAGGCGGCCGTGGACGGCGATCGCGACGACCGCGAAGGCAAAAAGCTCGGTGAGCAGCAGCGCCAGGATCGGCCAGCCGCCGGCGGATCCGTAAGGCACCCACAGCAGCGTCACCATCGCCGGCGCCGCCGCGATTGCCAGCCCGATCATCCGACCGCCTCGGGGTGAAAAGGCGACGATGAACGACGCGAGGTAGAGCGCCAGCGGGATCACCCAAAGCAAGGGGACGGAGACGAGATCCGTTGCCACGAAGTTGGTGACCGCTGATAGCAGCCCCGACGGGATCATCGCGAGGAACAGCCAGCGCAGGCGTCGCCCGCCGGTGATGGCACCCGCCGCCGTTGCCTCCGCCGCCGCCACTCGCCGCCCAGGTGCAGGGACGTAGTCGCGAGGCCGGGCGATGAAGTCCGGCAGGGCGCGGTAGGCCGACCACCCGAGCAGCGCGACCAGGACGGCATAGCCGGCCGCCCAGAATCCGCGCTGGCTCGCGAGACCGAGGCGAGGCTCGATCAACAGCGGATACGCGAGCAATGCGGCCAGCGACCCGGCATTGCTCAAGGCGTAGAGCCAGTACGGATCTCGGCGCCGATCGTCCCGGGCGGCGTGGAACCACCCGGACAGGAGCGGCGTGGTGGCGGTCAACACGAACGCCGGCAGGCCGATCAAGCCGACCAGGATCCAGAGCAGGTCGAGGACGGGTGTGACCGCCTCGTTGCGCAGGTCCGCGATTCGGCTAGGTGCATTCAGCAGCGCGTAGAACGCCAGTGCGGCGAGCCCGAGGTGGATGGGCGCGCCGAGCCGGCCAAGGCGAGTGATGGAAAGGTGCCCGTAGAGGTAGCCAGCCAGCAGCACGACCTGGAAGAAGAACAGGATCGTCGCCCAAACTGCGGCGACGCCACCGAAGACCGGGAGGACCAGCCGCCCGACGAGCGGCTCCACGCTGAACAGCAGGAACGCCGACAGGCCGATTGGCAGGGCGAACGGCAGCGCCGTGCTCATGGCCGAGCGCGAGACGGTTGCGACGTATGCGCTCACGACGAGCCGCAGCATATGGCTCGCATGGTGCTCAGACCCGTCTGCCGGGCTGATCCTGCAGAATCCCGGAGACGCTGTCGTAGTTCGCAAGGTGACCAAGGATGCGCAGGATCGTTGTCAGCGAATTCCTGACCCTTGACACGAGGGGCTACCTGCTGTCCGACACCTGGCCGGGCGACGACGTCCAACACTGATCGTCGATCGACCGGGCTCGTCCGTTCGGGCTTCGAGGCGTAACTCTCCCGAGACCGAGTCCCAGCCACTGCCTGCGTAGGCTCAGGGCATGGTCAGCGTGGGCTCGGGCCAGGAGATCGGCATCGCTCGGCGATCACTGCGCATCCTCGTCGTCGACGACGACAGCGGCATGGTCGGTGCGCTGGCTGCGCTCCTCGGCACGGCGGGCTACCAGGTCATCACGGCCTACGACGGGCCGACGGCGGTGCGCCGCTTCCGTGATGACTCCCCGGATATCGTGCTGTTCGACCTGGGCATGCCGGGTTCTGACGGATTCTCGGTCAGCCGCGAGATCCGGGCCGCGGGGTCGGTGCCGATCCTCGTCGTCTCCGGCGACGCCGCGGAGATGGCCAAGCTCAGGGCGTTCGGCGCCGGCGCGGACGACTACATCGTGAAGCCGTTCGGCAAGGCGGAGCTGCTGGCCCGGATCGCCGCGGTAACGCGGCGGTTCCACGACTCCGCCGGCAGCGAGGCCCCCGGCCCAATCGAGGCTGGCGCGTTGTGGCTCGACCCCGGGCGCCACCACGCACGCGCCGGCGAAGCCCCGCTCCAACTGACGCCGACCGAGTTCCGACTCCTCGAGGCGCTCGTCCGGGCGAGCGGCGACACCGTGCCGCATCTGCAGCTCGCGCGGGCCGGCTTTCCGGCGGACGCCGACCCGGATCCCGTCTGGCTCACTCCTCACCTCGCCCGACTGCGGGCCAAGGTCGACGGCGGCGGCGGCCCCCCGATTGTCGCCGTTCACGGCGTCGGCTATCGCATCAAGGTGGACTGAATCGGTCCAGGGCCCTGGGCGGGCGTTTCGCGGAGGAGTGAAGGCCTGGGGCGCAAGATGCCAGCGGCCGGGTGGAAGGCGCCTCAGTCGGCCAGGACGTGCCCCGTGGAATCGTGGGCGAGATCCGCGCAGGCAACGCGGCAGCCGCGCGCATCACGTCCGCCGAGCGGGTTGAAGTGCCGGAAGATCGCGCCGTCCTGTGAATCCTCCAGCCGGCAACCGCACGCGGCGCACGTTGTCGGGCCGCCATGGCCGTCTCGGACGGCAAAGGCGTAGCTGATCTCGCGCTCGGGGTGGATCACGCCCTAACGCTACGGGCGCCGGACCCGGCAATCGACGTCGAGGCAGATGCGGCGAGGTTGCGATCCGGTGTCGGTGCGGCCGCGCGGTCAGGGGCGACGCTGGTGCCGGCGGCCGTGCCCGCGCCGGCAATTGCCGCTTCGCTGGCCGCGGCGGGCTCCACGAGCCAGACATCATCCCGCGGCCCACCTCGGCCAGGATCGAGAGGGCGATGGCCGAACCGGCGTCGCGATGCGCCTCGACGAGGCGGCGCCACTCGGCCAGGCGTTCGGCGCCATCCGGCCGGTCGGCAGCGACGCTCGCGAGCCGGCGTGCCCGGACGCTCGGTTCGTGGAGGGCTGCAACGTGCCGGCCTGCAGGATCGTAGAGGTAGGCCAGACCGCCGGTCATGCCGGCCCCGAAGTTTGCCCCGACGGGACCGAGGACCACCACGGTCCCGCCGGTCATGTACTCGCAGCCGTGGGGCCCGATGCCCTCGACGACTGCCTGCGCCCCGCTGTTGCGGACCGCGAACCGCATCTCCGCCCGCCCGACGAGGTGAAGCCGGCCGGCCGTCGCGCCATAGAGACAGGCGTTGCCGGCGATCGCCGCGGTCTGGGCGATCGTCCCGAGATCCGGTTCCCGGAACGACGACCACGGTGCCTCCGGAGAGGCCCTTGCCGACGTAGTCATTGGCCTGGCCGACGAGGCGCAGGCTCAGCCCGTCGGTCGCGAATTCTCCGAACGACTGGCCCGCCGAGCCGTGCAGCTCCAGCTGGATCGGCCGCTGCACCTCGCCGCGCTCGATTGCGCCGGCGAGCGCGGCCCCGAACGAGCGGTCGGCTGTCGTGAGCGACAAGCCGGACGCCGTGAACGATCCCTGGCTCGCCAGCGCCCGGACGAGGTGCGTCTCGAGGACCGAGGCGTCCCCGCGGGCAATTGACGCACCCGCGGACGCCGGGTTTGCCCGACGCTCCGCGCCGGCCGGCCATGCGCCGCCGCGGAGCACCGGGCCGAGGTCGTGGGTCGTCCGGCCGCCCGCCCGGGAGAGGCGGCGTGCCTCCCCCACCACCTCGCCGACGGAGCGAGCACCAACCGCTGCCAGCTCGCGCCGCAGGTCCTCGGCGACGCCGAATGCGAAGCGTTCGACCTGCTCGGGCGTCCCGGTGAACTTGGCGCGGAGATCCTCCCGCTGGGTCGCGATGCCGGTGGGACACGTGTCGAGGTGGCACTGGCGGGCCATGTCGCTGCCGATGGCCACGAGGGCCACGGTCCCGAAGGCGAACTCCTCCGCCCCGAGGAGTGCGGCCATGAGCAGGTCACGGCCGGTCTGCAGGCCGCCGTCCATGCGCAGCACGACCCGGTCCCGGAGCTCATTGCGCAGGAGCACCTGGTGCACCTCGGCGAGACCCAGCTCCCACGGAGCGCCGACATACTTGATGGAGGAGAGCGGGCTAGCACCTGTACCGCCGGGCTCGAACGCGGCGTCGCCGTCGCCTTCCGGCCTGGCGACCATCGCCTGGGCGAACGCCGGTCGTGACGCGGCCGCAGCGACGCCGAGCGCATCGGGGTCGGCCGGGACGGCGCGCCAGCGGATGAGATCGAGCCTCGCCTCAGCGAT
>JBBQFS010000159.1:0-5199 GCA_038322255.1 Candidatus Limnocylindrales bacterium | reverse complement strand
AGGCCACCCAATGATGATTCGCCGGCGGCGATATGGGTCGTCATCGCCTCGTCCTCACACGTCGCGGCACCCGGCTCAGCCACGGGGATACGCGTGGAATCCGCGGCCGGTCTTCTGGCCGAGGTGGCCCTCGGCCACGAGGCGTTCGAGGACGGCCGGTGGACGGAAATGCTCGCCGCCGATGCCCTCGTGGAGGACCTTCATCACGTTGAGGCAGACGTCGAGCCCGATGAAGTCCGCGAGCTCCAGCGGGCCCATCGGATGGTTCAAGCCGACCCTCGCGCCCGTGTCGATATCCTCGGCCGAGCCCGTGCCCTCCTCGTAGACGCGCATCGCCTCGGCCAGGAGCGGCATCAGGATGCGGTTCACGATGAACCCCGGCCGGTCGGCCGACACGATCAGCTTCTTGCCGAGCGCCTCGGTCAGCTCGCGAATCTCGCCTTCGGTTGCGTCGCTGGTCGCGCTGCCGCGGATCAGTTCGACCAAGGGCATCACCGGCACCGGGCTGAAGAAGTGCATGCCCACGAAGCGCTCGCGGCGCGGCGCCGAGACCGCCTCGGCCAGGCGATCGATCGAGATCGAGCTGGTGTTGGACGCGAAGATCGTGCCGTCCTTTGCGCGCTCATCGAGGCTCGCCCACAGGGCTTGCTTGACGGCGAGGTCCTCGAAGACGGCCTCGACGACGAGATCCGCCGATCGCACGAGGTCGAGCTCGTCCGTCGCGAGGACCCGGCCGATGATGGCGTCGCGCTCGTCGGAATCGAGCTTGCCCTTGGCGACCGCGCGCTCCAGGTTGCCGGCGATGCGCTCCCGACCGGCCTGGGCCCGGGCAAGGTCCGGCTCGTAGAGCATCACGTGCTTCCCGATGGCCGCATGGACCTGCCCGATGCCGTGGCCCATGAGCCCGGCGCCGGCGACGAACACGCGCTCGATAGGCATGGTTTGAAGAGTAGCGGTGACGACGTCGTGCCGGCCGGGCGTATCTCGTCCCGCGTGCTCGCGCGTCGCGCCGGATCAGGTTCGCAGCACCTCGAGGAGCCGGTCCGCGGCCGTGAACGGGTCGAGCTCGTGGGCAGCGACGCGCCGGAGCGTGTCCTGGGTGGCGGCTCGAACCTTCGGGGCCTCGAGGTCTGCCCGCAGCCGGTCAGCCAGGATCGCCCAGACCTGCGCCTCGGCGCGCGCGAGTCGGGCGGGCGTGTCGCTCGCCTCGCTGCCGCGCGCGCGATGCCGGTCCAGCGAGGCGAGCAGCTCGGGGATTCCGTCGCCGGTTGTAGCGGTCGTCAACAGCACCTCCGGCTCCTTGGGCCGCGGCCGCTCCGGGCCAGCAGCGGGTGCGTCGCCCCGATGACCGGCTCGCCCGACCGCGACGAGCATCGCCCGCAGCTGCGACGCGGTGCGCTGGGCGCCGGGTCGATCGCCCTTGTTCACCACGACGATGTCCGCGACCTCGAGTAGGCCGGCCTTGATCGCCTGGACCTCGTCGCCCATCTCGGGGGCCTCGAGCACGACGGTGGTATCCGCCGCTGCGGCGACCTCCACCTCGGACTGGCCCGTCCCGACCGTCTCGAGCAGGATCAGGTCGAACCCGACCGCATCGAGGACGGCCGCGGCGGCGGTCGATGTCGAGGCGAGCCCGCCGGCGTGGCCGCGCGCTGCCATCGAGCGGATGAACACGTCGCGGTCCGACGAGTAGGCCTGCATCCGGACCCGATCGCCGAGCAGGGCGCCGCCGGTGATTGGGCTCGACGGGTCGACCGCGATCACCCCGACCGCCCGGCCCGCCTCGCGGACCGCGCCGATGAGCGCCGAGACGAGGGTCGACTTGCCCGAGCCGGGGGGCCCGGTGATCCCGACGAGGTGGGCCTTGCCGGCCACCGGGTACAGGCGCCGCAGCGCCGATTCGGCCACCGGCGTGCGATTCTCCACGGCCGTCAGGATGCGGGCGAGGGCCCGGCGATCCCCTGCCAGGGCTGCGTCGACGAGGGCGTCTGGGTCCTGGCGGCTCGCTCCCGCGGCCACCTCAGTCGCGGGGCCGGGCGTTGGCCCTGAGATACTCGGCAACCTCCGCGATGGTCGTGCCGGGCCCGAATGCCGCGGACACGCCGGCGTCCTTGAGGGCCACCACGTCGTCGTCCGGGATGATCCCGCCGACGACGACGAGCACGTCATTCATCCCCGCTTCGCGCAGCTTCGCCGTCACCTTCGGCACGAGCGTCATATGCGCGCCCGAAAGGATCGACAGCCCGACGACGTCGGCGTCCTCCTGAAGCGCCGCGGTCACGACCATGTCGGGCGTCTGCCGCAGGCCCGTGTAGACGACCTCGAAGCCCTCGTCGCGCAACCCGCGGGCGAGCACCTTCGCGCCGCGGTCGTGCCCGTCGAGGCCCGGTTTCGCGATCAGCACCTTCAACGGTCGATCAGCCATGGGCCGACTGTACCGCAACCTTGCTAGGCTCCGAGTCTTCCGAGATATCACGAGGAGGCCGAGTGACGAGGTTCGCTCGAACTATCCGGATCGAGGCGCCGCCTGAGGAAATCTGGGCCGTGCTGGTCGACGTCGAGGCGTGGCCGACCTGGGCGTCGCAGTTCGAGCGGATCGACAGACTCGACGCCGGACCGATCGCGTTCGGCAGCCGCGTGCTCGTCAAACCCAAGAAGATGCCAGCGCGCACGTGGAAGATTACGAATTACGAGGAAGGCCGTTCGTTCACCTGGGGGTCGCCGCTGAGCCCGGGCGTGCGGGTGATCGGCGGACACAGCCTGACGCCCGCCGGTGACGGGACGACCGCCGAGTTCTGGCTCGAGGCGCATGGTCCCATAGGCACGCTCCTCGGTCCCATCCTGCGGCGGAGCATTTTCAGGGAGAACACGCGAACAGCGACGGAAGGGCTGAAGCGTCACGTCGAGGGTCGCGGGCAGGCCTCGTGACCGCGCGTTCTGCTTAGGCGAGGCGCGCCATAGCATTCGCTGGCGCGCGAGCCGAGTACCAGCGATGCGTGGCCGGGCCCGCTCACCCGCCCAGGTCGGCGAGGTGCTCCGCGTAGTGCTCGTAGGTGTTCCCGGCGATGGCCGCCGCGGCCCAGCCATCCTGGGCGGTGAGCTGGGTATCCGTGAGCCTGCCGACTTCGCGACGGATCCGCCGGTACGAGTCGTCCATGCTCAGGAGGATCTCGCCCATCGTCCGCCCTTCGGCGGCGCGCGCCGCCCGCGCATTGATGACGTCCTCGTCCCCCTCTAGCTGGGCAGGCTCGCCCGACTCGACGAACCGGCTCAGCCGATCGGCCGTCAGCTCGTGCCAGGTCCCGACGTGAGCGAGCATCTGCTTGCGCGTCCATTTTCCCTCGCCGAGCCGAGCCTCGAGAAGCTCGCCCCGCAGCGAGCGGACCTGGTCCCGAATTGCGGTCCAGCACTCGTCCATCCGGGCGAGGGTGCCCTGGACGGTCTGCTGCGGCGTCGCGTGCATTCGCACTCAGTCTCCCGGCGCGCGCCGCTCGAGATGGCTGAAGAACTCGGCGCGGGTGCGGTCGCGGGAGCGGAAGAGGCCAAGGACCGCGGAGGTCGTCATGACCGTGCCGGGCTTGCGGATGCCGCGCATGGCGGCGCAGAGGTGATTGGCCTCGACGACGACGCCGACGCCTTGTGGGGAGAGGCGTTCGTTCAGGAAGTCGGCGATCTGCTGGGTCATCCGCTCCTGCACCTGGAGCCGCCGCGCGTACATCTCGACGATCCGCGGGATCTTCGACAGCCCGATGACCCGACCGCGCGGGATGTAGGCGACAGCCGCGGCGCCGAAGAAGGGCAGCAGGTGGTGCTCGCACAGCGAGTAGAAGGGGATGTCCTTGACCACGACCATCTCCGAGTAGTCGACGTCGAAGATCGCGTTGTTGATGAGCCGGTCCGGGTCGACGTGATACCCGGCGGTCAGCTCGGCGTACATCCGATGCACCCGATCGGGCGTGCCAACCAGGCCATCGCGATCCGGGTCCTCGCCGATCTCGAGGAGGATCTCGCGCACCGCTTCCTCGACCGGCCCGGTGGGTGTCGCGAGGGACGACGTGCCGACGATGGCCCGGGTCCGATCGTCATCGACCCGCGGCCGATGGCCGTCGAGGGCGCTCAGCTCGCCGATCTCGGTCTCGATCTCGGCGACCACCTCTCGAACGTGCTCGGGCAGATTGCTCATGGCCGAGGGATGGTACGCCCGGCCGGCAGGCGGCCTTGGGCGCCACGGAGCCACGCGCGAGAGTTCTCGCCCAGCGCGCCGAGGTGGTAGCCACCCTCCTGGAGGATCACGAGGCGGCGCCCGAGCTCGGCCACGCGCCGACCCATCTGGTGATAGCCCTCGGTGGTCAGCGCCAGGTCGCCGATCGGGTCGAGGTGGAAGGTGTCGAAGCCGAGCGAGACCACGCTGATCGAGCCGTCCGTTCGCGCGATCGCCTCCAGCGCCAGGTCAAGGGCCTCGAGGTAGGTCGCATCGTCGGCCCGAAGCGGCTGCGGCAGATTGAGGTTCGCGCCCCGCCCTGATCCCTCGCCGACCTCGTCGGCGTGACCCAGGAAGAACGGGTAGAGACGCCGCGGGTCCGAGTGCAGCGAGACATACAGCACATCCTCGCGGCGCCAGAAGATCTGCTGCGTGCCGTTGCCGTGGTGAACGTCGACGTCGAGGATCGCGACGCGCTCCCCGGTCGACGCGGCGATCGCCTGTGCCGCGATGGCGGCGTTGTTGAAGAAGCAGTAGCCGCCGGCCATCGCGACCGCAGCGTGATGCCCGGGTGGGCGACACAGGCCATACGCCACCGTCTCGCCGCCGAGCACGAGGTCGACCGTCGTGAGCGCGACGTCGACCGACCAGCGCGCCGCCTCGAACGTCCCGGCGACGATCGGGTTCGACGAGTCGAGCCCCCACCAGCCCGCGCGTCCGCCGACCGCTTCCGGCTCGGGTCGCGCGGCCACGACAGCCTCGCTCATGCCTGCGAACATCGCCCGCGTCGGATAGGTGTCGGCGACGAGGAACTCCCGATCGATCGACTGGCGCTCGGCCTCGGCCCAGGCCTCCCCGAGAAACCGGACCAGGCCCGGGTCGTGGACGGCCAGGATCGGGGCCGTGCCGTGCTCGCTCGGACCGACCACCTCGAAGCCGCCGTCGGCCGCGAGCGCTGCGCGGATAACCTCCGCTCGCTCGGGGACCTCGTTGGCGGG
>JBBQFS010000158.1:0-5358 GCA_038322255.1 Candidatus Limnocylindrales bacterium | reverse complement strand
GGGAAGCCGTCGATCCGGGCGCAGAACTCGAGCCAGCGCTCCCAGTCGGAGAGGTCCTTCGTCGAGCCGCCACGGGCCCGGGGCGGCGGGTCGGGCTCGACCCGGGCCACCGACGAGCGGTCAGCCGGGCCACCGCCCCGGCCCAGCGTCGCGGTCCGAGGCGCGGGCGGATCCCAGTGGTTCGGGCGACCCAGCCGATCCGTCCTCCGAGCCGGCGGCTCGACCTGGCCACTCTCCGGATCGACCCGCCGCCCGTCGATCAGCTCCGGCGCGACGAGCTTCGCCCGGTCGGCGGTGTAGCCCGTCCCGCGACCCTCGCGCAGCCAGGCGACGCTGGCCGGCGTGTCGCCGGGGCCGCCCTCGTCGTCGCCGCGGCCCGGCCGAATCGCCGTCCGCGGCGCGAGCGCGTCGGGCAGCGCGGCTCCGGCGTCGGCTCCGAGCGGGATCTCGGCGATCCAGCCGAACGGCCGAGGCGCAGCCGGGTCCGGCGGCTTCGGCGCCTGGCGCCAGGGCGGGACCTTCCCGACGAGCGGCATCCGGCTGTTCAGCTGGCCGATCCCGTCCACGAGCTGCGCACCGAGCCGCTCGGCCGGCGGCGGGTCCCCGATCCGGGCCGCACCACCCGTCCGCACCCGGCCACCGCGCGGATGGTTCAGCTGGCCCATCTCGTCGACGAGCCCGCGCGCCGCCGCCTCCTTCGCGGCCGCCGAGTCTGCCGGCTCCCCCTCGCCCGGTCGCTTGAAGAACTCGGCGAACCCGCCGTCGGCCTCGAGATCGCGGCGGACCATCACCGAGTCGTACGTCTCGAGGGCCTTGGCCACCCGGTCCACGAGCGGCCGCGGGAACCCCAGCGCCACCCCGACCTCGCGGACCGCCGACCGCGCCCGGTACGTCACGAGGTTGGCGACCATCCCGGTGTGCTCGGGGCCGTAGCGGCCGTAGACGTACTGGATGACCTCCTCGCGGCGGGCCGAGCTGAAGTCGATGTCGACATCGGGATAGGTCGTCCGGCCCTCGTTGATGAACCGCTCGAACAGGAGGTTGTGCTGGATCGGCTCGACCCGGCTGATCCCGAGCGTGAAGGCCACGATGGAGCTCGCCGCGATGCCCCGGCCCTGGGCGGGGATCCCCTCCGCCTTCGCGAAGCGCATCAGGTCCCAGCAGATCAGGAAGAACTCGGCGAGACCGGCCCGCTCGATCACGTCCAGCTCGTGGGCCAGGCGGTTGACGACGGCCGAGGTCAGCGGGTGGTAGCGCTTCTTCGCGCCCTCCCAGCACAGCCCCGACAGGTACGAGAACGGCGTCTCGCCCTTCGGCACCGGGAAGCCCGGGAAGCGGTACTGCTCGAACCCGAGATCGACCCGGCAGGAGGCTGCCAGCTCGACCGAGCGCTCCATCCCGGCTGCCCATGCCCGCGCCACCGCCCGCCCGAGCGAGCCGTCGCCCGGTGGCAGGGCGGCCATCTCCGCCGCCGACTTCAGGTACGACTCGCCATCCGGCCGGCGGAGATCGGCCAGGCCGTCGAGCGTTCGGCCATGGCGGATCGCGGTCAGCACGTCCTGGAACTCGCGTCCTTCGGGCCGGGCGTAGTGGACGTCGTTCGTCACCACGACCGGCAGGTCCAGCTCGCCGGCCAGGGCCGCCGTCTCCGTCACGAGCCAGTCGTCGTCGGGCAAGTGGTGATGAGCCAGTTCCAGGTTGAAACCGCCCCCGGCCCCGCCCGCGCCCCCGCCATAGCGCTCCGCAAGCACCCGCGCGACGGCCCGCGCCCCCGCCCGATCCCCGATTCGCAACCGCCGCGCGATCTCGCCATCGCGACAGCCCGACAGCGCCACGAGCCCCTCGGTGTGCCCGGCGAGCAGCGCGTGATCGAACCGCGGCATCGCTTTCGTCCCGGCGAGGTTCGCCCGCGACACGAGCCGGCACAGGCTGCGATAGCCGGTCGCGTCGCGGGCGAGCAGGACGAGATGCGGGCCGCGCTGCGCCTCACCGACCCCGCGTCGATCCTCCTTGACCGCCTCGCGATAGCCGGGCAGGCGGGCTCGCTCCGGCCGCGGCCGATCCGGCTCTCCGTCGCGGGCAGCGGCCTCGTCCGGCCCGGACCACTCAACTCCCGCGGCCGAGCGCCGGCGTCCTCCCCGACGGACCGATCGCCGAGCCGGCACCACGACCCGATCCGGATCCGGGATGACGGCGTCGCGCAGCTCGACCTCGATCCCGAGGACCGGCGCGATGCCCGCCTCCTCGTACGCGGTCTGGCTGCGGACGACGCCGTAGAGGCCCTGGTGGTCGGTCACCGCAAGCCCCGCGAGGCCCAGCTCGGCCGCCCGCTCGGCCAGCTCGTCGGGCGCCGAGGCGCCGTCGAGGAACGAGAAGTTCGTGTGGCAGTGGAGCTCGGCGTAGACGGTCATTGGGACCGTCGATGATCGAACGTCTGTTCGATTTGGTCAACCCCACCAACCCCGGAACACGGGACGGACGGGGCCGAAGGTCCTGGCCGGCGATGCCCCGAAAATCGCGCTCCCGGACACGAAACACAATCGACCGACCCGGCGTCTACACGGACACATGAAGCGCGACACCGCCACCCTCGTCGCCGCCACCCTCCGGACCGGGCTGCTGGTCGGGATCGCCCTGATCCTGATCCTCGTCCTGCTCCCGGCGGCGGTCGCCCAGGCGGCCGGCCCGCGCTGAACCACAACCGCCCTGGCCTGGGGGCAAGGGCGAATGGGCGGCAACCGGTCGAGAGGACCGGTGTCGACCTGCCGAAGGATCTGGTGAGCGGGTCCGACGGCCTGGGACCGTCGTCGTGCTGGGGCGCGACGACGGTCCCCTTCGTTTCGGCGTTCGTCGCTCGATCGCGTCGTCGCGGTCAGCGGGTACGATGACCCGGTGACCGCGCTCCGCCGCCTGGCCGCCGACCCCCTTGTCCCGATCCTGGCGATCGCGCTCGCCCTGCTCGCGCTCGGCTGCGGCACCACGACGCCGGCGACCCAGCGCCCGTCCGTGGCCCCGTCGCCGGCCCTCACGTTCGTTCCGGGCGGAGCGGCCAGTCCTGTCGTCGGCGCCACGGTCGGGCCGCCAACGACGACCGACACCGAGTTCGGCCGGATCTTCGACTCCCTTCCGGCGTCGTTCCCTACGCTGCCCGGCCAAGAGCCGGCGAACTCAGGTGCCGGCTCGACGAGCGGCTCGTTTGCCGTCAACACGACGGTCGCCGCGGCGGCCGCGGCGATCCGGGCGGCTTTGGTCGCCCAGGCCTGGACTGTCGACATCGGCTCGCCGCTCGAGGACGGCTCGGTCGTCCTGGAAGCGACGCACGCACCGAAGGGCTGCAATTCCGAAGTGCGCTTCACGCCGTTGTCTGGCACAGTCATCATGTCGGTGCTGTACGGGGCGTCCTGCCCCTTCGGCTGATCGCACGGGAGACCAGATCGGTGCATGTCAGAGCTCGCGATGTCGCGGGCGCTCTCGTCCTGACGGCCGTTCTCGTCGGTGGCGTCGTCTTCCTCGTCGTGGGCTCGATGCCCTGAGGTTCGCGGGCTCCCCGCCTGCTTCGATGCCCATCTCCCGTCGCGCGGCGACACTGCGATGTCGTTGACATCCGCGAACCGGATTCGCGAAGCCCGCGTAACGCTCCCTGAACGGCTGGCGTCTACGATTCCGCGGCCGGCAGGGGACCGGTTCCGACCAGAGGTGATGGCGTGCAGCACCGAACCACGCGTTCCAGTGATGTCCAGGCGCTCGCCTTCGTGGTGGCGCTCTTCGGCCTCCTCCTCGCACTGACCGTGATGCTCGGGGCGCCCATCGCTTGACTCGGAGGCGCGGCTGGGGCCTAGTCGTAGAGCCGCTCGAGGTGCCACGTGCCGTCGACCCGGTCGAGGTAGACGAGGGCCAGCCAGCGCTTCCCGACGACCTTGCAATAGTCGCGTTCGATCGGCTCGCGCCACCACGATTCGGCGACCCGCCAGGCGTTGCAGACCTCGACCGGCTCGCGCTGGCCGTTCCAGCGGATCGCGACCAGCCGCCCGTCGACGTCGAGCTCGACGTCGATTGGCGGGTGCTCGCGCAGCAGTCGCGTCACGACCGCCAGCTCCAGCGCTTCTCCGCGAGCGGCGCGTCCGGGTCGGTGACGACGGCCTTCCGGACCCGGTCCTCGCCGAACGTCAGCGCGAGACGGGCGAGCTGCCAGCCGAGCCGGGCGGTCCGCGCCGCCTGCGGCACGAACAGCGGCAGCTGCTGACCGACGGCCGGCTCGACCCCGGCGAGCTCCAGCTCCAATCGCTCGACCGCGGCCGGTGGCGGCGACTGCTCGAGCCGGGCGAGGAGCAGGCGCTCGATCGCGTCCGCGTCGGCGGTCGGCTCCGGGAAGCGCTGCTCGACGACCAGCGCCTCGGGCGTGCCCGCGCGGGCGAACGCCATCTCGAGCGTCAGCCGGAGCGTCGCCCGGGCCGCGGCCATGCCCCGCGCATCGACCTGGGCGGCGAGCGCGCCGGCGAGCCGGTGGAGGACGAACCGGAGCGACTCCGTCTCGGCGACCGGCGGATCGATCGGGAGGGCGAGGATCAGCCTCTCCGGGGCGCGGCGCGGCACGAACCGCTCGATCTCCTCACCGCGGGCCCGAGCGTGGATCCGGCCGCCCTCCTCGCCGAATCGGGCGACGAGCGCGGACCGGGGCAACTCCGCCACGGCACCGATCCGGCGCAGCCCGAAGCGCGCGAGGCGGGCTCGGACGTCCGGATCCGGCGAGAGGAGCGATGACGGCAGGGGCGCGAGGAATGCGGCGTCCCCACCGGGCTCGACGATCCGGGCCACGGCCGGCTCCGCGTGGCCGGCGGCGACCGTCGCCGCGAACCGCGTCCCGGCGATCCCCGGCCGCGGCGCGCCGGGCAGGATGGGCTTGAGGGCGTCCACGAGGCGCTGAACCAGGACGGCGTCCGGACCCCACAGCCGGTCGAGCCCGTCGACCTGGAGCTCGATCAGGCCGAAGGCGGGATCGGTCGGGTCCGTCGTGCCGGCGAGGCCCGGGCTGAACTGGGCGAGCGTCTCGAATGCGGCCTCGACCGCTGCCGTGTCGGCGTCCGTCTCGGGCTCGAGGAAGACCGCCTCAGGGGCGAGCCGATGGGCCGACCCGAGTGGGATCCCGCGCCGGACCCCGAGTGCTCGGGCCACCGGATCCGCGTCGATCACCAGCCCGTCCGTCCACGGCTGGCCGCCGAGGACCACCGACCGGCCGGTCGGGAACGAGTCGGAGTGGCGCGTGCGGGCCATCCGGATCGGGAGGTGGGGCCAGTAGAGGTGGAGGAGTCGCATGGGTCGGGATCCGTGGAGCATGGGAGCCGGTGGGGGCGGCAAGGG
>JBBQFS010000157.1:0-5376 GCA_038322255.1 Candidatus Limnocylindrales bacterium | reverse complement strand
TGCCATCCGTTCGAGCGCGAGGATGTGGAAGGCCTGCTCCTCGACCGTCGCCAGCGGTGCCTCCACGTTCCGCCCATCCGGATAGCGGATCGCCTCGTTCGAGTCCTTCCAGCCCTGATTTCGAAGCCCGCCAGGAGACCGGGTCAGCGATTCGAGAAAGCCGTCGCCGTCTCGGTCGCCGCGCTCGGCCGCCCACGCCAGGGCACGCATGGCAGGGTCCCGGTAGCGTCGGAGGGCGTCCGTGTCGCCCGTCCAGTGCCACAGCTCCGAGAGGGCGAGGACGAACATCGAAGGCGTCGTCTGGGAGCCGTAGTAGGCCCGCTGCGGGATGATGTCGAGCTCGGAGAGCGGCCCCCGCCGCAGCTCGTGGAGGAGCTTTCCCGGTTCGGCGTCTCGAAACGGGTCGTCCTCGGTCGCCTGCCTCGCCGCCAAGAGACCGAGCGCACCACGGCTGATCTCGGGTCCGAGCAACGCCGACTGCCAGCCCGCCGTGAGGATGTCGCGCCCGAAGACTCCTGTGTACGTGGGGACGCCGGCGTTCGGGATCCAGGCGGCTGCCGTGTCGCCGTCGAGCTCGCGATTGCGGAGGGCGAAGAGATCCTCCATCGCACGATCGACGACCCCGCCCAACAGGGGTGGGTTTGATTCGACCGTCGGGCGCGTTCTTCGCCAGGCTTCGACTTCGTCGTCGCGGCGGCGCGCGCGTCGCCAATAGCCGGGAGACTGACGCCACCACTCAGGGAGCCACGGCCGGTGTCGCCAACGGCATGGAAGACCTTGGCAACCCACCCGACATAGCGCATGTCAGGAGTGTGGCACGGCCCGCTGAGCCGCCTCGGGAGCCGGCGAGACCAGGACCAAGCCAAGACCTTTGGCCGCCGGGTTTCCCCCACCGATTTCCTTGGGGGTCCTAGATCCGCCGCGTCGGATGTTGTGGAGGTGGACCGGCTACCCCCGCGCTCCCGCCAACCGATCCGCTGGAGATGCCGTTCGATGGCGCGCCACAAGGTCGGCTTCCGACAATGTCACGTACCGGCGGACCATGTCGAGCATGGCGTGGCCCAGGATCTGCCGGAGGCTGAACACGTCGCCGCCGTTGACGAGGTAGCCGCGAGCGAACGTGTGGCGGAACGTGTGCGGCGAGCAGCGCGTGCTCACGCCCGCCCGCTGCCCGAGCCGGGCGATCGCCTGCTGGGTGCCGCGCTGGCTCAGCCCACCCTGCCGCCCCGTGAACAGCGGATCAGCCACCGTGGAGCGCGCCCGGGTCCCGAGATAGCGGACGAGCGCGCGCCGCGCCGTCGATCCCAGCGGCACGATCCGTTCCTTCGTGCCCTTGCCCACCACATGGAGCGTTCCGTCGGGGCGAACGTCGCCGACCCGGAGGGACACCAGCTCGGACAGTCGGAGTCCGGTGTCGAAGAGGACGAGCGCCAGCGCCCGCTCGCGCTCGTCGGCAAGGGCGAGGAGGCTCCGCAGCTCCGGGTCGGAGAACGGGGCAATGAGCCGGCGCGGCACCTTCGGCCGGCGCAGCGCCCGGAAGCCACTCGCCGCGGCGAGCTCCTCGGCGGCGCACCAGTTGCCGAAGGCCTTCAGGCCGCGGACGTAGCCCGCGATCGACTCGGGCGCGACGGCCCGGACCAGGATCATCTGGTACCACTCGACGGTCCGGGGCGACGAACCCTCGGCCGCCTTGGCGGCGCAGAACAGGTCGGTCGCGGCGCCCAGCCCGATCGGAATGGGGCCCAAAGAATCAAGCGAACCGCCGGCTGGGCCCAAAGAGTCAGGCGAACAAACCGGGGTAGAGTCAGGCGAACTTCGCATAGCTGAGCCTCCTCGGCGCGACCGCCGATCGAGCTCAGAACCGCAACATCTGGTGGTCTAGCTGCTGGTCAGACCTAGATGTTGTGGTTTGGCTGGCGAGGAAGGATTCGAACCTTCAATCCCCTGATCCAGAGTCAGGTGCCTTACCGTTTGGCCACTCGCCAGCGGCCCGGCCCGAAGGTCGGTGCAGACATTCTACGTGGCAAGGCCAGCAGCTGAGTTCAAGCGGGCCGCGAGGATCTGCGCGTCGCGAAGGCCCGATGACCGACGCGCCAGTGTCGACAAACTTCGGATCACCCGGGACCGCAACGCGATCCCCGGCGCGGGCTCCGGCTTGCGCGGGGGAGAGGTGGTTACCCGGGTCAGACTGGCTCGCGCCGAGGGTCAGATCACGGAGGCGGCCTGTGCAGCGATCGCGGCAGGCAGCAGCACGAGGATCGCCAACAGGGCGAGCACGACCATGACGGCGGTCCGCGCGACGCCCATGGCGAGCCCGAAGCCGACGTGCCGAGGGCGATCCTCCGGCACGACGTCCGTCCCGATGCCGACGGGAAATCCGTCCATGACAGCTCGGTTCAGTCGCTCGATGGCCAAGTACCAACTCCCTGGCTGCTCGGCATCCGGTGGAGCGGGGCGCAAGGGCCACCGCCGGGTCGGGTTCCGGCCACTGCTGCGCTTGCAGTGGATCACGGGGCCGTGCTATTGTCAACTGTAGTTGTATATATCAATTGTAGTGATCGGAGTGATGATGGCTTTGTCGCTCGGGGTCGCACTCCGGCAGGCGCGCGAGGTTCGCGAGCTACCCGCGGTCGAGGCCGCACGCGCAGCCGGGATCTCGCCGGCCTACCTCAGCAGGCTCGAGAACGACGCGGTCAAGAAACCATCGCCACACATCCTGCATCAGTTGAGCGAAGCCCTCGGGCTGCCGTATGCCGAGCTCATGCGGCTCAGCGGCTATCGGGTGCCCGGGGCACCGACCGCGTCCGGGGGCGAGGCCGTGGGTGGGGCGCTCTTTGCCAACCTCACCGAGGACGAGCGAGAGGAGCTCCTCGAGTACCTCGCCTGGTATCGCACCCGGCGTCGTTCCAGAGTCGGCGCGAAGCGTCGGAGGTGACCGGCTAGCGCTTCGCGGGATCGCCTTTCGCGGCTGTCTCGACCGTCTTCTCGCGAAGGGACCTGCGGGCCCGATCGGCGACATCCGTCCAGAAGCCCACCGCCCCGCTCTCGTGGGCGACGCCCATCGGCAGGGTCTCGCCCCGCCAGTGCTCGACCGTGCGCTGTCCATGCTCGGATCCGGCAACGCGCCGCTCGAGGCGCTGGTCCTCCCGGTACCCGTCCAGCTTGACGCGGTGAATCGCGAGCTGTTGCTCGGCCAACCGAAGCCGGGATTCGGCCCGCGCGAGATCGCTGAAGAACAGCTGCAGGAGGCCTGGGTCGCGCAGCTCGGCAGGCTCGTCCGACGGGCGGTCCAGCCATGCGGCCAAAGCTTCTTCGCCGGCCGGGGTGATGGCGAACATGCGCCGCCGGCGACCGATGGCCTCGCGTTCCTCGACGACGAGGCCCAGGCCCACGAGCCGTGGCGGCTCCGTGTAGAGGAGCGTGTGCGGAAACGACCAGAAGTTGCCGAGGGTCGCCCGAACGTGCCGTTCCAGGTCGTAGGGCGTCGACGGCCCCTCGCGTGCAAGGAGGCCCAGCACGAGGTATGAGGTCGGGGTCAGGCGCCCGACCCTTGGTTGGTTTGACATAGTACGCACCGTACCATACAATACGAAGCATTCCACTCATTCGCAGCGGGTCGACCAGTTGCCGGGGAAATTCAAACCCGGTGGGCCTCCTTGCGGCCCACAACCTGGATCCCGGCACCGCGACGTGGACACAACAAACGGTGGTTCCCCGATGATCACAGACATCAAGCGCAGCGCCGAGCGGATCCCGCTCGAGGTCCTCAACACCGGTAACTTCGCATTGCTCGAGGAGCTCCTCGCACCGGAATTCGTCGACCACACTCCCCAGTCCGGCGTGGCCCCGACGCGCGAGGGCATCACGGCGAGCATGAAGGCCCTGAAGGCCGCATTCCCGGACGTCCGTTACTCGGTCGATGATGCGATCGTATGTGGCGACCAGGTCGTGCATCGCCTTTCGGCGACGGGCACCATGACCGGCGAGTTCATGGGCATCCCCGCGACTGGCAAGCGAGCCACGTGGACCGAGATCCACATCGGTCGAGGCGTCAACGGCCGCCTGACCGAGCACTGGGCCGTCGTCGATCAGCTGGGCATGCTCGTCCAGCTGGGGATCGTCCCGGCACCCGCGCGGGTGCTCGTCCCGGCCTGATCAAGGCCCGACCCAACCCACGATTTCGAGGCCCCGGCGGCACCGCCGGGGCCTTCTTCGTGTCTCCGGCTTCGTGTCTCCGGGTCGAACCCGAGCGGCGTTGCGTCCAAATGACGTTGCAACGCCTCGGGAGCCCCCGGCATTGCTACGATGCAGGCGCTCCGGAAGTCGGTGACACGTACGGGGCCCGTCGACGGCGCGATCGACTCGCGTCGAGATGCAAGGGCCCGCGATGCCATCAACGACCGGGCGAGGAGTAGTGCCATGGCCACCGTGACGTTTGACCACGTCTGGAAGCGCTTCGGCGAGTTCGCCGCCGTCAAGGAGCTCAACCTCGAGATCAGCGACGGCGAGTTCATGGTCCTCGTCGGTCCGTCGGGCTGCGGCAAGACGACCAGCCTGCGCATGATCGCCGGGCTCGAGGAGATCTCCGACGGTACGCTCAAGATCGGCGACCGGGTCGTCAACGACGTCGCGCCCAAGGATCGCGACATCGCGATGGTCTTCCAGAGCTACGCCCTGTACCCGCACATGTCGATCTACGACAACATGGCCTTCGGGCTGAAGCTCCGGAAGGTCCCCAAGGCCGACATCGACCGGCGCGTCAAGGACGCCGCGCGGATCCTCAACCTCGAGAACCTCCAGAAGAAGCCGCGAGAGCTGTCCGGCGGCCAGCGCCAGCGCGTCGCGCTGGGCCGGGCGATCGTGCGCGAGCCGGCCGTCTTCCTGATGGACGAGCCGCTCTCGAACCTCGACGCGAAGCTCCGCGTCCAGACCCGCGCCGAGATCGCCCGCCTCCACCAGCGCCTCGGCACCACGACCGTGTACGTGACCCACGACCAAGTCGAGGCCATGACGATGGGCTCGCGGATCGCGGTCATGGACAAGGGCGAGCTGCAGCAGGTCGGGACACCCCAGGAGCTCTACGACAACCCCAGCAAGCTCTTCGTCGCGGGCTTCATCGGCAGCCCGGCGATGAACTTCGCGAACATGACCGTCGACGGGACGAACGTGACCGGCGAGGGCATGACGTTCCCGATCCCGACGCGCTACCGAGGCGGGCTCGATGGGGTCAAGGAGGTCGTTGCGGGCTTTCGGCCCGAGCACCTCGAGCTGGGCGAGCTCCCGGGCTCCGCGACGATCCGGGCCAAGGCGGACGTGGTCGAGTTCCTGGGCGACGAGGAGCTTCTGCACGTCACGGTCGAGGGCCACGAGGGTGAC
>JBBQFS010000156.1:0-5642 GCA_038322255.1 Candidatus Limnocylindrales bacterium | reverse complement strand
CGCCGGAAGCTGCGCGGTTCTCGATCCGACAGCGGAGTACTCAAGCCTGAAGCCGTACCAGATGCCGGGGATCTATCGGTTCGGTGGCACAGGGAACAGCAACAGCCGGCACATCCAGCTCGACAGCGGCGCGTACCTGATCGGCGATGGGGTGACGTTGGTGTTCGACCCGGACTGGCCGGCTGCAGGCTCGCAGTCGGGGCTCGCGCTCGATTCGAGCTCGGCGCTGGTCCTCAACACGATGCGGATTCTCGGAACGGCGCCATGCACCCCGACGGAGACTGAGGCGACACATGTCAACATGTCGGCTCCTCTCTCAGATCTCCCTTACAGCGCGGTCTGTGCGGCGTGGACCATTGACCCGCGGGTCGCGGCTGGTGTGAAGCCAGGCGCCAATGCCTGGGGATACTGTGACCCAGCGAACCTGGGCAACTCGCATTGCGTGCCTCGGTCTTCGTATAACCCTTCGACCGACTACCGGGGTGTCACGTTCTACTTCACTCCCGATGGAAACTGGACCAAGGACCACGCCAACATCAACATCCAGGACCGCTTCCAGTTGAACGGTGACCCTGGGCTGTATTTCCGCGGCGTGCTGTACGCGCCATACGACAACGCGAAGATCAGCGGCAGGAGCGGATTCAATACGGTCGGTCAGGTGCTCGTGTGGAGCGCGAAGTTCAACGGCGGGAGCGCGTCCATCGACCTCGACTTTCCATACAGGCCGGGGTCGGCGGCGCCCTACCTCCTCGAGCCGACGATCGCCCGCTAGTTGGACCACGGGCAACCGCGTCCGATTGACGGTCGATGGCTCAGGCCGAATCCTCTGACGGGGCGATCACGCGGAGGGCGCCCGGGCGGCTGACGAGCTCGACCGGGGTGGAGCCGAGGTCCTGAGAGTCCAAGCGGACGGGTAGGGGACGGCGGGTGCTGACCCGGACCTTGGCCGCGCGATAACGGCGGATCCGGGGGTCCCAGGTTCGACCGACTAGCGCGCGGATGAAGTGGATCGCAAGTTGGAAGCCGCCGAAACCATCGAAGGCGAGCACGTCGAAGCGGCCGTCGTCGAGGCGGGCGTCGGGCGCCAGGTGGATCCCGCGGCCCGTGTACGGGCCATTGGCAATCGCCAGCGACGGGGCGTGCGCTCGAATCTCGCGGCCGTCGAGCTGCAGCCGGATCCGCGTCCGGGGGTAGCGCCAGGCGTCGCGAAGCAGGTCGAACGCGACGGAGAAGCGGCCCTTCTGGACCTCTGTCGCGACGGCCAGCACCTCGGCCCCAAGACCGATCGAGGCGATCTCCAGGAACGGCTGCCCGCGGACGTCGCCGACGTCGATCGGGGTGACCGACCCGGTCGCGAGGATCTCGGCCGCGGCCTCGGGCTCGAGCGGGATGCCCAGGCTGCGCGCGACGTTCATCGCGGTCCCGAGCGGCAGGATGCCAAGGACGGCGTCGCGATCGAGCAGCTGGAACGCCACGGATCGAACGGTGCCGTCGCCGCCCGCGGCGACGATCGCGTCGAAGCCTTCGTCGAGCGACGCTTGCACCCGTTGGTTGTCGCAGCCTCGCTCGGGCTGTCGAAGATCTCCGCGGCGACGCCGTGGTGCTCGAGGCCCTCCTCGACCTTCTGGCGCTCCGCCGCGTTGCCCGCGCCGCCGGCAGCCTTGTTCCAGATGACGAGCACCCGGCGACCGCGCCGCGGTTCGCGCGCCGTCGAGGCTGCAGGGGTGGCACCTGGGCGCTCGTTCGCGACTGCTTCGCGGGATGTCGTCACCGGCGGACCAGGCGCGAGAGCCACGAACGCGGCGTCGTCGCCCGATAGAGCTCGATCAGGGCGAGCACATATGCCAGCCCGAGGACGTACGAGGCCACGACGTCGGTCGTCCAGTGGTGACCCTGCTGGATCCGGCTCGGGCCGACGACGGCCCGCAATCCCGTGAGGCTCGCCACTGACGCGTTCCGCAAGGGGCCGTCCTTCAGGTGCTCTGCCAGGAGGAAGCCGAGGAAGCCGTAGAAGCAAACGTAGGTGAGGACGTGGCCGCTCGGAAAGCTCGTCCCGCCGAGTGGTGCCACGACGACGTTCACCGCCGGCGGCAGCGGTCGCGGCCGCCTGATGAAGGCCTTGAGCAGCGTCGAGATGGCCGCCCCGCCCCACGCCAGGAGCTGGAAGATGGCCGCCCGGCGATTGCCCCGCGCCGACCAGGCCGCGATGATCAACGGTGGTATCACTCGAGATTGCGGCGGGAAGCCCGGCCGCGACGCGGCACGCATGACCGCGACGACCCCCGGGGCCTGCGCGGCCTGGAGCTTGAGGGTCATCGCCAGGTCGAACGCGGCGCTCCGCTTCGACTGCACGAAGGCGAGGATCGCCGCGAACAGCCCGAGCAGCGCGCCGATCACGCGTTCCGGATTCATGTCGTCATGCTCGACTGCGCGCCGCTACGGGCTCCTCTGCGATTCGCGCTGGATCGTGACAGTCGTGCCCGTCGTCAGGGACGCGCCCGGCCGATCAGGATGTCGGTGTGAGCGCGGCGTCAAGGCCCAGCTTACGACCGGGCTCGCTGTGACAGGGCCCGCTGCGGCAAGGCCCACGGCGTCAGGGGCGTGCTGCGATCCGATGGTCCTGGTTCTGTGGTGTTGGATACTCGTTGATCGCCAGATAAGCGGCCGCGATCACGATCGTCACGTGGACATGGTTCGGTTCGGGCGTGGGATCCGCGCATTGCGCCTTCGACGTCGTTGGCGGCAGCTTGACCTCGCGGCAGCCGCCGGGGTGAGTCAGTCGGTGGTCACTCGGATCGAGCTCG
This sequence comes from Candidatus Limnocylindrales bacterium, assembly GCA_038322255.1. Taxonomy (GTDB): domain Bacteria; phylum Chloroflexota; class Limnocylindria; order Limnocylindrales; family CSP1-4; genus UBA5189. The sequence continues at coordinate 2,838 of JBBQFS010000156.1, read as the reverse complement.
GCCTCGGTGGCCGCGTGACGCCCGAGACGCTGGCGCGGGTCGCGAACGCCCTCGGGGCGAGGGTCGATTTGCGGCTGAACTGGAACGGCGAAGGCCTCGATCGCCTTCTCGATCAGGGACACGCGGCGCTGGTCGAGATCATTGCGGGCCGGCTGCGCGGCGCGGCCTGGGAGGTTCGAGCCGAGGTCTCCTTCGCGATCCGAGGAGAACGCGGCTCAGTCGATCTCGTTGCCTGGCATCCACCGTCCAGGGTCGTCCTCGTGATCGAAATCAAGTCCGTCGTGCCGGACATCCAGGCGACACTCTTCACGTTCGACCGGAAGGCGCGACTCGGTCGGGAGATTGCCGTGATGCTGGGCTGGCGCCCGGTCGCGATCGGTCGCCTCCTCGTCATCGGCGCGAGTCGGACGGCGCGCCGACGGGTGGAGCAGCATCGATCGACGTTCGAGGTGGCTCTTCCTGATCGATTCGTCGACGTCCGGCGCTTTCTCTCGGAGCCCGACGCCGCCAGGGGGCTTCGAGGCCTGATCTTTGTGTCAGGAAGTCCTCAGCCGACTACTCGTCATCGCCAGCCACGCCGCGCCCCACGTGCCTGAGTTCAGACGAATCCGTGGGCGCACGGCGACGCTGCCAAAGAGTCACCCGATGACTCGATGACAAAACGCGCGCGACGAGTAGTCGTATGAGGACTTGGTGGCCAGAAAGGGCGGCTGATATAGCTCGGATCCAGGTGACCCGGGATCGGAGCTGCGGCGGCCGCACTCCAGGGTGGGCGCGAAAGCAGTCCGGCGGGCTACGTGACCGCGGCTTCCTCCATGCCCGCGAGCTCGGCATCGCTTTGCCAGTCGCCGTCGCCGCCGGATGCCAGCTTCACGTCGGCGAGGCGGCGCCAGCGGGTGGCGAAGAGCCACGCGAGGAGGTAGAGCACGGCCACGACCACGAGCAGGAGGCGGTAGCCGGTGAGCAGGGCCACGTACTCCATGGCCCCGCCGGCCATCGCGCCGAGGAGGTTGCTCGCGAAGGCCATGTCGGCAGTGCGCGTGTCGCGGAAGGAATAGGTGAAGACCAGGTTGGCGAGGAACACCGGCGCGAACGCCACGATGCCCGCGAGCAGGTAGCGCAGCCACGGCGGATCGATCAGGAGCGATTCCGGCGGCAGGACGAACGCGACCGCGAGCGCCACGAACAGCAGGCCGTACAGGAGCCCGGCGCGGCGAATCCGGAGGCGGGCGTTGACGAGGATCGCCAGCAGCACGGAAGCGAGAATCGCGAAGAACGCCAGCGCGTTCACCAGCCACGTCGAGCCGAAGAGCAGCGAGAAGCTGACGAGCGATCGCGTCTCGAGCAGCAGGAAGGCCGCCCCGAGGACGAAGAAGTGCGGGCTGAACTTCCGAACGGAGGTGCCGCCGACGCGCGCCGCCCCGAGGACGCCGAGCACCGCGATCAGCAGCGCGAACGCAAGACCCGCCAGGTAGTGGGGCGCGATGAATGGCGTGCGTAGATACAGGAAGGGCCAGTCGTCGCTGGCGGGCTTCGGCACGGGCACACCTACCTCGGGCACGGCCCCGACCGTGTCCCCCGGCGGCGGTGCGCCGTTGAGGCTGTCGATCAGGGGACCGGCCGCGAAGATGCCCTTGCGCGCGTCGTACAGCTGCACGATCGGCGGTCGATCGAACGTGTCGTCGAGCATCGACGCGATCTTGGCGATCAGCCATTCCTCGCGGTAGTAGTTGTAGAGCACGAATACGCCGCTGGACGAGAGGTGGTCTCGGACCGACTGGAACGCCTGCTCGGTGAACAGGAACGACTCGAGCCGGATGTTCGCCGTCGTGCTGACGAGGGTCAGCGAGTCGGGCAACGCGAAGATCACGAGGTCGTATTTCTTGTCGGTGCCGCGCAGGAACGCCCGGCCGTCGTTCGTATAGCGGGTGACCCGCGGATCCTGATAGGGGTGGTCGGGATGGAAGTCGATGCCGAGCTTCTGGATCGCCGGATCGATCTCGACGGCGTCGACGTGGCCCGCGCCGTTGGCGAGGGCCGTCGCGACGTCAGTGCCCGAGCCGGCGCCGACGATGAGGACCTCGGGATACGTCCGGCCCGGGAACCACTTGTAGAGCTGGTCGTAGAACTGCTCCTTGGTTGCCGCGACGGGATGCAGCGCCTGGTGGGGGATGCCGTTGACGTTGACGTACAGCTCGCCGTTGCCGGCGCGGTAGGTGTTGATCCGGTAGTACGGCGACCAGGTCTCGTTGCCGCCGCTCGTCTTGTTGAAGACGAGGATGAGCACGAGGGCGAGCGCCGCCGCGGCCGGGATCCGGATCCAGCCGGTGTCCGATCCCGCGATCAAGAGGGTCGTGAGGATCGCCGCCACTGCGAACCACACGATCGGTGGCGTGCCCGCGGCCGATAGGATCGTGAAACCGGCGATGCCGAGCATCGAGCCGGCGATGTCCCAGCCGTAGGCCTGGAGCGGCGGCATGGAGCGCAGGAGCGGTCCCAGGGGAATGGCGATCGACGCCATCAGCGCGGTCACGAGCGCGAAGACGAGCGGCAGGACGAGGAAGTTCACATCCGCCGCGCGACTCTCCGCCAGGCCGAAGAAGAGCTCGTTGGTCGAGCTGACCTGGACGTTTAGCTCGAGCGTCGTGATCAGCCACACGACGGCGACCAGCAGGATCGGGAAGAGCGCGATGGTGTTGAGCCCGCGCCGCCGGCCCAGCAGGATCCCGATGCCGATGCCAAGGAAGCTCGCCATCAGCAGGAAGTTCGAGAAGAACCCGATGTACCGGACCTCGGCCGGGATCCAGCGGATGAGCAACAGCTCGACGAACAGCAGGG
>JBBQFS010000155.1:0-5689 GCA_038322255.1 Candidatus Limnocylindrales bacterium | reverse complement strand
TCGTGCCGGCCCTCCAGAACGCGCCGCTGTTGACGATCCATGTCGGCATGGCGGTGCTGTCGTACGGCATCTTCGCGACGTCGTTCGCGGCCGGGATCGCGTACCTGATCCAGGGCCAGACGGACCGGTTCGCCTGGCTTCCCTCGCACAAGGCGCTCGATGAGGTCGCCTACCGCGCGGTCATCATCGGGTTCCCGATCTTCGCCACGATTATCATCCTCGGCTCGTGGTGGGCCTCGATCGCCTGGTCCCGCTACTGGGGCTGGGATCCGAAGGAAACCGCCGCGCTCGTCACGTGGCTCACCTACGCGATCTACCTTCACGCGCGCAATCAACGCTCCTGGGCCGGCCGACCCGCCGCGCTTTTGCTCGTGGTTGGGTTCGGGATGGTGCTCGTGACCTACTCGGGCTCGCTCTGGTTCAACGGCCTGCACGCGTACTCGGGGCTGTAAGGCCCGCCGCGGTGCCACGCGCGCCACTCCCCGACTGGTGGCAACGTGGGGTCGTCTACCAGATCTATCCGCGCAGTTTCAACGACAGCAACGGCGACGGTGTCGGTGATCTGCCCGGCATCATCGACCACCTGGATCACGTCGAGGCGCTCGGCGTCGCTGCGATCTGGCTCTCGCCGATCTATCCGTCGCCGGGCCTCGATCTCGGCTATGACGTTGCCGACCACGCCGCGATCGACCCCCTCTTCGGGACCATGGACGACTTCGACCGTCTCATGGAGTCGGCCCACGCGCGGGGCCTCAACGTCATCCTCGATCTGGTCCTGAACCACACGAGCTCCCAGCACCGCTGGTTCATCGATTCAGCGTCGAGTCGCGAGGCCGAATACGCGAACTGGTACCTGTGGCGCGATCCAGCGGGCTGGCGCGGCGGCGGGCCGATCCCGCCGAACAACTGGCTTTCGTTCTTCGGTGGCTCGGCCTGGGCGTGGGAGCCGCGACGGAGCCAGTTCTATCTCCACACGTTCCTCTCCGAGCAGCCCGACCTGAACTGGCGAGAGCCGGCGGTCCGGGCGGCCCAGCTGGCGATGGTCCGCGGCTGGCTCGCCCGGGGCGTCGACGGCTTCCGGCTCGATGTCTTCAATACCTTTTACATGGATCCGGGCCTCGCGTCGAACCCGCGGGCGCCGCGTCGACCCACACGGGGCGCATTCCGCGCCTGGTCCCGCCAGGTTCACCTCCACGATCGGAACCAGCCTGAGCTGGCCGACTTCCTGGCCGAGCTCCGCGCGATCGTCGACCTCGAGCCGGGGCGCATGACGGTCGGCGAGCTGTTCGACGATCAGATCGAGGTTGCGGCGACGTATGCCGAGCCGCGGCACCTCATCTTCGATTTCGGGCTGATCCAGACCGCGTGGGACGCGCGGGCGATGGGCCTGGCGATCGACGGCCGCGAGGCAGCCTTCGGGCCCGACCGCTGGCCGACGGTCGTCCTCTCAAATCACGACCAACCGCGCCAGGCGACACGCCTCGGCAAGGGTTCCGATCGCGATGCCGTGGCGAAAGCCGCGGCCGTGCTGCTCCTCACCCTGCGCGGGTCGCCGTTCCTCTACTACGGCGAGGAGATCGGGCTCGGCGACATCAAGGTCGCCCGGTCCGAGGTCATCGACCCGCCGGCACGGCGATATTGGCCGCTGCCGGTCTGGTGGAATCGGGACCAGTGCCGCTCCCCGATGCCATGGCGACCCGGCTCGTATGCGGGGTTCTCGACTGTCCGGACCTGGCTCCCGCTCGTCCGCGACGCGCAGACGCGAAACGTCGCGTCGAGGCGGCCGATCCCGAGTCCGTGCTTGCCGCATACCGCCGGTTGCTGACCCTGCGACGGACCCTGCCGCCACTCCAGCGCGGCTCGTTCCGGTGGATCGCCCGTACGGGCGATGTCCTCGCCTACGCGCGCGACAGCGACGGCGAGTCGGTCGTCGTGGCGATCAACTTCAGCGGGCGCCCCGCCGAGGTGGCGATCGCGGCCGCCGACGCAGTGGCCGGAGCCGCTTCCGTGCGAGGCAAAGAGGCGGCATTGCGGACGATCTACTCGACCGTCTCCGGGCGCAACGACGGCGGCCCTGCCGGCGCGATTCGTCCGAGCGGCCGGCTCCGGCTGGCCGGCCATGAGGCCGTCTTGCTGGTTCGAGAATCGCCCGTCAGCGCGTAGGCGTCAGGTCGTCCGCGTGACCTTCTGGATATGCCATGGCGCCTCGGGATCGAGGCCCTTCGCCAGCGTCAGGTGATAGGCGAAGAGTTGCGCGGGGACGATCGAGACGATCGGCCGAAGCCATTCGGGGACACCCGCGGGGAGCGCGATCGAATGGCGGCCGAGTGCCCGGATCGCCGCTGAATCCGAGACGACCGTCGCGTCGATGCCGAGCTCGCGAACATCCCGCAGCAGGTCCGCGAGGCCGGCCGATGCGGCCCCTTCAGGCGCGATCGCGAAGGCCGGCACGCCCGGCCGCAGGAGCGCCATCGGCCCGTGCCGGAAGTCGGCTGCGGAATGGGGATCGGCAAAGACTTGCGCGAGCTCCTTGAGCTTCAAGGCCCACTCCCGCGCCGTCGCATACTCATAGCCGCGGCCGAGGATCACGCACCGGTCCGTGGCGGCGAGCTCGGCGGCGAGCGCCGCCACCTCGGACTCCACCACGAGCGCCGCCTCGATCGCGGCGGGCACGGCCTCGAGCGCCGCGGCGTCCCCGGCAATCCGCCCGCTCGCGGGAACGCTCGCGATGTCGCCCGGAGGATCGTCCCCGAGCGCCAGCGAGAGGCGAGCGAGGGCCAGGAGCGAGGTCGTGTACGTCTTCGTGGCTGCGACGGCGAGCTCGGGCCCGGCGGCCAGGTCGATGACGTACTCCGCGGCCTCGCCCAGCGGGCTCGCCGGCACGTTCGTGATCGCCAGGGTCGGCACGCCCTGGCGGCGGGCGGCCGCGACGATCCCGACGATGTCGGGCGACGCGCCGGACTGGCTGATCCCGACGACGAGCGACCGGCCGCAGCGCGGCTCGACCCCATAGAGGGACACGATCGACGGCGCGGCGAGCGCGACTGAGAGGCGGTTGCGGACGCCGAAGACGTACTGGCCGTAGATCGCGGCGTGGTCGGACGTGCCGCGCGCGGCGATGACGACCGAGTCGATCGGATCGTGGCGAAGGCGGCGGCGAAGCGCCTCGATCACCTCCGACGACGACGCGAGCTGGCGCCGCGCCGCGGACGGCTGCTCGAGGATCTCGTCCCTCAGGCCCATCGGCCACTTCCTCCGTCGTCGTAGGCGACGCGACCCGCTGCGATCGTCAGGACGACCTCGAAGTCGGCGCTCACGAGCGTCACGTCGGCGATGTTGCCGACCCGGAGCGCCCCGCGCCCGGGCTCGCCGAGGAGGCTGGCCGGCACTGCCGTCGCCGCGAGGAGCGCGTCCGCGATCTCGCGCCCCGCGAACATCGCGAGGTTCCGGATCCCCTGGTCCATCGCCAGGACGCTGCCGGCGAGGACACCGTCGGCGAGGCGAGCCGAGGTCTCGTCGACGTCGACCTCGCGGTCGGCGAGGCGGTGGCTCCCGGGCGGCATCCCGAGCGCGGCGATCGCGTCGGTCACGATCGCCACCCGTCCGGCCCCGACGGCAGCCCGGACCATCGAGACGACCGCCGGATGGACGTGGATGCCGTCCGGAATCAGCCCGACGATGACGGCCGGGTCCTCGATCGCGGCGCCGGCGAGGCCGGGCTCGCGATGGTCGAGCGGGCCCATCGCGTTGAAGAGATGGGTGACGCTCCGGATCCCGGCGTCGAACCCGGCGCGGGCCTCGGCATACGTCGCGGCACTGTGGCCGGCGGACACCGTGATCCCGCGCGCGACGAGGGCTCGGACGACGTGGATCGCGCCGGGGAGCTCGGGCGCCAGCGTCACGATCCGGATGCCCGCGGCCGGCGACCAGCCTTCGACGGCGCTCAGAGCCGGCGGGCGCAGCGCGGCCGGGTCGTGGGCGCCGGCCCGCTTCGGCGAGAGGAACGGGCCTTCGACGTGCCAGCCCAGCGGAGTCGCGCCGTTGTAGTCGGGGGGCGGCCCGGCGAGGAACGCGGCCATCGCCCGATCGACGATCGCCCAGGCAGGGCTGACGAGCGTCGGCACGAAGGCGGTCACGCCGTAGCGGCCAAGCGCCGAGCCGACGCACCAGACGGCCTCGGGTTCAGTGGTCAGGTCGTGGCCGGCGGCGCCGTTGATCTGGAGCTCGATGAATCCCGGCGCGACGATGAGTCCCGCGCCATCGAAGTGGCGAGCCGCGCCGTCCGCGCGATCCGCAGCCGCGGGTCCGACGACGACGATCCCATCGCCCTCGATCCGGATCGACACGGGCACACCAGCCGATCCGGCGAGTGTCGCCCCGTCGATCACGAGCGCCCGATACGCGCCAGCGGTCACGACCCGGCTCCGACGCGCCGCCCCGGGAGGCTGACCGGCAGCCGACCCGGGAAGGCCGCGTCGACCCTGCGCCGCCCGAGCAGCGCAGCGGCGAGAGCGTCGAGCGAATGCGGCAGGATCGAGTACGTGCAGACGTGCGTCGTCGCCGCCGGGTAGGCCTCGATGTCCCACGGCGTCCTGAGCGCGACGGTCACGACCGGTCTGCCGGTCGCGACCAGCGCCTCGACGAGCGCCGCCTGTGGCGAGCCCGGCGTGGTCGCAATCGTGCCAACCACGACCACGTCGGCAGGCACGGCCCGGTCCCGAACCGCCACGATCTCAGCCCGCGTCGGCGGTTGGCCGGTGACGATCTCCTCGACGTTCGCGTGTCGGGACCGGAGTGCGGCCGCGAGCCCGGGCGCGACGAACGACGACGTGTCGGCCGGGGTGAGGTCGCGCGGGGCGGGCATCACGGCGAGCAGCCGGGCCTCCGGCGGGAGCCGGAGCGGTAGCAGGCCGTCGTCCCGGACGAGGGTGAGGGAGCGCTCGGCGAGCTGTCGGGCCAGCGCCGCGTGATCGGCCGAGCCGACGACGTCCAGACCTGGGTCCTCGAACCCGCCGATCCAGCGCTTCAGGGCGGCGATCCGCGCCGTCGAGCGAGCGAGCGCGGCGGGCTCGACGAGTTCCAAAACTGCGGCCCGCCGGAGCGCCGCCTCGATCCGCCGCTGCGCCGGCCGCTTCGAGGTCGCCAGCAGGAGGTCGACCCCGGCCCGCAGTGCCGCGACGACGTCGACCGCCTGCGAGGCGTCCTGCGGCAGCGCCCCCATGTCGAGCGCGTCGGTGATCGAGACGCCCTCGAAGCCGAGCTCGTCGCGGAGGAGGCCGTCCATGATTGCCGGCGCGAGAGTCGCCGGGACCGCCCGGCTGCCGGTCAGCGCCTGGCTAGCGAAGTGGCCCGACATGACCATCCGCACGCCCGCGTCGATCGCCGTTCGGAACGGCCGCAGCTCGACCTCGTCGAGGTCCGACCTCGCCCTGTCGACGACCGCGAGAGCGTGGTGGGTGTCGACCTCGATGCCGCCTGCGCCGGGGAAGTGCTTGAGCGTCGCCGCAACCCCGGCCGACTGGACGCCCCGGAGCCAGGCGCTGCCGAGTCGCGCGACCGTCGCCGGGTCGTCGCCAAACGATCGGATTCCCTGGGCGACGTTGCCTGGGTTCGTGGCCAGGTCGAGCACCGGTGCGTAGTTCACGTTCACGCCGACGGCTCGAAGCTCGAGCCCGATCGCTCGTCCAAC
>JBBQFS010000154.1:0-5711 GCA_038322255.1 Candidatus Limnocylindrales bacterium | reverse complement strand
GCGCCAGCGCCCACCATCGCGGATGCCCAAGCGTCGCCGCGAGCGCGGACCGCATCGACGCCGCCCAGCTGCTCCGGCCCACCCGCGGAGCATAGCCGCGGCCCACCGCCGACCGGGTTTGGGGCCGAGGCTGGACTAGTGACGCCCGAAGCCCTCGATCGCCCGCCGGAACGCGGTGAGCACGTCCGAGGCAATCTCGTTCGGGCGCATCGCGGCCGCCCTCGCCGGCTCCCACCGGAATGCCGCACGGAGGACTGCCGGGCAGCGCCACGGTCGCTCGGGGTCGTCGGGCGGGGCGATGAGCCCGAGGCGGATCTGCAGCCGGCCCGCATCCTCGAGGATCATCCCCGACAGGCCGCCGGCGAGGGCCGGACCGAGGCGTGTCAGGGGCGGCTCCGGCGGTGGGCCGGCGGCGGGCGCGAGCTCGACGAAGGTTGCGAGGCCGTCCTCGCCGGCGACCCACAGGACGGCCGTCCACCAATCCTCGGTTGGGATCGACGGGCGGCTCATGCCGACGACGAACCGTCGCTCGCCGACGTGAAGCTCCTGCTCGCGCAGGAACGATGGCCCTGGCGCGGGCAGGCGCTCGGCCATCGCGTTCAGCCGGACCTGGGCTCCGGGAGGTCGTCGAGCGGCAGGTCGCGCGTGGCCGCGGCCTGGGTGGCCTTCGCCTCGATCTCCGCGTCGATCGCGGCGAGCCGGAGGCGGAGCATCTCGCGCCTGACCTCCTCGGTCGGGGGCTCTACCTTGCCGCCCGACTCCTCGTCGGCTGAGGCGTCACCGGTCAGCCACGCCGTTATCCGGCCGGGTTTGACGCGCTTGATGCGCGCGACTGCCATCGGGTCGATCTGGGTCACGCCGAGGACCTCGCCCTCGACCGCGTCGTGCAGCGACGCGCCGCACGACGGGCAGGTCGCCGCCTCGACGGGCACCGTCGCGGAGCACCACGGGCACGTGACCGTCTCGCCGCTGGGCTTCTTTCGGGCCGGGCTCATGACGCGGGACCTCCGAGTGCGATGGCCATCGCAGGGTCGCTACTCCCACTCGATCGTGGCGGGTGGCTTGGACGAGATGTCGTATACAACGCGATTGACCCCCGGGACCTCGTTCACGATTCGGCTGCTGATCTTCGCCAGGACCTCGTACGGCAGCTTCGCCCAATCGGCGGTCATGCCATCTTCGGAGGTCACTGCGCGAATTGCTACCACGTTCGCGTACGTCCGACCATCCCCCATCACGCCCACGCTCCGCACGGGGGTGAGAATCGCGAACGATTGCCAGACGTGGCGGTACAGGCCGGCAGCCTTGATCTCGTCGATCACGATCCAGTCTGTCTCCCGTAGCGTGTCGAGCCGCTCCGCGGTGACCTCGCCGATGATCCGGATTGCGAGGCCCGGGCCGGGGAAGGGCTGGCGGTGGACCATCTGCTCGGGCAGGCCCAGCTCCAGGCCAACGGCGCGGACCTCGTCCTTGAATAGGTAGCGCAGCGGCTCGATCAGCTTGAAGCGCAGGTCGGCCGGCAGGCCGCCGACGTTGTGGTGCGTCTTGATCTTCTGGGCGGCCTTCGATTCGGAGGTCGCACTCTCGATGACGTCGGGGTAGAGCGTGCCCTGGGTCAGGAAGTCGATCTGGCCGAGCTTCTCGGCCTCCTCCTCGAAGACGCGGATGAACTCGTCGCCAATGATCCGCCGCTTAAGCTCCGGGTCGATGACGCCGGCCAGGCGGGCCACGAACCGCTCCCGGGCATCGATCATCACCAAATTCATGCCGAGGTTCTGCTCGAAGGTCACGCGCAGGAGCTCCGATTCGCGCTTCCGCATCAGCCCGTGGTCGACGTAGATGCACGTCAGCCGGTCGCCCACCGCCCGATGGACGAGCGCTGCCGCGACCGCGGAATCGACCCCGCCCGACAGCGCACAGATGACCTTCCCGTCCGTCCCGACCGCCCGAGCGTGGTCGTCGACGCGGGCCCGGATCTCGGCGACGGTCGAGTCGATGAAGCTCGCCGGCGTCCAATCGGGGGTCACCCCCGCGAGCCCGACCACGAAGTTGCGGAGGACGTCCCGGCCATGCGGCGTGTGCGCGACCTCGGGGTGGAACTGAATGCCGTACAGGTGTCGCGACGGATCGGCGAGACCGGCATAGGGGGTCGAGTCCGTCTGGGCGGTGGCCTCGAAGCCTTCGGGCAGGGCCGTGATGGTGTCGCCGTGGCTCATCCAGACGGGCTGGGTGCGATCGAGCCCCGTGAACAGGCCATCATCGCTGCCGATCGTGACGGTGGCCGGGCCGTACTCCCGCATCGGGGTCGGCTGGACGGAGCCGCCGAGCTCGCTGGCCATGAGCTGGGCGCCGTAGCAGATGCCCAGGACGGGCAGGCGCCCGCTCCAGATCGCGGGGTCCGGCTTGGGGGCGTCGGCGTCGTACACGGAGTTCGGCCCGCCCGAGAGGATCACGGCGCTCGCGCCGCGGCGCTCGAGCTCGACGAGCGGCGTATCGTGCGGCAGGAGCTCGGAGTAGACGTGTAGCTCGCGAACCCGGCGCGCTATGAGCTGCGCGAACTGGCTCCCGAAGTCGAGGACGACCACGACGCCGTGCGCGCCGCCAGCCGGTCGATCGCCGGCGGCGCGATCCGGGCCGGGCGCGTGGAGGGCCGTCTCGAGATACGCCTCGACCTCGGCGTCGTCGGGGGCGAGGACGCGATGGCCGGCGTTCGCGGGTTCTCCGTGGACCGTCTTGCCGCGCTTTCGCGTCTCCGACGCCAGCTCCGCCTCGGCCAATCCGCCTCCCGCAACGCTTTCGGGCAGTGTACCCGGCAGCGTCGGGCGAACGATCGGCTCATGGCAGCCGGTCGATCGGGTGACGGCAGCCCGGGTGACCCACGGCTATTCTCCGGTGATCATGGACAACCGACGGGAGCGCCTCCGGGCGCGCGTTGCCGCCTCATTCCCAGCCAGGCTGATCGCTGTCGTGCTGCTTGCCACGGCCGTGCTCGGCTGCGCACCCGCGGCGGCATCGACCGCGCCGACAGCCGCGCCGACACCATCGCCGACCGCGACCGCGACGCTTCCGCCAACGGAGCCGCCGATCACGCCGAGCCCGATTCCCGCCGCCACCGCGACCGCTGGCACGGCGTGCGCGCCGGCAGACCTCAAGGCGTCCCACGGGCTGGTGGAGGGCGCCGCGGGCTCGCGCATCACCGAGGTGGTCCTGGTGTCCGCCGTGGCCTGCTCGATCGATGCCTTCCCGGCGCTGGGCCTGCGAGACGCCACCGACGCGGCGCTCGTCGGCGCGCCGTCGTCTGGCCCTGGCCGGATCGACCTCGTCGCCGGCACTGCCTACACCAGCAACGTTCGCCTCGCCAACTGGTGCGCGGCCCAGCCCGCGTTCCCGCTCACGCTCGAGATCGTCCTCAGCGGCGCGGAGCTGGCCGTGACCGGGACCTCATTCCCGGACGAGGGCGACCTCCCCCCGTGCAACGGCTCGGGGGGCCCGATCCTCGAGGGCACCGCATGGACCGCGACGCCCTAGTCCCGCGCCCGGGCCTCGTCGGGACCGCGGCTCGCGAGCCTTAGCCGGAAGACCGGCCCAGCCCCAAGCCGCTCCGCCGGGGTGCCGTACTTGAGGATCAGGTCGCGCACCGCGCGATGCGCCTCGGGGCCGCTCAGCTGCTCGGCCCGAGCCGGCCAGCTCGACCCGCCCAGCGTGACCCGACAGCGAGGATCCACCTCGAGATTGCGCGCCCAGTGGGCCTCCTGCATCCCGGCAACGAGCAGGCTGCCATCGGCCTCCTCGACGTAACCGAGGGCGACCTCGACGGAGCGGCCGGATGTCCGACCGAGGGTCTGGAGCCTGGCGACCTTGCCCCAGCCGGCGAGCTGCTCGCCCAGCTCGTCCGTCAGCGGCCTCGGACCTGCCAGGACTTGCCCTCCGTCGCGATGGCCGGGGCGAAGACGAGCTCGGCCGCCTGGAGGTCCCGCAGCGTCCGCGCCCCGAGTGCAGCCATGGACTGCCGAAGTGCTCCGACGAGGTTCTGCGAGCCGTCGCTGACCGTCGCCGGGCCGAACAGGAGCTTCTCGAGCGAGCCGACCATGCCGACCTTGATCCGGGTCCCGCGCGGGAGCACCGGCGATGGCGCCGCCATGCCCCAGTTCACGCCTCGCCCCGGCGCCTCGGCGGCGCGGGCAAGCGGCGACCCGAGCATCAGTGCGTCGGCGCCCGCCGCGATCGCCTTCGCCAGCTCGCCGCCGCGGCGCATCCCGCCGTCGGCCACGATCGGCACGTACCGGCCGGCCTCGTGCAGGTACGCGTCGCGCGCCGCGGCGACATCGGCAATCGCGGTGACCTGCGGCACGCCGATCCCGAGGACCTCACGCGTCGTGCAGGCGGCCCCGGGGCCGACACCAACGAAGACCGCGGCCGCGCCCTGCTCCATCAGGCGATACGCCGCCTCGGCGTTGGTCGTGTTCCCGACCGCCACCGGGATCGGCATGAAGCGGGTGAAATCGGCGAGCGACAGCGGGTCGTAGCCCGTGGCGAGGTGCCGTGCGGAGCTGACTTGCGACTGGACGAGGAACAGGTCGGCGCCATGTTCGGCGGAGAAGGGGCCCCAGCGCCGGGCTGCGGCGGGCGTCGCGGCGACGGCGACCTTCGAGCCGGTCGCGCGGATCTCTTCGATCCGCAGCGCGACGAGGTCCTCCCGGACGGGCGCCGCATAGGCGTCGGAGAGGACGGCCTGGACCTCGGCGTCGGAGGCCGTCGCGATCCGCTCCAAGACCCCGGCCGGGTCCTCGTAGCGGGCCTGGACGCCCTCGAGGTTCAGGACCGCCAGCCCGCCGAGTCGGCCCAGCGCCCCGGCGAAGGCCGGATCGACGACGGCGTCCATCGCGGCGGCGAGGATCGGGATCGCCAGCTCGAGGCCGCAGAAGGTCTGGCCCAGCTCGACGTCGTTCGGCTCGATCGTCTCGATGCCAGGCGCCAGCGAGACATCCTCGAAGCCGTAGGTCGGCCGCAGGCGGTCGACCTTCGGGACGAACGCTGGGAGCGTGGTCTGCGACGCCAGAGCGGTGCCCTGCTCGATCACGCCGTGGTCCCCTCCATGCGCCGGGCCGGATGTTGCAAAAGTCTAACTCCGGCTCCGGGAAGCATCCGTGCACCCCCCGGCGCCGTAGAGCCAGTGACGCCCGCACACCAAGGTGCCGGTCATGACCCCAGGAGGTCCCCCCGTGAAGTTCCGTTCATGGCCGCTGACTGCTGCCATATTGACGGCCGTCGTCATCGCCGGCTGCAGTGGCGCGCGTGCCACGACTGCGCCGACCGGCGCCGCAGCGACATCCGCGCCCGCCATGACCGACCACGCGATGTCGACGGCTCCGTCGAACGCGCCCGGCTCGGCCGCCCCCATGACCGACAGCGCCGCTGCCGACCTTCGAACGAAGCTCGACCTCGCCCTCGGCGAACACATCATCCTGGCCAGCAAGGCCACCGGCGCCGCGCTTGGCGGCCGCAAGGACGAGTTCAGCGCCTACGGCGCACTGCTCAACACCAACGGCACCGACATCGGCGCCATGATCGGCGCAGCCTATGGCGCTGCTGCAAAGGACGCCTTCAACAAGATCTGGAGCGCCCATAACGGCTTCTTCGTCGACTACACCACCGGTGTGGCCACGAAAGACAAGGCCAAGATGGACAAGGCCGTCCAGGACCTCACCACG
>JBBQFS010000153.1:0-5731 GCA_038322255.1 Candidatus Limnocylindrales bacterium | reverse complement strand
CATCGAGGCTCGCCTTCTTCCCGTACTGCCCGTCGCCGCCCTGGATGACGAAGCCGGGGATGACCCGGTGAAAGATGACGTCGTCGAAGAAGCCCTTCTTCGCGAGGTCGACGAAGTTCTGGGTGGTCTTCGGGGCCGCCTTGGTAAACAGGTCGACCTCGATCGTGCCGAGCTCGGTGGCAATCGTGGCGCGGGTCATGGGCTCCTCCTCGTCGTTCAGGGGGTGGTCGCGGGCGTTGTTGCCGGTGCGGCCGAGGATGCGGCCGGCGACGCGGTCGGGGCGACGGTCGAGGCTGTCGGGCTGATCGCTGTCGAGACGGTCACCTTCGTCATCGCGACCGGCTGCAGGGCGGCGTTATTGGGTGCCCCGCTGTTGGGCATGGCCGCGATCGCATCGACGACGTCCATGCCCGAGGTGACCTCGCCGAGGATCGCATAGCCGAACTGGGCGCCCTTCAACGAGGTTGCGGCGTCGTCCGAGAGGACAATGAAGAACTGGGAGCCCTGGCTGTCGGCCGCCTGTGTCCGCGCCATCGCGACCGTCCCGCGACGATAGGTGCCCGTGACGGGGTCGTCCTTGATGGCATAGCCGGGGCCCCCGCCACCCGTCCCGGCCGGGTCGCCGCCCTGGATGACAAAGCCCGGGACGAGTCGATGGAACACGATGCCGTCGAAGAAGTGGCAGCTGGCGAGGGCGATGAAGTTGCCGGTCGCGATCGGCGCCAGGGCGCCGTCGATCTTCATGACGATCGTGCCCTTTGGCGTCACGATCGTGACGGTGCGCACGTCACCCGCGGCCAGCGAGGCGGGCGGGCTCTTCGGGCAGGTGGCGTCGCCGTGGCTCTGCACGGCGGCCTGGGTGGGACCGAGGCCTGGGCTGGCCGCCGGGTTGCCGAATGGATTGCCGATCAGTAGCACGGCCACGGCGATCACGACCGCGCCGATGGCCAGGGCGATGAGCCCGGTGTTCGAACGACCAGTTGAGCGCCCGCCGGGACGGCCGCGGGCCGACGTTTTCGGGCGCACGCCGGTCGTCCGCTTGGCGGCCCGGTTCGCGGCACGTGAAGCCGGGCGGCCTCCCGCCGAGCCCGCCTGACCGGCCCCCCCAGGCGCGCCGAGCGCAGCGGGGCCGGACTCGGAACCAGGCGGGGACGGCGGCTGCGGCCCGCGCGCCTTCGGAGGAACGCGGCGGGACCGACGACGGGGCGAGCTCATGCGGCAGTCTCTCGGGCGGTCTGGTAGTCGATCGCCCCGGACAGGAGCGCCTCGCCGAGGATGATGCCCGCTGCGCCCGTGTCGCGCACGCGCCGCAGCCCATCGAGGTCCGAGACACCGCCCGCGACCAGGAGGTCGGCGTCGACCGTCCGGGCGATCGAGGCGATCTCGGCGACCTCGGTCTCGCCGGTGGCGTGAGCCAGCACGAACCGGCGCACGCCGCGGCCGGCCAGCTCGGAGAGCAGCTCCTGGAGGGTCGGCGGCGCGGCGCGGTGCCATCGGAAGGCGGCCAGCCGCTCCGCGCGCGCGTCGAGCCCGACCGCGAGCCAGTCGCCCGCGACCTCGAGGCAGCCACGGAGAAGGGCGGCATCGTCTGCGACCGCCAGCGTGGTCACGATGCGCGTGGCGCCGGCGGCAAAGGCGACGCGAATGGCCTCGGGCGAATCGAGGCCCCCGGCGAGCTGCAGCGGCGTGGCCACCCGGGAGGCGATCGCCCCGATGGCGTCGGTGTTGACCGGCGCGCCCTGGCGGGCGCCGTCGAAGTCGACGATGTGGATGAGCGGCGCACCAAGGCTCACGAAGTGCTCGGCGACCCGTTCGGGCCGGTCTGTCGGCGCGCCGATCCCGGTCGAGACCCCGGGCCAGAACACGACTCTCGATCGGCCCTTCTCGACGTCGATCGCGGGGATGACGAGCACCCGGGCTACGCGGCGTCCGACGACGATGCCGGAGCGCCGCCCGAAGCCCGACCGCCCCCGGCAGGTGAGACGGCCTCGCCGTGGAGCGCCCGGCGATGGAAGCTGACGGGTAGGGAGCCGTGGCGCAGCAGCGCGTCGTGGAAAACCCGCAGCGAGAAGGCGGACCCGAGCCGGCGCTCCTCCTCCTCGCGCAGCCCCAGGAGCAGGACCTTGCCGAGCAGGTACGACAGGTTGTAGGTCGGCGTGTACGTGTAGCGTCTCGCCTCGGCCATGGCGTTGGGGCTCTCGAAGCCTGTCTGCTCGGTGAGGAACGCGGCGGCCTCCTCGATCGAGACCTCGCCGCGGTGCATCCGGACGTCGAGCACGATCCGTGCGGCCCGCCAGATCGCGTCGGTCGCGAGGGCGACGCGGAACGCCGGCCCGTCGTCGAAGCGCTGTTCGCGCATCATCTGCTCGCTGTACATGCCCCAGCCCTCGACGAACTCCGGGGCCTCGACCTGGGCCCGCGTCAGGGACGGGTGCCGGGCGGCCATGGCGAGCTGCAGATGGTGCCCCGGATACGCCTCGTGGATGCTGGTGTTGCTGATCGAGGCCCGGTAGTGCTCGCGCATCGCGCCGGGGTCGCCGTCGACCGACGGCGTCACCACGTAGATGCCAACTGGCGACGGATCCCAGCGCGCCGGCTCGAAATATGCCGCGAAGGGCATCACGCCGCGGAGATACGGCGGGGTCGCGATGACCTCGACACGCTCGTCTGTCGGGATTGTCACGATCTCCCGCTCGATCAGGTGTCGGCGTGCGCGCCGCATCGCCACGCCGTACTCCTCGAGGGCCTGCTCGAAGGTCTCGGGGTGGTCGTCCTTGACCCGCTCGACGACCTCGGTCTCGGTCGCAGTCGGGTCGATCTCGTGGGCGGCGTCGGCCCGATCAGCGTGGTTGCGCTCTAGCTGCTGCCAGCCGATCTCGAGGATCGCGTCGGCGTCGAGGCCGTCGAAGGCACGGAGTGCGAGCAGCTCGCCGTAGCGCTCGCGGCCGAGCGGCCAGGTGGACGTGGCGCCGGGCAGCAGCTCGTGGATCCACTCGACCTGGTCCTCGATCGCGGTCTTCGCCGTCGCCACCGCCCGAACGAGCCGCCGGCCTTCGGCCGCCGGGACGTGGACGCCCGACGCCTCCGCCGCTGCGACGATCTCGTCGAGGAAGCGCGGCAGGTTGGCGCTGGCGTTGAGCTCGATGTGGAGCCACGGCGCCACTTGGGGCACCACGGCCCGCGTCCGGTAGCCGGCCAGGAAGCGAGGCGCGGCCTCCAGGCGGCCGGCAACCGCGGACAGGCGCTCCGCCAGGGGCGCGAAGTCGCGCGTGAAGAGTGGGAAAAGCGAGTCCCCGAGGGCAGACGCGCCGGTTGAGCGCCGCTCCCATAGCCGGATCGTGTCGGCCCGGTAGACCGCGAGCCGCACGTGGTGCAGCTCGAGGCCACGTTCGAATCTCGCCTCCGCGGACAGGCCGGCGGGATCGAGCGCCTCCATCGCCGCGAGGTGTGCCTTGTCGGAAGCGATGTCAGCCAGGACGTGCTCCCGCGACGGGTCAGCGAGCCGGTCGTCCCAGGCGTGGATGCCGAGATGGGTCGCGTAGGTCGGGTCGGCTTCGACCACGCGCCGGAAGTGAGATTCGACGAGGTCGTACAGGCGATCGTCGAGGGGGCCGGGCACCGCCGCCGATGCGGCGCGGGTGAGCTCGATGCCGCCGAAGGCGCGGTCCGGCACCGGCTCTGGCGGCGCGATCAGGCGGCCACGCCGGCGAGCCGGCCGGCGGGCGGGGCAGGTGTGGCGGGCGGCTCGGTCGGGGCGGCCGAGGTCTCGGCGAGGGCCTCGCGGAACGCGGCAATCGCCAGCTCGATGTCGGCCCGCTCGACGCCGTAGTGCGTGACAGCCCGAACCTGGCCGTGGGGATAGGCCACGACAAGCACGCGCCGCCGGGCGAGCGCGTCGATGAACGCGGCCCGATCGCGGTCGACCTTGAACACGACGAAGTTCGTGGTGACCCGCGCAGGATCCAGGCGCCCCGGTTTCGGCTGCGCGATGTCGCCTGGCGAGACGATGCCGTCCATTCCTGCGAGGGCCTCAGCCAGGACGCGCGCATTGGCGTGATCCTCGAACAGGCGGTCGATCATGCCGGCCGGGCCGTCCCGAAGCGCGAGCAGGCCCGGCGCGGCAATCACCCCCACCTGCCGCATCCCGCCACCCAGGAGCTTCCGCGCCCGCCGCGCCCGCCAGATGAAGTCGCGCGTCCCGACGACGACGCTCCCGATGGGGCAGGCGAGCCCCTTCGACAGGCAGAAGGTCACGCTGTCGGCGGGGCCGGCGAGATCGGTCGGGCGAGCCCCGAGGGCAACCACGGAGTTCCAGAACCGCGCCCCATCGACATGGAGGGGCACACCGCCGTCGTGGGCGACCTCGGCGATCGCGCGCGTGTAGGCCACCGAGAGCGGCTGGTTCATCGTGTGGGCACTGGCGTTCTCGATCGCGACAAGCCCGGTGATCGGCTCATGGACATCGCCCGGATCTCGGAAGGCCGCTCGGACCTCGGCGGGATCGAGCGTCCCGTCGGGCTGCTCGCGGACGACGCGAACGGACGCGCCGACGACGACCGCGTGGCTCGCGGCCTCGTCCACGACGATGTGGCTCTGCTCGCCGGCAATGATCTCCTGGCCGCGAGCGACGTGGGCGATCTGGGCCACGAGGTTGCCCATCGCGCCCGAGGACACGAAGAGCCCGGCTTCCTTGCCGAGGAGCTCGGCGGCCCGTTCCTCGAGCGCAATGACGGTGGGGTCGTCGCGGAAGACGTCGTCGCCAACCTTGGCGGCGGCCATGGCCCGGCGCATCTCGGGAGTCGGCTTCGTGACGGTGTCGGAGCGGAGGTCGATGATGGCCATGTGGCCCGCGAGGATAGCGCGGAACAGTCTGGTATCCTCCGCCTTCGTCGCTCGGACCCGTGGTGTAGCGGCCCAACATGCCAGCCTGTCACGCTGGAGATCGCCGGTTCGAATCCGGTCGGGTCCGCCACCTTCGCATCCATCCGACGCCCCGTTCGCCCGCCCGAACGGGGCGTCTCCTTATCACCCTCACCGGTCGAATACGATCCTGCCGGTGATTGCCGGTTCGAGCGCTCGCAGGCCGATCGTCGTCGCGCTGGGCGTCATCCTCACGGCCGTGGTGCTCGCGACGTCGGGCACGTGGCTCCACACGGGTCCGGCGGCGACGCAGTTGCCAGCCTCGGCCGCGGGCGACGCGTCGATCCCGTCGACACCCGAGGCGCCGACGGCGCCGGCGCCCTCGGCGCCCGTGCTCAGCCCCGAGCCCTCCTCAAGCCCCGCCGGGTCCGCGCCACCGGGGCCGACCCCTGGCGTCGGCGACGTCGCCATCGTGCCGGCCGTTGGTTTCCGGTCGGGCTGGACATCAACCGGAATCGCCGAGGCCGGCGACGTCCTCGCCGGCACGAGCCGGCGCTACGCGGCCATCGAGGTGACCTCGGCGGACCGGGACGCGATCCTCGAGCCGCTGGGCGCGCCATCTGCCGACCGCGCGGCATCGGACCGGATCCGCGTCGCACCGGACGCGGCCCACCTCACGGCCGACCTCACCGCGCACCCCGACCGCCTCGGCTTCGTGCGGGCCGACGACGTCCGCCCCGCCATTCGTGCCATCGGCTGGGAGGGCAAGGAGCTGTTCGGCGCCCGTCGCGTTCGGAGCCTTGCCGACTGGCCCCTGAAGGTCCAGCTACCCGACGCGAGCGTCGCAAGGGCCACGCCGTACGACCCCGCG
>JBBQFS010000152.1:0-5767 GCA_038322255.1 Candidatus Limnocylindrales bacterium | reverse complement strand
CTCCACGATGCTCACGCGCTGGTCCTGGACGGCGGCGGCTCGATCGTGATGCTCAACCCGTTCGCCGCCCGGCCGACGCCGTTCCGTGTCGAGGCGGCCGGGCGGTCGTGGTTCGCGAACTGCGGCTGGGACGCCTTCGGGATCGGGGCGGCCATGGGCGTGGACAGCGTGATCCACGCCACCTGCCCGGACTGCGCAGAGCCGATGACGGTCGAGGTGCGCGACGGGCTCCCGCAGGACAAAACGCCGGTGTTCCACGTGCTGGTGCCGGCCGCCGAGTGGTGGGACAACATCGGGTTCACCTGAAGCACGATGCTGCTCTTCCGGTCGGAAGCCCACATCACGGCCTGGCTCGATGGACGCGAGCCGGGCGCGAGCGTGCCCGCCCGGCAGCTCGCCGAGCTTGCGAATGCCTGGTGGGGCGATCGAATCTCGCCGGAGTGGCGACCGCACACCCGCGAGCAGAACCAGGCGATCCTCGAGCGCGTCGGTTTGACGGGCCCGTTCTGGTTCCTCGGCTGATCGGCTTCCGCGTCGGCTAGGTGTCGCTCGCGCCTTCGGTTGATCCTCCAGCAGCCGAGGCGCCGGGCGCCGAGCCGCCGCCGGAGTAGGGGACCAGGTCGACGGTCCTGATCCGGCGCGTTCGACCGGCCTCGGTCCGGACAACGGCCGCGGGGATCACGCCACCGACGACCGATTCAACGATCGCGAGCTCACCCGCGTAGAGCCCGCTCGCGATCTGGACCTTGCCACCTTGCTGAACGTGCTGGCTGCCCTTCATCGCGTCGAGATTGATCGTCACCGACCGGCTGGCCGCGGCGGCGGCGCGAGCGTCGGCACCAGGATTGGCGCCGCCGCCCGATGTCGCAGTCTTGGGCGGGGGATAGGTGACCTTCCGGCGTCGCACCGGCTAGCGTCCGCGCCGCGGGCGCTCTTCGGCCTTGGGCGGCTTCGGCTCGTGGCCGGGCCGGGGCGGGCGTGGCGCCGTGCCCGGGGGCATGTCGGGCTGAGGCGGGCGTGGGCCCCGGGCGCGCGCTTCCTTGACCTGGGCGTCGAACCGGGCCGCGACGTCGGCCGGGATGCTGCCCCGCCAGGCGCGCTCGATCTCGACGATGCGCTCGTTCTCGGCGACTCGCCGGGCCCGTTCGAATTCTGATCGTCTCGTCATCGGTCCTCGCTTAGAGCTGAGTGGAACGGCACTTGGCTCGCTCCCGCCCGCGTAGCCTACCGCGAGCCTCGCGGACGCGAGCGGCGATCGGTCCTGGAACGCGTATCGGGTTATGGTTCCGCCGATGGATCCGATCGGCGCGCCCGACGGCCGCATCCGGCCTCGCTACGTCGGGCCGGACACGTTCGCCCGGCTGCCGCGGCTCGATGACGTCGAGCGCGCGCGCGTCGCGGTCCTGGGCATCCCGTTCGATAGCGGCGTCTCGTACCGGCCAGGCGCGCGCTTCGGCCCGGCGGCCATCCGCGCCGCCTCCAAGCTCCTGCGCGCCTACCACCAAAGCCTCGATGTCGAGCCGTGGCTCGTCCACCAGGTTGCCGACGCCGGCGACCTCGCGCCGAACCCGTTCGACATCGCCGAGGCCATCGCCACCATCGAATCCGGCGGGCGTCAGACGCTCGAGCGCGCCGACTACCTCCTCGCCCTCGGCGGTGACCACACCATCGCGCTACCGCTCCTGCGAATCGCCTGCGAGCGCCATGGCCCGATCGCCCTGGTCCACTTCGATGCCCATCTCGACACGTGGGACACGTACTTCGGCGCGGCCTACACGCATGGCACGCCGTTTCGGCGGGCGTTCGAGGAAGGGCTCCTGGTCGAGCGCCGCTCGGCCCATGTCGGGATCCGCGGGCCGATCTTCGGCAAGCAGGACCTCATCGACGACGCCCGGATGGGCTTCGAGATCGTCTCGACGGTCGACGTCGCGCGGGCCGGAGTGGACGCGGCAGTCGAGCGGATCAAGGCGAGGGTCGGGGATTCGCCCGTCTATGTCAGCATCGACATCGACGTCCTCGACCCGGCGCACGCGCCGGGGACGGGTACGCCCGAGCCGGGCGGGCTCTCGACTCGCGAGCTGTTGCTGATCCTGCGCGGCATGGCCGGGCTGCCCATCGTCGGCGGTGACGTCGTCGAAGTCGCGCCGCCGTACGACCACGCCGAGCTCACTGCGCTGGCGGCCGCGAACGTCGCCTATGAGCTCCTCGCGCTGTTCGCTCTCAGAACCGCGACCGAGCCGTGAAGAGCGCGCCGATCATCCTGGTTCCCGGGTTCTGGCTCGGCGCATGGGCCTGGGACGAGGTCGCCTCGATCTTGCGTGCAGACGGCCACGACGTGATCGCGCTCACCCTGCCCGGCCTCGAGTCGGCCGACGCCGATCGCTCCTCGGTCAAGTTTGCCGACCATGTCCAGGCGATCGTCGACGCGATCACCGCGGCCGCCGACGCCGCCGGCGCACCGGTCGTGCTCGCCGTCCACAGTGCGAGCGGCTTCTCCGGCTACGCCGCGAGCGACCGCGTGCCCGAGCAGATCGCGGCGATGGTCTACGTCGATACTGCGCCGGGCAAGGGCGCCCTCGATCCCGAGTTCGAGGGCGTCGAGAAGCCGCTCGACTGGCCGTCGGTGTCGCAGGAAGAGAACCTCACGGGGCTCAGCAAGGAGCAGCTCGAGACGTTCCGGCGCCGCGCCGTCCCCGTTCCAGGCGGCGTCCTGCGCCAGGGGGCCGAGCTGACGAACGAAGCCAGGCGCGACATCCCGAGCACGCTCATCTGCACCGGCTACTCGTCGGACGAGTACAAGGCCGCGGTGACCGAGGGCTACGCCTGGCTCGCCGGCGTGCCGGAGCTGCGCAACGCGACCTGGATCGACCTGCCCACGAGCCATTGGCCGATGTGGTCGCGGCCGAAGGAGCTCGCCGAGATGATCGGCGACGTCGCCAAGGCGCACGCTCCCGCCGGGTAGCCCTCACCGGCGCGGCCACCCAGCCCTACCGGACCGCCTCGAGGAACTTCCTCGTCCGTTCGTGGCGCGGGTTCGCGAAGAAAGCCTGCGGCTCGCCATCCTCGATGATCTGGCCCTCGTCCATCATCAGGACGCGGCTCGCGACGCCCTTGGCGAAGCCGACCTCGTGGGTCACCACGACCATCGTCATCCCATCGCGGGCCAGCTCCTCCATGACGCCGAGCACCTCGCCCACGAGCTCGGGATCAAGCGCCGAGGTCGGCTCGTCGAACAGCATCACCTTCGGCTTCATCACCAGCGCCCGCGCGATCGCGACACGCTGCTGCTGGCCACCCGACAGCTCGGCCGGGAAGAAGTCGCGACGGTGGCCCAGGCCGACGCGCTCGAGCATCGTCTCGGCGACCCCCTTCGCCTCGTCCTTGGGCGTGCGGCGAACCTCGGTCAGGCCGATCATCACGTTCCCGAGCGCCGTCAGGTGCGGAAACAGGTTGAAGCGCTGGAAGACCATCCCGATGTCGGTCCGCTGACGGGCAAGCGCCGACTCCGGCAGCCCCACGAACCGATTGCCCGACTCGCGAACGCCCAGGCGCGCACCTTCGAGCCGGATCTCGCCCGCCTCGATCGGCTCGAGCAGCGCCAGGCAGCGCAGGAGCGTGCTCTTGCCCGAGCCCGATGGTCCGAGGATCGCCTTGACCTCGCCGCGATGGATGCCGAACGACACGCCTCGCAGCACCTCGTTGCTGCCGTAATGCTTGTGGACCTCGACGGCCTCGAGCACGAACCCGATGGCCGTGCCCGCGTGCAGCTCGGCGATGACGTCGGCGTCGAGGATGTGGCCGCCGGCCGCGGCGTGCGTCGCGAGCGGCTGCGAGGTTGCGCCCGTCATGGCTGCCGTGTCCGGCTGCGACGCCGGGCCCCCGCCCGGGCCGACGCCGGGCTGCGGAGCCGTGCCGCTCATCGCGCGCCGAACCCGCGCAGGACGCCGAGCGACCGCCCCGGTGCCGCTCGTCCCTGCGACGTCCACACGTAGCGCCGCTCGAACCAAGCCTGGACGACCATGAAGATGCTGACGAGCACGAGGTAGTAGACCGCCGCGGCGCTGTACCACTCGGCGTAGCGAAAGGAGGTCGCGATCTGGGTCTGGGTCTGGGTCATGATCTCGCGCAGTGAGACCACGTAGGCGAGGCTCGTGATCTTGAGGAGGGTGATGAAGTCGTTCGAGATCGGCGGGATGATCACCCGAACCAGCTGCGGCGCCATGATCCGGCGGAAGACCGCCATCGGTGGCATGCCCAGGGCCCGCGCGGCCAGCCGCTGGCCGTCGTCGATGGACAGCAGCCCGCCCCGAATGATCTCGGCGGCGTAGGCCGCCTCGTTCACGGAAAGTGCCAACGCTGCGGCCATGAACGGCTGGAAGCCCGGCCCTCGGAGTGGGGGAACGAGCTGGGGCAGGGCGTACCACACGAAGAAGAGCAGGACGATCGTCGGAATCGCCCGGAAGATCCAGATGTAGCCCCACCCCAGAGCGCGCAGGATGGCGAAGCGGCTGCCGCGCAGGAGCGCGACGCCAAGACCGATCGCCAGGCCCGCGACGAACGCGACCGCAGTGAGCGTGATCGTGATGACCACGCCCTCGCGCAGGGCGCGCGACGTGAGCGCCTCGAAAAAGACCTCGAGATGGAAGTCCACGTCGCTCCTCGCTCGGTGGAACGGGGGCCCGATTCGCGCCGAAAACTGCGAACCGGGCCCGAATTGGAGGGCCGAGCCCTCGCTACTTGATCGCTTCCAGCGTCCCCGCGTCCATCTGGTACTTCGCCGCGATCGCGACGAGGGAGCCGTCGGCCTTGATGGCCTTCAGGGCCGCGGTGAGCGCCGTCCCCAGGTCGGTCTTGCCCTTGCCGTAGTAGACGCCGTAGTTCTTGTCGCGCGGGAACGCGAACGAGACCTCGTACTTACCGGGATTCTTCAGCAGCCAATCGGACACCGCCGTGTCGGTCTCCCAGACCGCGTCGACCCGGCCGATGACGATCTGCTGCAGCTCATCGGAGACGAGCTTGTAGCCCTGGACCGTGATCGCCGGCTTGCCGCCGTCCGTGCAGGCCTTGTTCGCGGCAGCCGAGGCCTTCTCGACGACGCCGCCGCTCTGGATCGAGATCGTCTTGCCGCAGAGGTCGTCGACCGTATGGATGGCCTTCGCGTTACCCGCCGGGACCATGACCACGTGGCCCGTCGCCATGTAGGGCACGGCATCGGCAACCTTCAGCCGGTCAGGGTCGACGTAGAGCGCGGACCAGACGATGTCGCAGCGTCCGGCACCCAGGTCCGGGATTAGCGCGTCGAACGCCGTGTTCTTGATCTCGATGGCGAGGCCGAGCTTCGCCGCCACGGCGCGGGCGCCGTCGACATCGAACCCGATCGCCAGGTTCGCGTCGGTAACGTCGGACGACGGGAAGTACTCCATCGGCGGGTATTCGATGTCGACACAGTCGACCAGCTTGCCCGCGGTGATCAGGCTGGTCGGGGGCGTGATCGCCTCCGCCGTCGGGCTTGGCGCCGCGGCCGTCGCGGCCGCTCCGGTCGCCGCGACCGTCGCGGCGGCCTGGGTCGGGCCGTTCGACGCACCACCGGGCTGTGTACAGCCCGCCGCGATCAACATGATGGCGGCGAGCGCCGCCCACCCGGTACCGAGCTTCACGGTCGTCCTCCTTACCGATCGCCGCCTGGAAACCACCGGCCGCATTGTGGCGGTGCGCGATGGTTTCCTCACCTCCGGCCGCGAGCATCGGAGTGTCGCATACGTGTCCA
>JBBQFS010000151.1:0-5786 GCA_038322255.1 Candidatus Limnocylindrales bacterium | reverse complement strand
GCGAGACCCCGCTGCTCTTTACCGTCGCATCGCTGTGGGGAGCCCTGGAGGGCTCGATCCTGTTCTGGGCAGGACTTCTGGCAGGGATGACGGTGCTGCTCATCGCCCGCACGCGCGACACGGACGATCGGAGTCGCCTGCCGGGCACTCTGGCCGTGCTCCTCGCTCTCACCGCCTTCTTCGCCATGATCGTCGTCGGACCCGGCAACCCCTGGCAGCGCATGTCGCCGGTACCGCTCGACGGGCCGGGGCCGAACCCGCTTCTCCAGGACCACCCGCTCATGGCCATCCACCCGCCGCTGCTGTACCTCGGCTTCGTCGGATTGGCCGTCCCGTTCGCGCTCACGATCGACGCGCTCGTGCGCGGTCGCCTCGACGACGGCTGGCTGCGGCTCAGCCGCCGCTGGACACTTGGGCCGTGGGTCCTCCTGACGCTCGGTCTCGTCGGTGGCGCATGGTGGTCATATGCCGTCCTCGGCTGGGGCGGCTACTGGGGCTGGGACCCCGTCGAGAATGTCGCTCTCCTGCCCTGGCTCACCGCCACGGCGTTCCTCCATTCGGCGATGGTCGGCCGCCGCGGCGGGCTCCTCCTCACCTGGAACGTCGCGCTCGTCACCGCCTCGTTCGCGCTCACCCTGTTCGCCACCCTCGTCACCAGGAGCGGCGTCCTCGACTCCGTTCATGCCTTCACGCGCTCGGCGATCGGACCCCTCTTCGTCGGTCTGCTGGGCGCGGTACTCGTCGGTGTCGTCGGGCTCCTCGTCCTCCGGCTCCCCGAGACGATCGCCGGCGGCCGGCTCGGCGCTCGCGGCCGAGCGTTCCTCCTGAACAACCTGCTGCTTGCTGCGATCGCGGCGACCGTCCTGTTCGGCACGGTCTTCCCACTCCTGGCGGAGGCGATCGCAAACACGCGGGTGAGCGTCGGGGCGCCCTACTTCGAGCGCGTCATCGGTCCGCTCGCGGTCGGCCTCCTCGTCCTCGTGGGGATCGGTCCATCGATGCCCTGGGGCGAATGGTCGGCCACGACGCGCCGATCGCTGATCCCGGGCGCGCTCTCAGCCGCCGCGGTTGCTGGCCTGCTGGTCGTCCTCGGGTCCGAACCGGGCGCGGTCGCGGCGGCCGCCGCGGGGACGTTCGCCCTCGTCCAGTCCGCCTGGTTCCTTGCTCGACGGCTGATCCGAGCGGATCCGCCAACGAGCCGTCCGGGGGTTCGGGTCAGGGGGGCGACCACGCGGGCCGTCGGCGGGCTCATTTCCCACATCGGTGTCGCCCTGCTGGCCCTCGCCGTGATCGCGTCCGCGACCGGCAAACACGAGACGGTGATCTCCCTGCCGGTCGGCGGTTCGGCGGATGCGCTGGGTCAGACGGTCACATTTCTGCGAAGCGAGGAACGCCCCGGCCCGAACCGGATGATGATCGCGGCGACGCTCCGGATTGGTGACGTCCAGGGCCTAGAGCTCAGCCCGGCCCTCAACGTGTTCCAGACGTCGACACAGGCAATCGCGACGCCCTCGATCGTGCCGGGAGCGACTCAGGACCTATACGTGACGCTCCTCGATCTCGACGCCGCCACCGGCGTCGCAACGCTGCGGATCGGTGTGCACCCCTTTGTGTCCTGGATCTGGCCCGCGGGCGGGCTCGTCGCCCTCGGTGGCGCGCTCGCGCTCGTCGCCTGGCCGCTTGGCCGCCGTGCGCGCGCCGGCGACCGGTCGACCCGCGACCGCGCGGCCGTGGTCGCATCGGAGTCAGCCCTCGATGGCGTCGGCGGTTGAGCCCTCGCCGGCGGCTGAGCCGGTGACAACCCCGGGACGGCGGCCGCGGCGGCTCATCCTCGGCGCATGGCTGCTTGCCGGTATAGCGGCGCTCATCGCGCTGCTGACCGTGAGCGTCGGCCGCCCGGCGACCCCGGTTGACACCCCCATCGTCGGCCGACCGGCACCTGCCTTTGACCTTCAAACGCTCGATGGCGGTCATGTAGCACTCGCCGGGCTGCGCGGCTCGCCCGTTGTCCTGAACTTCTGGGCGTCATGGTGCATCCCGTGTCGCGAGGAGGCACCGCTCCTCACCGCCGCATCTGCGAAGTACGAGGCGAGCGGCCTGCGCATCCTCGGCGTCGTCTATCAGGACAGCGCCGAGAACGCCCGCGACTTCATGCGGCGTTACGGGCAGACATATCCGGGCCTCCTCGATCAAGACGGCCGAGCGGCAATCGACTATGGCGTCTTCGGCATCCCCGAGACGTTCTTCATCGACAGCGCCGGGGTCGTCCGATCGCGCCAAGTTGGGGCGTTAACCGCCGACGACCTCCAGAGGCAGATCGAGGCGATCCTTCCGTGACCGTCATGGGTCGCCGCCTCGCACGCAGCGACGCGATCCTATTCGTCGCCCTCGCCTCGGTCGTCCTTAGTGTCATTCTGGCCGCGGCTTCGTCGGGCGACCGAAACCTGGACGACCGGGCGCGGGCGATCGAGGCGCAGCTTCGATGTCCGACATGTCAGGGCCTCTCGATCGCGGACTCCCCGGCGACCTCGGCTGCGCAAATGCGCGCGCTCGTACGCGAAGAGCTCGCAGCGCGGGCGTCGGACGAGGAGGTGCGGGCGTTCTTCGTCGCCCGCTATGGCCGCTGGATCCTCCTCGATCCGCCGGTCGGCGGCCCGGATCTCGCCCTCTGGTTCGCGCCGGCCGTCTTCGTCGCGACCGGCGCCGTGCTCGTGGTCCGTCGGGCGCGCGCCCGTGAACACGCCGGCACGCCCCGGCGCTGGAGCGCCCGGTCGCCATTGCCCGCGTCGAGGCTCCCGACGATCGTCCTCGGCGCCGCGATGGTCCTCGCCCTTGCCGTCCCAATTGCCGTGGCTGTCGGACCGCGTCTCGCCGGCCGCGAGGTGTCCGGCGGGACCGTGCCGCAGACGGCCCCGTCGATCGAGGAGCTCGAGGCGTTCGTCCGCGCCGAGCCTCGCGACATCGAGGCGCTCATCGCCCTCGGGGACGCGCTGCTCGCGGCGAACCGGCCAGGCGCGGCTGCGGATCGGTACAAGTCGGCCCTCGAGATCGATGGCACCAAAGTTCGCGCCCTCCTCGGCGTCGGCACGATCCTGCTCGGCGCCGACCGGCCCGACGCAGCGGGTCCCGTCTTCGACCGCATCCTTGCGCTGTCACCGGATCAGCCTGACGCCCTGCTGTACCGGGCAGTCGCCCGTTTGCGGCTCGAAGGAACGGCGACCGACGAGGTACGCCGCGACGTCGAGCGCTTCCTGGAGGTCGCACCCACGGACGATCCGCGGCGCACGATGGCCGCCGACCTGCTCGACGCATCGCCGGCGGCCCCGCCCGCTACGTCCTCATGGCCGCCCGGCGGGAGCCCTGCCCCGTGACTCTGGCCGTCGCGTTCCTCGCCGGGCTCATTTCCTGCCTCTCGCCGTGCGTCCTACCGGTCATCCCGGTGTACGCCGGCTATGTCGCAGGCGGGGCTGGTGCTGGTTGGGCGTCTGGGGTAGCCACGGCATCGGCACCAACCGCGTCCGAGTCGTCGACCTGGCGCGCGGTCGGCTTCCTGCTCGGGTTCCTCGGGGTATTCGTCGTCCTCTGGGCTTCGATCGGCGTCGTCGGCTTCGCGCTGATGTCGACGGTCCCGCTCCTCCGCCAAGTGACCGGGGGCCTCGTCGTCGCGATGGGCTTGCTCATGATCGCCGGTCGTCACCCGATGCTCATGGTGCCCGCTCGGCTGGGAACGGTCGGGGCCGGAGGCCCGCTCCTGCTCGGCGCCGGCGTCGCGGTCGGCTGGACTCCATGCATCGGCCCGACGCTTGGGGCGATCCTCGCCCTGGCTGCATCGGCGCCCACCGCGAGCGCCGGCCTGCTGCTGCTCCTCGCCTACGCCGCTGGACTAGCTGTCCCATTCATCGCGGTCCTCATCGCCCTGCGGCGCTTCCGCCGGCTCGCCGGCTGGCTGGGGGAGCGCAGGCGGATCATCGATGTCGTCAGCGGAACCCTGGTCGCGGGCGTTGGCGTCCTCGTGTTCACGGGTGCGTTCGCCCGTCTGGCCGGCCTGTTCAACTTCGGGATCGTGTAGACCATGCCTCGCTGGTCGCGTATCGCGATTGGAGTCGCCGTCGGGTTCGGCCCGCTTCCCGCCCTCGTCGTCCCGATCCGGCTCGTTCGCCCGGTGCTGGCCTGATCGATGGCGACCGCGAACGAGCGACTTGGTGCGATGGCCTCGCTCCCATCACGGCGGGCGATCTGGCGAGCAATTCGACGGATCTGGTACGCCTTCACGTCCGTGCGCTCGGCGAACGTGCTCCTCGGCGCGATCATGGTCGGCGGCCTCGCGGGGATTCTGGTCATCCAGTTCGGGACTTCGACCCTGGCCGACCGGACGTTGCTGGCCTCGGCCATCGAAGGCCTTCCCCAGCGTTACGGCCAGCCCCTCGCATCGGTCATCGAGCACCTCGAGCTGTACCGCGTCTTCACCTCATGGTGGTGGACGCTTCTGGTCGGGCTGTTCACGGTCAGCTTGCTCGGCAACACGCTCTCGCGCCTGCCACGCCTGTTGCGAGACGTCCAGAGGCCACCCGTCAAGCGTGGCAGAGCGTTCTTCCGCTCCTCCGTCCCAGCCAGAACCGGCCCGCTCGACGGAGTCGACGGTTCCGTGCTGCCCGACCTCCTCCGGCGTGCCGGCTACCGCGTGCGGCTCGAACCCGCCGGCGGTGTCAACCACCTCCTCGGCGAACGGAACCGGTTCGCACCGCTTGCCTCGCTCGCGAGCCACGCGGCGCTCGTGCTCTTCGTCCTCGGCATGGGGATCGTCACGCCTCGGTTTGGCTACGAGACGGCGCTGAAGGTGCCGGTCGGCGAGGGCCGGCCGACCGGGTTCCCGGATGATCCGCAGACCGTCCTCGTCCAGAACGAGGACTTCGTCGCCCGTTTTGACGCGGCGGGCAACCCGCTCGAGTACCGGACGACGCTGGCTGTGTATCGAAGCGGCGAGCTAATCGCCCGCAAGGAGATCACGGTCAACGACCCGCTTTCGGTCGATGGGTGGGCGTTCCACGAGAACTTCTTCGGACCGGCGGTGGAGATCGTCGTCCGAGACCAGACGGGCCTGATCCTCTACGCGGGCTCGGTCCTGCTGGACGGGAACCTGTCCGGGAAGCCTGAAGGGCTTGTCAAGGTGCCGGGCACCGACGTGTCGCTGGAGCTCCTCCTGGCGAAGGGCGAAGGGGGCGTCGCCGCGCTGACGGTCATCGGCGCCCGCCAGCCCACCGAGGGCCAGGAGGGGCCGCAGATCGTGTTCGGCGCCGTTCTCAAGACGGGAGACGGCTACTTCGCCCCGGATCCCGGCATCGGGGTCGAGTTCCGCCGGCCAAGCAGCTACATCGGCCTGATCGCGAAACGCGACCCTGGACAGGGCTTCATCTGGCTCGGGGCCATCCTTCTCGTCAGCGGGGTTTCCGTCAGCCTCTTGCGGCCACGGCGGCGGATCTGGGCTCGCTACGACACCACCACGGTCCGCCTCGCGGTCGTTGGCGGTGACCCGTTTGCCGAGGAGGAGTGCGAGCAACTCGTGGCCCTGCTGCCGACGTTTTCATCCTCCGCCGCGGACGGCGACCTTACGGCAACCCCATCCCTGTGACACAGCTCGGAGTAGCGCGTCGCGTTGAACGGATCCAGCGGGTCCGCAGCTCCTTATCGAGATGGGCAGCCGATTCCGCCGTTCACGGCGCCGGCCACGTTCGACCACCGTCGTCGGACCGGAAGAAATCGGTCGAACGCGTGACGAGCGCAACGGT
>JBBQFS010000150.1:0-5789 GCA_038322255.1 Candidatus Limnocylindrales bacterium | reverse complement strand
GAGCACAGGATCGCTTCGCCGCATGGCTCGCGTCAAATCGTGCGGTGAGCGAGCCCAGCACCTGGAGAAACGAGCCGTCGCCTTCTGCCTGAGCCATCTCGAGGATGCCTGGAGCGATCCGTGCGTGAGTCCGGGCGAAGCGGCGTGTGCCACCATGAGCCGGTGACGAGCGTGCGCGCGACTCGGGTTCGGCTCGACCAGCTCATCGTCGAACGGGGCCTCGCCGAATCTCTCTCCCGGGCCCAAGCGCTCCTGCTTGGTGGCAAGGTCCGCGTCGGGCCGGGCGATGGAGCGCGATTCGATCGGAAGGCGGGCGATCTCGTCGATGCGGCGACGGCAATCGAGGTTGCGGCGCCGGAGCCATACGTCAGCCGGGGTGGCCAGAAGCTCGCGGCGGCGCTGGATGCGTTCGGGGTCGATCCAACGGGTCGCATCTGTCTCGATGTCGGCGCGTCGACGGGCGGCTTCAGCGACGTGCTGCTCCAACGCGGCGCGGTGCGTGTCTACGCGGTCGACGTCGGCCGCGGGCAGCTCGCGGCCTCGCTTGGGCGCGATTCGCGCGTGGTCTCGATGGAGCGCACGAACGCCCGCACGCTGGCCGGGTCGAGCCTGCCCGAGCCGATATCGCTGGCAAGCGTCGACGTCTCCTTCATCTCGCTGCGACTCGTTCTCGTCCCGATCGCTTCGACGTTCGACGAGGGTGGCGGCGACCTGGTCGCGCTCGTGAAACCGCAGTTCGAGGCCGGACGCGGCGAAACGCACGACGGCGTCGTGCGCGATCCGGCCATCCATGGCCGAGTCCTGCGCGAGGTTGCGGAGGCCGCGGTCGCCGCCGGGCTCGAGCCCGTTGGCGCCATCCCGTCGCCGATCCTTGGCCCGGAGGGCAACCGCGAGTTCTTCCTGCATCTCCGAGTCCCGGCGCGATCGAAGCGGGTCGCGCAGGCGGGATCCGTGGATCCACTCTCGGCCGAGCTGGCAGCGCGGCTCGAAGCCGTCGCGCGCGACGAAACCCCCTGAGATGGCGACCGAAGGGCGCGTCCGACGGCTCGGCCTGGCCTACAACCCGACCAGCGACCCGGCCGTGGCGCTCCGCGAACGCGCCTCGGGTTGGGCCGAGGTCCACGGAGTGGAGCACTGGTCCGCGCCGGCGGCGGATCGCGAGGCGCTGCACCGCGAGCTGCCGGACACCGAGATCCTGCTCGTCCTGGGCGGCGATGGGACCTTCCTGCGGGCCGCCCACGCCGTGATCGAGGATGATGTGCCCCTGCTCGGCATCAACGTCGGCAAGGTCGGGTTCCTCTCGAAGGTCGAGGCGACCGGGCTCGAGCACGTCATGGCGCAACTCGTGGAAGGCCGCTATGCCATCGAGCCGCGGATGGCCCTCGAGGGCCGGATCCTGCGCGGCGGGACGGTGCCCGACGCGGAGCCGCTGCTGGCGCTGAACGACGTCGTGATTGCGCGGGGCTCGCTGGCCCGGGTCGTCCGCCTCGACACGAGCATCGATTCGAGCCACCTCGCGTCGTTCGTCGCCGATGGCCTGGTCGTGGCCAGCCCGACGGGCTCGACCGGCTACTCCTTCTCGGCTGGCGGCCCCATCCTCGGCCCGACCGCGCGGAATCTCGTGGTGACGCCGATCGCCGGCTACCTGACGACGATTCGCTCGGTCGTCGTCGGTCCGGAGGCCGTCGTGCGCTGTCGCGTGGTCGACGCCCATGAGGCGCTCGTTTCGGTCGACGGGCGCGAGGACATCCCGCTGGCCGTCGGCGACGTCGTTGAGGTGCGCGCCATCGAGCGGCCGGTGCGGCTCGTCGAGCCCGAGGGCTCGCTGCCGTTCTGGGACCTCTTCCGGCAGAAGGTCGAGCTGCTGCCGTCATGACGCCGACCGGCGTGGCCGATGCGCAGGGGGCTGCGACGGGCGCCGGCGCCGGCGGAGGCGACGAGGGGCGCATCGGGCGGCTCATCGAGCTGTCGGTCCGGGACCTGGCGCTCATCGATCGGCTCCGGCTGCCGCTCGAGCCAGGGCTGAACGTGCTGACCGGCGAGACGGGCGCAGGCAAGAGCCTGCTGATCGACGCGCTCGGGCTGGCGCTCGGCGCGCGCGCCGACACGACGCTCGTCCGGCACGGCGCCGACGCTGCCCGCGTCGAGGCGTTGTTCGACCGGATGCCAGAGCCGCTGATCGCCGCGCGCGAAGTTGGTGCGGGCGGTCGGTCGACGGCCCGGCTCGACGATCAGGCGGTCACGGCGGGCAGGCTCGCGGCGACGGTCGGGCCGCTGGTCGAGATCCACGGCCAGCACGACCAGTCACGCCTCCTCGACGAGCGCTGGCAGCGCGAGCTGCTCGACGCCTTCGGCGGGCACGCGGAGCTGCGGGTCGAGATGGCCCGAGCGGTCGAGCGCTGGCGCGAGAATCGGACGGCGCTCGCCGAAGTCGCTATAGAGCCCCGCGAGGTCGATCGGCGGCTCGAGCTCCTGCGCCACGAGGTCGAGGAGATCGGCGGCGCTCGCCTCCGTGCCGGTGAGGCCGAGGAGCTGCGGGCCCAGCTCGATCTGGCGCGGCACGGCGAGGCGATCACGCGCGGTGCCGCCGCTATCCGCGCGGCGCTCGAGGGGGAAGGGAGCGGCGCCAGGGACGCGCTTGCTGGCGGGCTGCGCGAGGCGCGTGCGGTAACCCGGGTCGACGCCCGGTTCGAAGCGGTATCTGGCCGGCTCGCCAGCCTCGAGGCCGAGCTCGAGGATGTCGCGATCGAGGTCCGACGCCTCGCCGAGAGCGTGGACCACGACGGCCGCGCGGTCCTCGCTGCCGGCGATCGCCTCTCGCAGATCTTCTCGCTCGAGCGGCGCTACGGCGACGACGAGGCGGCGGTCAACGCCCATGGCGAGCGCGCTGCCGCCGAGATCGAGCGCCTCCAGGGCCTGGCCGATGAACGACGGTGGCGCGAGGCCGACGACGTCCGGCTGCTGGCCGGGGTCGCAACGGCCGCCGAGCGCCTCTCGGAGCGACGACGGGCGGCCGCGGCGCAGCTCGCCGGTGCCGCCGATGAGGCACTCCGCCGGCTTGGCTTCCGGGCCGGCGCATTCGGCGTCGAGGTTGGCCAGCGGGCTGCCGGCTCCGACGAGGCCGCCATCGAGCTCGATGGCGATGCGGTGGCCTTCGACACGACCGGCGCCGACGAGGTCGTCTTCCGCTTCGCCCCGAATCCCGGGGAGCCGCCGCGCTCGCTGGCGAAGATTGCCTCGGGCGGCGAGATGTCGCGGGTCGCCCTGGCGATCAAGCAGGTCCTCGCCGCGGCCGACCAGACGCCGACGCTCGTGTTCGATGAGGTCGATACGGGCATCGGCGGCCGCACCGCGGATCCGGTCGGGCGGAGCCTGTGGGCGCTGGCGCGCGACCACCAGGTGCTGGTCGTCACGCACCTGCCGCAGATCGCGGCCCATGCCGACGCGCATTTCCGAATCGCCAAACGGGAGCGAGACGGTCGGACGATCACCGAGGTCGAGCGGCTCGATCGCGAGGGCCGCATCGTCGAGCTGGCCGCGATGCTGGGCGGAGCCTCGACGTCAGATCGTGCAAACGGCCCCGGCGATGCGGAAGG
The DNA here is from genome assembly GCA_038322255.1 of Candidatus Limnocylindrales bacterium. Taxonomy (GTDB): domain Bacteria; phylum Chloroflexota; class Limnocylindria; order Limnocylindrales; family CSP1-4; genus UBA5189. Next base: position 2,193 of record JBBQFS010000150.1, on the reverse strand, counting down.
CGACGGTCGCGCTACGAAGAGCGGCCTCGTCCCGGTCGGCCCGGGTAGGGATTCGGGCGACCTCGGCGACCCCGGCGAGCCTGACCCGAGCGACCCGATCGAGCTCGACGCGGCCGAGCCCGGCGACCTCGTCCCGAAGGCGGGGGTCGCGCCATCGGGCGCGTCCGTTCTCGCTTCGGCTCGCGAGCTCCTCGACGCCGCCGAAGCGTGGCGCGGCCGGCCGGTCGTCCCGGCCTGAGCCCCGGCCGGGGCGAGATCGCATGGCCATCGCCGCACCGCAGAGCCTGGATCGCGCAGTCGAGGCGTACCTGACCTTCCTGACGGTCGAGCGTGGACTCGCCACCGCGACGATTCGCGCGTACCGCGGCGACCTCGCCGACTTCGCCGACGCGCGGGGCACGACGCGGGACTGGGCCGACGGACCCGACGCCCCGCTGCGCTACCTCGCGGCGCGCACCCGACGTGGCCGGCGCCTCGACCCGGGCCTCGCGCCCACGAGCCTCCGCCGGCGGGCCGCCGCGATCAAGGGCTTCTATCGCTTCGCGTTCGGCGAGGGCCTCATCAGCATCGACATCGCGGCTCACCTTGACCTGCCGCGGATGCCACGCCTGCTCCCGGAGACCCTCACGCAGGCCGAGGTCGAGCGGCTGCTCGACACGCTGCCGCCGGATGCGCTCCTCGATCGAGCGCTCCTGGAGTTGCTCTACGCCGCCGGGCTGCGGATCTCGGAAGCCCTGAACCTCGACCTCGAGGACGTCTCGCTCGACGGGGCGTTCGTGCGCGTGATCGGCAAGGGCGACCGGGAACGACTCGTACCGGTCGGGGAGGTCGCCCTCGACGCGATCCGCGCGTGGCTCGCGGGCCCGCGCTCCACGCTGATCGCGACCCACCACGTCCAGCCGGTCCGCGGCGGGCCGTTGCTGCTCGGTCGGGGCGGGCGTCGGCTGGCTCGCCAGCAAGGTTGGGCGGTCGTCAAGCGAGCCGCCGCTGCTGCCGGCCTCTCAGGGAGGGTCAGCCCCCACACCCTTCGCCACTCCTTCGCGACCCACCTGCTCGAGGGCGGCGCCGACTTGCGCATCGTTCAGGAATTGCTGGGACATGCGAGCATCAGCACGACGCAGCTCTACACCCACGTGACGGGTGAGCGAATCCGCGAGGTCTATGCTCGGGCCCATCCTCGGGCCTAGGGAGGAGTAGGGGTGACACGCTACGCGGACAGGCTCCTCGCAGATGGCGAGCGTGTCGCCCTGCGAGGGCGGCAGCACGTCCTCGCGACGATCATCGAGGGGCGGATGGCGTGGGCGATCTTCATCGCCGCGCTCGTCCTGGTGCTCCTCGCCGGATTTGCCCTCTCGCCCACGACACCCAGTCTCGTCCGGGGCATCTTCTCGTGGCTCGGCCTGGCCCTGCTGCTGATCGGGCTGGCCTGGCTCGCCCAGATCTACCTGTCGTGGTTCTCGCAGGACTACCTGATCACCAACCGCCGCGTGATGAAGGTCGAGGGCATCCTCAAGAAGCGCTCGGCCGACAGCTCGCTCGAGAAGATCAACGACGCCGTCCTCGAGCAGAGCGTGTTCGGCCGGATGCTCGGCTACGGCGACCTCGACATCCTCACCGCCAACGAGCAGTCGGTCGATCGGTACCGGATGCTCTCGCAAGCCCAGCAGTTCAAGCGGACGATGCTCGACGAGAAGCATCGACTCGAGCAGGAGGCCTTCCAGATCCCGGCGCCGCCGCTGCGGGCGACCCCACCGCCACCGCCCGAACCGGTCGTGGCACCCGCGCCAGCCCCGGCGCCCGCCCCTTCCGCACCAGTCGTCCGCGGCATGAGCTCCGAGGAGATCACCAACGCCCTGGGCAACCTCGCCGACCTGCGCGACCGCGGCGCCATCACCCCCGAGGACTATGAGGCGAAGAAGCAGGACCTGCTCGGGCGACTCTGATGCCGATCAACCCGTTGGACCCGCTGACGCTCGTCATCAAGGCCGCGCTCATCCTGGTGATGCTCGGCATCGCCTTTCCGATCCACGAGTTCGCGCATGCGCTGGCGGCGTACCGCCTCGGCGACGGCACCGCCAAGCTGATGGGCCGGCTGACACTGGACCCGCGCGCCCACTTCGACCAGACGGGCGGCATCCTGCTGGCGATCAGCGTGCTGTTGACGAACTTCGGGTTCGGCTGGGCCAAGCCGAC
>JBBQFS010000149.1:0-5818 GCA_038322255.1 Candidatus Limnocylindrales bacterium | reverse complement strand
CCCGCGTCGGGCGCTCGTCGCAGTGGATCGGTCCCGACGACCGTGATTGCGCCCGCCCCGAATGCACGAGCCCGGTCTGCGAAGCCGGCGATCGTCTCCCGCAGGAGGACGCGGGCCGTTCCGAGCCCGCCCTCGGCGTCGATCGTCCGGCCCAGGCCGAGGTGCGCTGACTCATCATGGCGGACCCGCAGCTCCTCGTCGCTGATCTCGGCCACGAGCAGGTGCACCGAGTACGAGCCGATGTCGATGGCCGCGGCGATCTCAAGCGGGGGCGGCGCAAGACCCATCAACCGCGACCCTCCGTGAAGGCTCTGACCGCCTGCGCAGGATTCCGCGCACGCCCGACGTCGACGTCAGCCGCCGAATCCCAGTCTGCCACGCGAATGGTCGCCCGGGCCTGAAACGACGCCCGCGGGCTCAACCGACGCCCGGGGCCCGAAGCAGGCTCGGCACGCCGCGTCGGGAACCTGACGCAGCCGATGGACGCGCTGCCGCTGTTCATCTACGCCAAGGCGCGCCAGCCGATCGACGCGCTCAATCAGCAGGCGTGGGGCGCGGCCTTCCTTCTGCTGCTTGTCGTCCTCATCATCAATATCGCGGTCCGGGCCAGGTCGTTCGGCCGCAGGATCGGCTAGGGTGCCGCCGTGACCGTGGAGACGTCGATGCGCGAAACGGACGATTCGATCGCCCCGCACGGCCCTGCGGCTACGCCGGAGCAGCCCCGTTCCCCGGTGGCGGCGCCCGTCGCCGGAGCCGCGGCCAGCGGCACCATCGAGATCCGGAAGCTGGAGTGCTGGTACGGCCCGTTCCGGGCAGTGCGCGACGTCAGCCTGTCGATCCCGGCCCAAGCCGTCACGGCCATCATCGTCGAGGGTGGGACGCGGGTGATCCTCGCCGCCCACTGGATCGAGCGGATCGGCGATCGCGTCACCAACATCGCGGAGGACGTCGTGTATCTCGCGACGGGCCAGGTGGAGGATCTCAATCCATGACGCTCGACGCCGCCGAAACCCAGGACGCCGTCGCGACAGCCGCCCGACCGGCGCCCATCCGGGTGATCTTCGTGTGCACCGGCAACTCGGCTCGCAGCCAGATGGCCGAGGCCCTGCTGCGCCACGACGGCGGGGATCGCTTCGAGGTGGTCAGCGCCGGCGTCGATCCGCGCGGAGTCGACCCGATGACGATCGAAGCCCTCGCCAAGGTCGGGATCGACATCAGCGGAGCGTGGTCCAAGTCCGTGGCCGAGTTCCTTGGCCAGCGGTTTGACTATGTGATCACCGTGTGCGACCGCGCTCGCGGGACCTGCCCGGTCTTCCCCGGCGGATCCGAGACCCTGCATTGGGGACTCGACGATCCTGCGGAGGTGACGGGCAGCGAGGCCCAGCGCCGAGCTGCCTTCGATCGCGTCCTGAAGGAGATCTCCGGTCGGCTCCACGCCTTCGTGCCACTGGCCCTTTCGCGAGCGGGCCGATGACCAGACCGAAGGCGACCGCGGTGAAGACGGCGACGACGAAGCCCGACGCGGCCAAGACCGCCGCGGCCAAGCCCGCCGCGACGAAGCCCGAGGCCAAGTCGGCGCCAGTCATGCCGGTCGAAACCCCGACGCCGGATGGCCTCGAGCTGTACCTGCTCCGCCACGCCGACGCCGGAGATCCGGCCAGGCGGACGGGCGAAGACGCCGAGCGCCCGCTGTCCAGCAAGGGCCGGCGCCAGGCGAAGCGACTAGGACGACTGCTCAAGGACCTGGGTGCTCGGCCGGATGCAATCCTGACGTCGCCGAAGCTCCGAGCGAGCGAAACGGCGCGCCTCGTCGCCCGCTCCATTGGGGCTCACGCGTCGACCGACGAGCGGCTCAGCGTGGACTTCGGCGGTCGGGAGCTGGCGGCGATGGTTGCAGGGCTCGAGCCAAAGGTCCGCGGGGTGATGCTCGTCGGTCACGATCCCGACTTCAGCGCGGTCCTCTCGTGGCTCGTCGGGTCCGACATCGAGATGCGCAAAGGCGCCCTCGCGCGAATCGGCCTTCCCGATCGCGAGGTTGGCGCGGGCCGGGGATCCCTACGCTGGCTGCTGCCCCCGGACGCCGTCCCCGGCTGACGCCGCCCTGCCTCGAATAGCGGATACCTGGCCCAACCCGCCGGCCACCAGGCCCTGCCCGATCGTGCCGATGCGCTCCACAAGGTTCGGCGCGATTCGGTAGAAGACCCAGTTCCCGCGCCGTTCGGATAGCACCGCTCCAGCGTCACGCAGCACCTTGAGGTGGTGGGAGATCGTTGGCTGCGAGACATCGCAGCAGGATGTGAAGTCGCAGGCGCAGACCTCCGGCGCGCCGCTCAGCTCGTGCAGGATCTCCATGCGCGTCGGGTCGGCGAGGGCCGCGAGGAGCTGAATATCCGGGTCGGTTGACTTGGCCATGGGGCGCATGGTATCGACGGATTTCGATATTGACAAGGGTCGATATGGATGCCATATTGACGGCCGTCGATATTCCAACGACTGCATCGACACCGGACGGGAGGTCCCAGGACATGTTCGCGTTCCATCCAACCAACGGGTCCTTCGTGGTCGACGCGACCGACCCGCTCAACCGGTTCCACGAGACCGCCCTCCGCGAGGCTCGCATCGCGACCGACTACCGGCACGCCGGGTCCGCGTGCACGCCGCAGGCGAGCTTCGTCAACCGCATCCGGCTCGCGCTGGCCGGCAGCCCGGCCACGTCTGCGACCTGCAGCTGCGCGGCGTAATCGAAGCTCGTCGAGCCGCAGGGCCCGGCACCCTTCCCAGACCGCATCGACAGGAGCGACGACCATGGTCGACCAGAGCCTCGAGCTGAACGAGATCCAGCAGACAGTCCGGGATCGCTACGCGCAGGCCGCCATCGCCGCCTCCAGCGCGCGGACGACGCACGAGGTGGTCCACGGGTCCGCCGCGCTCATCGGTTGCTGCGGCCCGACCGTCGCAAGCTCCGAAGCGGCCATCGAGGGATCGATCCGGTCGACGTCCGCGATCGACCTCGCGGCGCCGCAGGCGGACGCCTGCTGTGGTGACGGTTGCTGCTCCGACGTGTCCGGCACGTACGGCCTCGAGCTGTACGACGCCGCTGAGCGCGAAGGGCTTCCCGACGCAGCCGTTCTCGCATCGCTCGGCTGTGGCAACCCGATCGCGGTCGCTGAGCTGCGGGAGGGCGAGACGGTCCTCGACCTGGGCTCGGGCGGCGGCATCGATGTCCTACTCTCGGCGCGCCGCGTCGGCCCGTCGGGTCGCGCGATCGGCGTCGACATGACCGACGAGATGCTGACGCTTGCCCGGCGCAACGCCGCCGAGGCTGGCGCGGCCAACGTCGAGTTCCGCAAGGGCACGATCGAAGCGCTGCCGCTCGACGACGCGAGCGTCGACGTGGTCATCAGCAACTGCGTCATCAACCTGGCGTCGGACAAGGCGGCCGTGTTCGCCGAGATCGCGCGCGTGCTTCGGCCTGGTGGCCGCGTCGGCGTGAGCGATGTCGTCGCCGACGACCTCCTGACGCCCGAGCAGCGCGCCGAACGTGGCTCCTACGTTGGCTGCATCGCCGGGGCCTTGTCCTTCCGCGAGTTCCGCGCGGGCCTCCGTGCCGTCGGGCTGACCGACGTCGAGGTCGTGCCGACCCACCAACTCACCGAGGGCATGCATTCCGCGATCATCCGGGCGACGAAGCCCGTGGTGGTCACGACCGCCGCGTAAGCGCCGCGAAGGGGTGCCGCGAGTTGGCTGTTCGGCGAGCGCCTACAGCCGCTGCAGTGGATCGGCGCCATCCTCGTCGTGGAGTCGGTCGCGCTGATCTCGATCGGCCCCCCAGGACCGTCCGTCGGTCAGCATTGTCATGATCGAACAGCGTCGTGATCAGCGGCCGTCGAGCGCCGCGGCCTCTGCGCAGATGGCGATCACGCCGAGGGCCTCCAGCCGGCGATAGGTGTCCGGGTCGCGGACCGTCCACGCCGCGAGCTCCAGACCCGCCTCGGCCGCGCGCGCGACGCCAGCCTCTTCGATCCCGTGCCACTCCGCGGAGATCGCCGTGCAGCCCAGGTCGGTCGCACGCGCGATCGTTTCGGGCGAGAGGTCATGGGCATTGAGCCAGCGCGGCCAGGTCGGCCGCTGCGCCCCGAGCCACGCCAGGATCGGCGAGTGAAACGACGACATCACCGCGCTTCGGAGGGTCGGCCGGCCATCTTCGCCCGTCCGGCCGCGCTCGAGCTCGAGCAGGTCGATCGCGCCCTGGACGGGTTCCTTCAGCTCGACGTCGAGGAATGGATCGCAGGCGACCGCGCGGAGCACCTCCCCGAGTGACGAAATGCCGTGCTCCGCGCACTGCGCGGCGGTCAACGACGAGGGCAGGAGGACCAGGCCCTGGACGCGGGCCAGGGTCGGGTCGTGGAGCAGGATCGCGACGCCGTCCTTCGACGCGCGAACGTCGAACTCGAGCCCGTCACAGCCGGGGACGCGCAGCGCGGCCTGCATCGCCGCGAGCGAGTTCTCGGGGGCAGTGCGCCAGTCGCCACGGTGCGCGAGCCGAAGGGCAGCCATCCGATCAGCCGGCGATACGGATCCGCGCGCTGAGCCCGAAGTGATCGGACGGGTACAGCGTCGGGTCGTCGACGGCCGGTCGGTCGAAGGCCAGCCGGCTCGATTCGACGATTAGCGGCCCGCGAACCCAGATGTAATCGAGGCAGCCCGGCTCGCCGTCGTTGTCGATGCCCGGTGCCTGGATGCCCGACGGCCAGGTGACCGCGGGCTCCGTGCCGTTCGCCTCGAGGTGCGCGGAGCGAAAGCCGGCCTCGCCCATCACCCGGTACGCGGCCTCGACCGGCTCGGCGTTGAAGTCGCCGACGACGATGAGCGGACCGGCGATCGGTTTGAGCAAGGCGGCCAGGGCTCGGGCCTGCTCCTCGCGGACGGCCTCGTCGGCAGGCAGGTGATGGAGGTGGGTTACCACGAAGTGGAGGCTCGAGCCGCTCGGGAACGAGACCGCGACCCGGAGTACCGATCGATTACGGCCGAGGTCCGCCCGCTCGCCGTCCGACAGCGCGAGCGGCGCCCGGCCCAGGATCGCGTTGCCGTACTCCGGCCGACCGGCCCAGCCGCGTCGCGACTCGTAGCGGCCCGCGCCCGCGGCCCCGAGGAGCCGGTCCTGCTGGACCGCGAAGACGCATTCCTGGAGCCCGATCAGGTCGGGCTGGAGCGCGGCCATGTCCGCGAGGAGCAGCGGAAGCCGCTCCGGCCAGCGATCCGCGATGTTGCGGAGGTTGAGCGTCGCGACGACGAGGGCGTCGCCCGCGACGCGGGGCGGATTCGGGTCAGCCACCGGCGACCGTGCTCCGCGGCCCGCCGGCCGGGCTCGGCACGGCGTCCGAGATCGGGATCGTGAAGATCGCATGCACAGCGACGAAGGCGATGACGAGGCCGTCCATCCGGCGAGCATCGCACACCGCCTGGGAACGAGAGGACCTGCGCGGCGCTACCCTTCAATCGTGCGCTTCAGCCTGATCCCCCGGGAAGAGCGGTTCTTCGACCTCTTCGCGGAGGACATGACGAACGTCCTCGGAGCGGCCCGCCTGTTCGAAGCCATGCTTCGCACGTATGACGCGCCGGAGCAGCGAGCCCAGGAGATCCGCGACGCCGAGCATCTCGGCGACGAGCTCAGCCACGAGATCGGGCGCCGGCTCGAGTCGACGTTCGTGACGCCCTTCGATCGCGAGGACATCCACGCTTTGATCAGCGCCCTCGACGACGTCCTCGACTTCATCGAGGAGTGCGCCGACACGTTCATCCTCTACCGCATCGAGGC
>JBBQFS010000148.1:0-5960 GCA_038322255.1 Candidatus Limnocylindrales bacterium | reverse complement strand
CGGTTCGCCGGCCACGGCGCCGTCCGTCCCACTGCCTCGAGCCAGAACAATATATGGGCCGAGCGCTTCATCGGCACCCTCATCCGAGAGTGGGCGTACAGCCGAACGTACACCACCAACACCGCTCGCCTGGCCGCCCTGCCCCGGTTCGTCGACTTCTACAATCACCGCCGACCGCATACCGCGCTCGGTGGCCTCAGCCCGATGGCCGTTGTCAACAACGTCCATGGGGATCACAACTAGACCCCAGCGCTGGCGGTCCACGCGGCGCTTCGACTGTTGCTACAGGTCACCGATTACGAGGAGCGCGACCTCCCAGGTCGTCGAGACACTACAGGTGGGTAGGAACAAAGCTGGCGATGGTAGTCTTGAAGCCCCCAAGGCAGGTGGGTGGCGTGACCCAGATCCCCCGCTTCGAAGACGTCCTCGGTCCACTCGCGGCGGCGATCGCGCGCGAGGTGACGGCCCGTGGCGAGGCGAGTGTCGCGGATGTCATGGAGGGCCTGCGCCGGACACAGCCCCGGGAACACGCGTACACCACGATCATGACCGTGATGGGCCGCTTGCACGAGAAGGGTGTGCTATTACGCGATCGGCGCGGCCGGCAGTTCGTATACCGTCCCGCCGCACCCGAGGCGGTGCTCGTCGATCGACTCAGCGGGCTTGCCGTCGACCGCTTGGTCGAGCGGTATGGCGCCGCGGCCCTCCGCCACTTCGCCGTCCGGCTCGCGGATCTCGACCCCGAGACGCGACGGCGACTGGCCGAGCTGGCTGACGAACCTGAATGACGCGAAATAGCGTCACCGGCCTCTTGGCCGTAACGATCGGGCCGCTGGGATGGTGCATCGCGTTCAGCGCGATCGTGGGCGGCGACCCGATGATGGCTCTAGAAATCGGCGGCACGGCAGTTGCCGGTCTGTGGGCCGCGCTCGTCGTCCGCGAGCTCTTTCGGTTGCGACGACTCTCGAGGGCGTTGGCAATCGACGCCCAGGAGACCTCCCTGTTTGGCGTGCCGTTCCGCATCACGCCGGCGCTCGGCGCGGATGCCATCGTCGTCGGCTCCATCAGGCCGTGGATCTACGTCGGCGTCGAGCTGCTCGCGTCGCTCTCAGAGGACGAGGTGCGGGCGGTCGTGCTTCACGAGGATCACCACCGCCGCACGCGCGCACCGATTCGCGCCGCCGCGCTCGGCGCCTGGCTCCGCCTCCTTGGGCGCTCGCAGAGGGTTCGCGATGTCCTCGTCGGCAGACTGACGGACCTCGAAACGCTCGCCGACGCCGACGCCATTCGACGGGGATCGAGCCCGCGCTCACTGGCCCGGGCGCTCCTCAAGGGCGACGCGAGCCTCCAGCCGGTTTCGTTCGCGTACGCCGGCGAGCGACGGGTCGAGCAACTGCTCGACCGCGCGGCGGGTGTTCCGGTCGAGGCGGCGGGTCGGCTGCCGTATGAGTGGCTGCCGGTGATCCTACTCACGGTCGCGACACTGGGCTGCCACGCGGGACTCTAGAGGCTCGCGACCCGGTTTCCCCCGACCGGGCACAGGCTGACGGGGCCGTCCTCGACCGGCTCCGTCAGCTTTTCAACGACGGGGCGAGTCCTCGTCCTCGCGTTCGCTGCCAGCGCGGCTCGGGTCAGCCCGTCAGGACCCCTGGACAAGCGATAAGGCCGCCAAGACGACAATCACCAGGCCAGCGGCGGCTGCGGTGATCGGCAACGTTCGATACGACTTACGTTGCTCCGACCGCAATCGAAGCAGGAACTGCCGGATCACTGCATAGACGGCGAACGCGGACACGAACAGCGCCCCGTGCACCGGCAGCGCATCGGCGAGCGCCACAAGCAGGCTCACGATGCCGATGGTCAGGCCGGTGCCGGCCTCGATGAGCTGGGTCGGGATCCGCCGGGCGCCCACTCGTCGGTCCGACGACCAGATGCCCCAACGCGAGGCGGTGCATCGGCCCGCGCAGCAACCAGTGAAGAAGCATCCCACGCGCCCGATCGCGACGGCGAAGAACAGCCCCGGCGTCGTGGCATCGAGCACAACCCCGATCGGGAGATCGAAGGCGAGGAGCGCGAAGGCCGCCGCGAGTGGGGCAACGACGAGGAAGCCATCAACGGCCCATCCGCCCCTGATGATCGACTCGTCCGGGTGGAGCACGGCGTACCAGGCCTTCGCTCCGATCAGCCCCGCCAGGAGCGCGAGCACCGACGCGGTGAAGGCCGGACCGACGGCGAGATCCCCATGCGACAGGATGACAGCCTGGAGCGCGAGCGCGACGACGAAGCCGACAATCGCGAGAGCCGTGTATATGCCGGGGAGCACGGCCGGCTGCCTGGCCAGCGGAGCAAGCAGGGCCCAGCGCGTCCTTATTGGCGCCGCCTCCGGCGTTGAGACGGCCCAGCGACGCCACGACCAACTCGCAGGGTGCACCGTGCGAAGGCCGCCAGTCCTGAAGCGAGCGGGCGGCCCGCCGGGGCCAACCGAGACCCGGGCTGGTTCGGCGTTGACAGTCCATTCGCCGGCCTCCAGCCCGTAGACCCATGTCGTAATCGAGATAGGCCCGGTGCCGGGAACGATGCCGTCGATGGTCTCGTCCCTGACGAAGGTGTCGCCCGGCTTCGGGATGCCGCGAACACCGATGCGACGCCCGGTGAAGCGGACAGACGCGGAGTAGGGTTCGCCCGCCGGACCTGAGTCGAACCACGACGTCGCCACAAGCGCCGCTGGTTCGACCTCCTCGGCGCGCTTGGCCAGGTCGGGCACGGCCTCCGTGCCGGAGCCCGCCGTGGGCCGCGCGAACGCACCGGCGAGCTGCCTGTTACGCGGCTTCGGGTTCTTCGACCCGCTCCTCCGTCGTGCCAACTACCGGTCCGGCATCAGGAGGCATCCACCTGTCATTGCGGGTGCACCAGCGCGATCCCGGGCGCGTCCGAGCGGAACCAGCCGGTCTGACATGCGCGGTCACCTCAGGGCGACGGATGGGAGGAGCACTTCCTACTACAGGCCCATAGTACACAGGCTAGAGATGATGACAGCGCGGGCGAGAGCGTCCGGGCCGCGACTCCTCGAGGCGGGTGCTCTCGCTTACTACGCCCGCTTCAAGACCTGGGGGTTCCGTGGGTTCGGAGGAAAGGCGGCTACTCCTACAGCAGGGTAGGATCAGCCGGCCGCCTTCGCCGGATTCCGTCGCGACGTGCATCCAGCCCGACGTCTCTGTCGCTTGAGATCGTCAACGAGGAGAACCATGCGCCTGCACCGTCTCGCCCTCGCCCCCGCGCTCATCCTGATCGTCGCCGCGTGTTCGGGCACGGGCTCGACGGCCTCGCCGTCGGTCGCGCCCGCTTCGCCATCGTCAGCTGCATCGGCGAGCGCCGCGGCGCAGAAGATCGACGTGAAACTCACCGACGCGCTCAAGATGGAGCCTGCCGAGATGACCGTAAAGGCTCGGCAGCCCGTCACCTTCGTCGTGACGAACGCGGGCGCCATCGACCATGAGTTCTACCTCGGCGACGAGGCGATGCAGGCCGAGCAGGAACAGATGATGCAGTCGGGCCAGATGGCGCATGACACCGCTCAGGGCATCTCACTCAAGCCGGGCGAGACGAAGGAGCTCCCCTACACGTTCGACACGGCCGGCCAGACCCTCGCCGGCTGCCACGTCACGGGTCATTACGGCGCTGGAATGAAGGCCATGATCACCGTCACCGAGTAGGCGCGTAGCTTGGCTTCGACGGATGGCGACGGGTCAGCCCAGGGCGGCCACCGGATCGGCGAGGATGGCCTCGCGCAGGCCGATCACCCCGACGGTCACGTGGCCGAAGCAACGGTGTCGAACACGATGCGATCGCCCGCGACGAACGGGCGCATCAGACGGCGGCGACGCCGGAATCCTGTTCCCGTCCCTCTCGGGCGGCGGTATCCGGCCGCTGGGCATGAACGGCCTGTCGCTGATGCTGACCCGCCACTACCACGCCGGTGGTGGCACGCTCCCCTACTTCGGCAGCCACCGTATCCGCCATGGGACGGCGACCCTCCTGTCCGAAAACGGGATGCCGCTCGAGGAGCTCAGCCGGTATATGGGTCATTCGTCGACGCAGGTCACCCGGCGGTATGCCATCCAGACCATCGACTCGCTCGGCCGCCGCGCGGCCGAGGCCCTTGATCGTGCCGGCTTGGCGCACCGGTGACCGAGGACGATCTCGGCGCTCTGCTCTCGGATCCCCTCCTCCACCGGATCCCGGAAGAATGGCCGCAGGCGTTCCTGCACCTGCCGTGGGCGGAGCAGCGCTGGCGTGGGCGCGTCTTCCTCGTCGTCTACGTCCTGACTGGCGGCCAGGCGTTCGCCTGGTCCGTTGCCTTGAGTCGCGATCCCGAGGCGTGCCGCGACAACCAAGACCTGGTTGCCGAGCTTGGCGACGAGGCGATCGCCGAGGGGCTCGACCACTTCGGCGAGATGGAGCCGGATCAGGCCTGGTAAGGGAGGACGGGCGGCCGACGCTCTGTCGCGAGCGGCGCTCGCGAGGCGACGACCAAGGATGAGGAGCCGGCGCCGATTCGGACCTCGTCGGGCCTTTGGCGGTCTGCGCCGCCCCGGCAGCAATGCGATCGAGATCTCAAGCATCAGAGATCCGTACGGCCCGCGCGGAGGGCCTCAATGTACTCGTCGAATCCCCATCGCGGCCGCCATCCGAGGACCTCGCCCGCCCGCCTGACCTCGTAGACCTCATTGATTGGACCCCACGGCGCGACGTCCGCTCGCTCCAATAGGCCAGGACCGTCGGGCCAATGTCGCGCGATGCCCGCCAGTGGAGCTTCTCTGATCGTCAACAGGTCCGCTTCGTCCCACGGCGGCGCGGACTCGAAGTTGAAACCGCCGAGGTGGGCGCCGGGCGGTCCCTGGAGCAATCGCTGGAGCGCGAGGAGGTTGGCGGTGGCTACGTCTCGCTCGTCGACCCCGCCGTACAGGAACCTGATCCCGGCGTGGTGGAACGGCTCCGGCACGAACATCCCGTAGCGCAGCGCGGCTCCCGCATGCCCCTTCGCGCGAAGTACTGCGACAGCTCCTCCGAAACCACCTTCGTGGCGCCGTAGATGTCATCGGGCAGCAAGGGCAAGTCTTCGTGGATCCTGACCGCGGGTCCGCCGCCTGCGGCCAGTCGCGAACGTCCGTAGACGCCCATGGTCGAGCTCAGCACCACGGCGCGCACACCGGCGTCGAGCGCGGCCTGCAGCACGTTGAACGTGCCGGTCGCGTTCAAGTCCCAGAACTCGCTCGCCGAATGGTCCCGGAGGTGCATGCCGTGCCAGGCGGCCGCGTGGAGGATGCCGCTGACCCCGCGAGTGGCGTGCAACACGGCTTCCGCATCGCGCACGCCGAGTCGGATAGCCTCCACAGCGGCCGGGGCGTCGGCGACCGGTCGGACGTCGCCGGCCCGGACGCTGAAGCCCGCGTTCAGGAGGGTCGGCAGGACCGCCCGCCCGAGCGTCCCGGCAGCACCGGTCACGAGGATGAGATCCGACATGTCCTCCCCGATCAGATCGGCAAGCGGATGCCTAGCCTTTGAGGCCGACCGACGCGATCCCGCCGATGAGCTTCTTCTGGGCGATGAAGTACACGATGAGCGGCGGGATGATCGAGATCAGATTGGCCGCCATCAGCGTATTCCACTGGGTCCCGACCTTGGAGTAGTTCGTGGCCAGCGCGACCGCGAGCGGGAAACGATCCGGGTCGTCGAGGTAGATTAGGGGGCCGAAGAAATCGTTCCAGGTGCCGAGGAACGTGAACACGGCGACGACCGTCAGGGCTGGCACGCTAAGTGGCAGGATGATCCGGCGATAGATGGTCCAGTAGCCCGCGCCGTCGAGCTTGGCGGCCTCGTCGAGCTCGCGCGGGATGCGGCGCATGTACTGGCGCAGGAGAAAGATGAAGAACGCATTGCCCGCGAACGATGGCACCGTC
>JBBQFS010000147.1:0-5966 GCA_038322255.1 Candidatus Limnocylindrales bacterium | reverse complement strand
CCGGTCTGCTGGGCAACGTTGCCGCCGTCCGGGCGCTTCCGCCGGCGTTGCCGGTCTGGCTGCTCGCCGTCGCCGCCGGCGGCTTGATCGGCGCGGAGCTGGGGGCGCGACGGCTCGGCACCGTCGGGCTGCGCCGGATGCTCGCCGTGGTTCTGATGGTCGCGGGGTTGAAGCTCATCTTCCTGGGGTGACGTTTCGCCGGCGACCCCGCTGCTGAAAGCCGGCCGATAGGGCCGTCGCTTCCTGCGTAGCCGGCGCCGTGGTGCCGGTCGCGGATGGTGGATGCTGAATTCAAGCACCCGACGGAGCGATCCGCGAAGAGGTGAATCATGCAGGACCGACGACCGCCCGACGGGCGACGCGACCCGAAAGGATCCGCCAGCCCCGGTGGCAACGGCAGCCCCGCCGACGCACGGCGAGAGCCGCGACGCGACCCCGGCGCGTACATCGGGCGGATGCCGGAGCGCGCTACCCAGACGATCCCCGGCGGGCTCGGCCCGAAGGACGAGCGCGTCGCGGCGGTCGGGACGCAGCCCGCCCCGGTCCGAGGCGATCCGCCGGCCGTCGAGGAGGGCGCGCCGCCCGATGGCCATCGCGAGGCCGTCAACGCCACGGACGACGTCATCCGCGAGGCCGGCCAGAACCGCTGAGGCCTGCCGTATCGCCGGAGCGCGGAGGCGCTGTCGACCGCAGGCTTAGGATCGCCGTGTGCAATCGGCCGTCGGATCGTGGCGCGAAGGGACGACGGCGCTCGTCGGTCGTCGCGGCGCCATCCGGCTGGTGGCCGTGGCCGTTCCGGCTCTCGCCGCCGCGACCGCGCTGGTGTGGATGCTCGAGGACCGCTTCGGCGTGCTCGATGCGTCCCCGGTCTACCTTCTTGCGGTCGTCGTCACGGCGCTCGTCTCGGGCACCCTCGGTGCGCTGACGACGGCTGTCGTGGGGATCGTCCTGTACGACTACCTGTTCGCGCAACCGGTCCACACCCTGGCCATCAGCGACCCGGGCGAGTGGCTCAGCCTGATCCTGCTGCTCTTCGTCGGTCTCGTCGTCGGCCAGCTGACCGCCCTCGAGCGGAAGCGAACGCTTACCGCGGAAGCGCGCGAGCGCGAGGCCCGCGAGCTCTTCCTGACGAGCCGGGCGCTCGCCACTCGCGCGTCAACGACCACGGTCCTGCCCGAGATCGCGGAGCTGCTCCGGCGGTCGACCGAGGTCGACTCCCTCCGGATCGCTCTTGGCCCCAACGATGGTTCCGAGCGGACCGCGGCGGAATCCGGCGACGCGGCCGGGGCCGGCCGCTCGGCACTGCATTGGCAGCTCCGCCGGACACCGGGCGACGAGCCGGCCCAGTGGGTCCGCATTCACAGCCCCAGCGCGAGTCGGCGGCAGGAGCCACGACAGGGGATCGACCTCTTTCGCGTGCGCATCGAGGCCGGCGGCCGGCCCCTCGGCTCGATCTGGGCCAGCCGCTCCCGTCGCGGCGGGCTCCCGGATCGCTCGGCGACCCGCCTGCTGTCGGCCGCCGCGGACCAGATCGGCCAGGCGCTCGCGCAGGATCGCCTCGCCGCCGAGGCCGGAGCCGCCGAGGTCGCGCGCCAGAGCGACGCCCTGAAGTCCGCGCTCCTCCAGTCGGTGTCCCACGACCTTCGCACGCCGCTTGCCACGATCCGCGCCGCCGCCGGGACCCTGCGCCCCGATAGCGACCTTGACTCGCCCGGTCGAATGGCCAGCGCCGAGGCAATCGAGCGCGAGGTTGCCCGGCTCGACCGGCTCGTCGCGAACCTGCTCGACCTCGGCCGGATCGAGGCCGGCGAGCTGCGCGCCGAGATCGATGTCTTCATGCTCGACGACCTCGCCGCCCGGACTATCGACCGTTTCGGGTCGCGCTTCGCGGGGCACAGCGTCGTGACCGACATCCCGGCGTTGCCCGTCTCGGTCGATCCCGTGTTCCTCGACGAGGCCCTGGCGAACCTGCTCGATAACGCCCTCAAGTTCGCCGGCCCGAACGCCGCGATCCGGATCGCGGCCGCCCAGGTCGGGGACCGGGTCCGGCTCACCGTCGACGACGACGGCCAGGGAGTTCCCGACGAGCTCCTCGATCGCGTGTTCGAGAAGTTCTACCGTGCGCCCGCGGCGGGCGCGATGGCGCGACCGGGGACGGGGGTCGGGCTGGCCGTCGTCCGGGGTCTGGTCGAGGCGATGGGCGGCCAAGTGGAAGCCCGCAAGAGCGCTCTGGGCGGGCTATCGGTAGCCCTCGACCTCCCGCTCGCGCACCTGCCGGCCGAGCTCGCCACGGCACCGACGAGGTGAGCGGCCCGGGCGCCACCGTGCTCGTCGTCGAGGACGACGACGAGGCTCGCGCGGTTCTCGTCCGGGAGCTGGGGTCGCGCGGCTATCGGACCCAGGAGGCCGCGGACGGCCGGTCCGCGATGGAGCGCTGGGAAGCCAGCCGGCCGGACGTGATCCTCCTCGACCTGGGCCTGCCCGACATCGACGGGCTGGAGGTGATCCGGAGAATCCGGCGCGAGTCCCAAACGCCGATCGTCATCCTGTCGGGGCGCTTCGCCGAGCGCGAGAAGGTGGAGGCGCTCGAGCGCGGCGCCGATGACTACGTGACCAAGCCGTTCGGGCTGGCGGAGCTGCATGCGCGCCTACGCGTGGCGCTGCGTCGCGCGGCCGGGCCGAGCGCCGACCGCCATGGGCGGATCGTGGTGGGGCCGCTGCTGTTCGACGCCGGGCGACACGAGGTCTCGGTCGATGGCCGCGCGGTCGACCTCGCGCCCCGGGAGTTCGAGCTGCTGCGGGTCCTTCTCGGCGAGCAGGGCCGGGTCGTGACCAAAGGCAAGCTGCTGCGGGCCGTGTGGGGGCAGGCCTACCAGGGCGAGGACAGCTACGTCTACGTGCACGTCAGCCAGCTCCGCCACAAGCTCGCGGCCGCTGACCCGGCCGGAGCGCTTCGGGACCTCATCGCGACCGAGCCGGGCGTCGGCTACCGGGTGCGCGACGCCGAAACCTGAGAAGAACTTAAGCCCTCGGGCCGCCTGCCGGGCCACCGCCTCTTGGACTCGAAGAGCAGGCTCGAAACATGGATACCGAGACAGATCGGCCGGGTACGCGACGAACGCGCGCGCCGGCCGGGAGACCCGGCCGAAAGCTCGGCGATCGCCGGGTTCGCGTCGAGCGTCCGTACGCACCCTACTTCCGCTATGCCGACGAAGGCCAGCTCGTGGCGCGCGAGGCGGCATCCGCGCCGCGGACACCCGCAGGTCGAGCGTTGGCCCGGATCCGGGCCGCCCTGTTCGGCCGCCCCCTGTCGATCCGCGACGAGATCGGGGAGCGCCTCTCGAAGGTCAAGGCCCTGGCGATCTTCAGCTCTGATGCCATCAGCTCGTCGGCCTACGCGACCGAGGAGATCCTTCGCGTCCTCGTCCTCGCCGGGGCAGCCGCCCTGTTCGCGTCGATCGAGGTCTCGATCGCCATCGCGCTCCTGCTGGCCGTGGTGGCGCTGAGCTACCGGCAGGTGTGCCGGGCCTTCCCGAACGGCGGGGGGGCGTATGCCGTGGCCAAGACCGAGATGGCGCCGCTCCTGGGCCTCGTCGCGGCAGCCGCGCTGCTCATCGACTACGTGATGACCGTCGCGGTATCCACGTCCTCGGCGCTCGATCAGCTCGCCTCGCTGGTGCCGGTGGCCGGCGACTTCAAGGTCCACATCGCGGTCGTCGTCATCACCCTCATGACCATCGCGAACCTGCGGGGCTTGCGTGAGTCCGGGAACATCTTCGCCATCCCAACCTATGTCTTCATCGCCCTGGCCCTCGGGATCGTCGGGCTGGGCCTGGTGAACATCGTGACCGGCAACGCTCACCCCATTCCCCGCCAACCCAACGCCGTGGCCTCAGGGTTGGAGCCCCTCGCCCTGATCCTGCTCCTCAAGGCCTTCGCGAGCGGCTCCGTCGCGCTGACCGGCGTCGAAGCGATCGCCAACGGCGTCCCCGCGTTCAAGCCGCCCGAGGCCAGGAATGCCGCAACGACCATGACGGTGATGGCCGTGCTGCTGGGCGTGATCTTCATCGGTGTCTCGATCGTTGCCTTCGCCTATGCCGTCGTGCCTTCCGTTGGCGGCTACCCATCAGTGATCTCGCTTGTCGCCGGGGCCATCTACGGCAACGGCTCCGTTGTCCACAGCATCTTCCTGATCTCGACGATGCTGATCCTGTTCCTCGCGGCGAACACCTCATATAACGCATTCCCGCGGCTCGCCGCGCTGCTCGCGATCGATGGCTACATGCCTCGCCAGTTTTCGTTCCGCGGCGACCGCCTGGCCTACTCGTGGGGCATCGTCCTCCTGGCCGCGGTGGCGGCCGGGCTCGTGGCCGCGTTCGGGGGCACGACCACGTTGCTCATCCCGCTGTATTCGGTCGGCGTCTTCGTGTGCTTCTCGCTGTCGCAGACCGGCATGGTTCGGCACTGGCTGCGCGTCAAGGGCCCGGGCTGGCGAGGGCGGCTGGCGATCAACGGCTTTGGCGCCGTCGTGACCACGATCGTCCTCGCCATCGTCGTCGCCGAGAAGTTCTCCGGTGGCGCCTACCTCGTCGTCATCCTCATCCCCGTCCTCGTCGGGATGATGCTGTTCATCCATCGGCAGTACAGGGCCGCGGCCGCCCAGCTCGCGATTCCGCCCGACGTCGTGATCGCCCGACGGCATCGGAAGGAGCGCGTCATCGTTCCCGTCCACGGCATCGACCGCGCCGTGGTCCAGGCCGTGAACCTCGCCCGATCGATCGATCCGGCCGTCCGCGCCGTGGTCATCTCGGACGACCCGGTGGCAGCGTTCGAGCTCCGATCGGAATGGGAGTCCCGCTACGACGACGTGCCTTTGGATATCGTCGAGGCGCCCTATCGGGCCCTGGCTGGACCGATGCTCGCCTACCTCGAGGAGCTCGACAAGGCCTGGCCGGCGGAAGAGCCGGCACCCATCACGTTCGTGATCGTCCCGGAGTTCGTGCCCCGCCACTGGTGGGAGCGGCCGCTCTACAACCAGTCCACCAAGTCCCTGCGGGCAGCGCTCCTCGGCCGTCCACACACCGTTACGGTGGACATGCCCTATCGGCGCGGAGACGCGAACGGCGGGACGCTCCGCCGAGCGACCCCGGCATGACCTCCTGGCGGAGCCGACCACCTACGTTGTTGCAACGTGTTGCGATAACGCGCATGCTCAATCGGTGGTCGCCCTGTCGCCCGAGGTCGCGCCGGTCCTGCTCGCCGCCGCTGATGCGGGCGCGATCGGCCTGATCACGACCGCGCTCGCGCTGGGCTTTCGGCACGGCTTCGACTGGGACCATCTCGCGGCGATCACCGACGTGACCTCGACGACCGCGACCGCCGACGCCGCCGAGCTCGGTCACGAGGCGGTCCACGAGCACACCGCGGGGCACGACAAGCCCCACGAGCACGCGCACGGCGGGCCCGACGAGATCGCCACCCACGAGACGGGACCGGATGGTGCCGGCCACGAGCACGCGCTTCCGCAGCCGAAGGTCCGATTCGTCGGCGAGCAGCGACGCGCGCTCCTGCTCGGCTCGCTCTACGCGCTCGGTCACGCCGCGGTCGTCGCCGGCCTGGGGACGCTGGCCCTGCTGTTCGGAGCGGTGCTCCCGGACTGGGTCGACGAGGTCATGGGGCCGATCGTCGGCGCAACCCTGCTGTTCCTCGGGATCTGGGTGTTCGTGTCGCTCTACCAGTACGCCCGCCACGGGAAGGCCTTCCGGTTGCGCAGCCGCTGGATGCTCGTCTTCGATTCGACGCGCTACGCGTGGCGTCGATTCCAGGCGCGGTTGCACGGCCACGAGCATGTCGACCCGATCGAGATGTCCTCATACGGCGTCCGGACCGCCTTCGGGGTCGGGATGATCCACGGCATCGGCGCCGAGACCGGGACGCAGGTCTTGCTCATCGCCGCGATCGGCGGG
>JBBQFS010000146.1:0-6038 GCA_038322255.1 Candidatus Limnocylindrales bacterium | reverse complement strand
CTTCGGTAGATGCGATAGCCGGTGATCGGGCTGCCCCCGTTCGAGGCCGGGGCCGACCAGGTCAGGATTATCCCGCGGCTCTTGTGGGGCGTGGCGCTGAGATTCTGCGGGGCGCCCGGAGAGGTCGGCTGCGGTGTCGCGCTCGGCGAAAGGGTCGGCGTCGGCGTCAACGTCGGCGTCGGTATGGGCGCCAGGGTCGGCGACGGAGTGGGGATCAGGCTCGGCGTCGGGGTCGACGACGGAGTGGGGGTCAGGCTCGGCGTCGGTGATGGGGGTGGCGCGGCGATCATCGCGGCGACGGCATTGCGCAACGCCGGCAGCGTGCCGTAGAACGTCCCGCCGGGGCATTCCGTCGCGGCGAGGTCACGGTGACCGGCGATGTTCGCGAAGGTGCGCTGGGTCCCGTTGACCGGATTCGTGAAGAGGCTACTGCCATGCGGATCGATGCCATGGCGTTCGGACTTCCACGCGAGCATCCGTTCGAGCGCGTTGCGGGCAGCCGCAGTCGTGTCGACGCTCGTCAGCGTGCCGAGCAGGGCGATGCCAACCGTGCCCGAGTTGTAGCCCGCCACATGGGCCGCCGTGACCCCGTTGCCGCTCAGGTCCTCGCCGGTCGGCGACTCTCCCGGAGCGTACGTGCGGGAATGGCGACCCTCGTAGATCCTGCCGGCCTCGTCGATCAGGAAGTTGTAGCCGATGTCGCCCCAGCCCTGGGTGATCGCGTGGTAGTAGTAGATCGAGCGGATCGTCGCGGCCGGATCGGGATCGGCGTTCGCGCCGGCGGTGTGGTGGACGATGAGCTTCTGGACCGGGTAGAAGGCCGGAATCCATTTCTCCGTGCTGTCGGGATTCAAGCGCAGCGACTCATCTGCGCCCCAGGCCGCACGGGTGATGACCTGCGGCTGGCTGACGGCTGCGGCGACGGTCGCGCCCCCGAATCCGACGCTCGAGCCCGCCGTGCCGGCGCTGTCGAGGATCAGCACCGTGAGCCGTCCGATCGGACGATCCGAGGCGACTCGGACGAAGCGCGCGCCCGCGGCGTAAATCACCGCACCGTAGGTCTCGCCGTTTCGGAGTTGCTCGCCGACCTCGTCGCGCTCGATCACCGTCGGGGCGGCGAACGACAGGCCATCCGAGCTGAACGCCCCTGTGAGGACCGCGTCAGGTTGACCCCGCCAGTGCAGGGCGACGTGGGAGGCTGAGATCGGCAGCGCCACGACCCGCTCTCGATCGAGAGCGACGGAGACGTCCCGGGCGGCAACATGGATGGGATGCGCGCGTGGGGCGGCCAATGTTGGCAGGCCGCCAAGCACCAGCGCGGCGAGGGCCAGCGGGGCCAAAGCCCATCGGGCGGGCACGCGGAAGGACATGTTCAGGACCTATTGATGAGGCCCGATCCTAGCACCCGCGATCCGGACGCTCCATCAGCCACTAGACAGCTCAGGGGGATTTCCCGGGCACAACGAAACGTCCAGAGGAACCGCCGCTTCCTTTTCGAACCCCCCACATCTCATGCAAGCACGAGATGTGAGTGCCGATGCAAGCACCGGCGGGTCCGACAGGTTTTCGTGGCCCCTCTGGACAAGACGTAATGTACTGGCGGGGCCTGGCCCACCGATAGGGACTTATCCACGAATTTCGAAGTTCAGGACCCGATTTCCGTGCTCCCGTCCACAGCTCGTCCACGAAGCTCGCTCGCGAGAGCCGGCGCGACCCGACCGTGGACCCGGACATCGGTGTTCTCGTAGTCGAGCTCGATCGTGCCCCGCTCGCGGACGCGCGCAAGCAGCTCCCCTGCCGTATACGGCAGCCGCACGTCCACGTCCTCCCAGAGCGAGGCGAGCAGCGCCGAGAGCTCGAGCCGCAGCGTGTCCAGGCCGAAGCCGGTCAGGGCGGAGACGAGGACCGTCCCGGCAACGGCCGGGGCCTCCCCTGCCCCATTGCTCGCGGCCGCCGGCTTGACCAGGTCGGCCTTGTTGTAGGCGACGAGGCGCGGCTTGTCGCCGGCACCAAGCTCGTCGAGGACCGCCTGGACGGTCGCCCGGTGCTCGACCGCGTGGGCATCGGCGGCGTCGACGACCTCGATGAGCACGTCGGCGCGATTCACCTCTTCGAGGGTCGCCCGGAAGGCATCGACGAGCTGGTGCGGGAGCTTGTGGATGAAGCCCACCGTGTCGGTCAGGATCGCGGTCTGGCCGTCGCCGAGCTTGACCTGGCGCGACGTCGGGTCGAGCGTCGCGAACAGCTTGTCCTCCGCGAGCGCGACCTCGCTCCCGACGAGGGCGTTGAGCAGCGTCGACTTGCCAGAGTTCGTGTAGCCGACGATGCCGACCGTCGGGATGAGGCGGCGATCGCGGCCGCGCGCAGCCGTGGCCCGGGCCCGGCGGACGTCCTCGACCCGGACCTTCATCTTCTTGATCCGGTCGCGGATGATCCGGCGGTCGGTCTCGAGCTGGCTCTCGCCGGGGCCGCGCGACCCGATCCCGCCCTGGGTGCGCGAGAGGTGGGTCCAGAGCTTGGTCAGGCGCGGGAGCTGGTACTCCAGCTGCGCGAGCTCCACCTGGAGCCGGCCCTCGTGTGTCCGGGCGTGCAACGCGAAGATGTCGAGGATCAGCCGGCTCCGGTCGATGACCTTGGTCTTGACCAGGTCCTCCAGGGTCTTCTGCTGCGTCGGCGACAGCTCGTCGTCGGCCACCAGCAGGTCGAAGCCGGTCTCCGACTTCGCGGCCACGAGATCCTCGGCCTTGCCCTTTCCGACGTACCAGTGCGGATCGACGTGGCGCCGGTTCTGCCACTCTGCGCCGACGACCTCAGCGCCGGCGGTCAGGGCGAGGTTCGCCAGCTCGGCGAGCGAATCCTCGGCGTTCCAGCCATCCTCGGCGCCGGTGTCGACGGCAACGAGGAAGGCGCGCTCGAGCGGGGTCTCGAGCTCGATCAGCTTCTGGGCGGGCATCCGGCGAAGGATACCGGCTAGCCTTCGTCGTCCACGATCTTGCCGTCCTGCAGCTCGATGACGCGGTCCGCGAGGCCGATGAGCATGGGATCGTGAGTCGCCACGATGGCGGTCACCCCCCGCTCAGCACGAGGCGCCTCCGGGTAGGTTCCCTACCAGTGCGACACCGAGGTCGCGCGGCTAGGCGTCCTCGGCGGGGACCGTGAACGCGGGCGCCGCCCCGGCTCGCTCGAACACCGGTCCATAGCGGATATCAACAGCGGCTCCCTGAGCGGCGGCGACGCGATCGGCTGCGGCGGCGATCGCGGGTCGCAGCCTGGGCGGGACGCTGCCGAACGCCTCGACCGTGATCGACAGCCGATAGCCCGACCGCTTCGCGTCCCACACGCCCGCGGCGACGCCGTCGACCAGCATGACCGGCGAGATCCAGCCGGCCGTCCGCGAGACCCGCTTGAGGTAGGCCGCCGGGATCAGCTGGTCGCGCAGGCCCGCGCCGACGATGAAGGGGTCGAAGCCCCAGACGAGTTGGACGGCGCTCCGCGTCGGCCGCGTCGACTCGATCGCGTCAAGGTCGGCCGTGCGGACATAGGCGAGGGTGCCGTCGACCTCGACCTCGGTCAGCGCCTCGCCGAGCGTCTCGATCACCGGCTTGATGACCGTCACCACTGCCATGCCCCACCAGCGGAGGATCTCCTTGCGCGTCGCCGGACCGTAGGCGGCCAGGTAGCGCTCGACGAGCGTCGCGAGTGCGCGATCCGGGTCCTCCTCTCGCCACGAATCGATCCAGCGCGACGCCTTGACGAACCGGACCCCCGCGTCGTCCTCCGCCGACTGGCAGAGGTAGTGCCGGTCCGACGCGATCTTGAGGGCACTGCCCCAGCTGCCGAGCAGCAGCTTTCCGACGTTCGGGCCCAGGCGGGCGCCGATCTCCTCCGCGAGCTCGGCACGGGTCCGCGGCCGCCCATCGTCGAGCACCTCGCCGATCATGTCGATCAGGATCTCCATCTCCAGCTCGGTGACGCCGAACCACCGGAGCCAGGCGGGCCGGCGCCAGTTCTCCTTCCGCCCGAGCGCGGCAGCGATGGTCGGGACGTCATCCGCTGCGAAGAGATGGAGCGTGCCGCGCATCGCCCCCGACCGGACGAGCCGCCTATCGCGCAGCGCGCGCGTGGTCGCGTCGACGGGAGGCGTCGTCGCGCGCGCGGCCTTCAAGCGGAGCGCGATCGCGAGCGCGGCCGACGAGGTGACCTGTGCCTGGACGCCGACCACCGCCCGGGCAACGTCCTCGGGAGTCGCGCCGCGGCTCCGGCCGAGCAGCTGGCGCTCGAGCCGCCAGGCGCGAACCTTCGCCGCCGGGAGGTGGACGGCCGATGCGTTCGCCGCTCGGGACAAACTCATCGGGCCGCGACCAGCTCACGGGCGGCGGCGATCGCGCGGCTCGCCGGCGTCGCGGTTGCGTCATGCCATTCGATCGCTGGCTCGCGGCGGAACCAGGTCGCCTGGCGCTTCGCGAAGTCGACGTTGCGCTTCGCGTCGAGCTCGATCGCCTGCTCGCGAGTCAGCTGGCCGTCGATGAGCGCCCACGCCTCGCGATAGCCGATGGCCGAGAAGGCCGGAAGCGATGGATCGAACCGCTCGCGCAACTCCCGCGCCTCCTCGATCAGCCCGGCGTCGAACTGTTCCCGGGCGCGATTCGCGATCCACTCACGATGGATCGCCGGCGCCTGGAGGCCCAGCCAGGCGATCGGTCCCGGATAGCCGACCGGTGGCGGCGGCAGCGCATCGCCGCGCAGCTCCGCGATCTCGAGCGCGCGGGCCACTCGGCGCGGGTTGGCCACGTCGATCCTCGACGCAAGTCGCGGTGCGAGGTCGCGCAGGCGGGCGACCGCCGGTCCGAGCCCGTGACGCTCGAGCGCGGCTTCGATCCCCGCACGAACCTCCCGATCGAATGGCAGGGCAGCGGCGTCAAGCCCTCCCGCGACCGCGCGCAGGTACAGCCCGGTCCCACCGACGAGGATGGCAAGGCCGCCCCGCTCAGCTATCCCGTCCAGCGCCGCGCGCGCATGCCGGACGAAGTCGACGACCGAGAACGGCTCGTCCGGGTCCACCAGGTCGAGGCCGTGATGCGGGATCCCGTCGCGGACCTCGGTCCGCACCTTCGCTGTCCCGATGTCGAGCCCGCGGTAGAGCTGCCGCGAATCGGCCGAGATGATTTCGGCCGGAACCCCATCGTCGCGGAGCGCGCGGGCGACGGCGATCGAGAGGCCCGTCTTCCCGGTTGCCGTCGATCCGGCGATCACCAGGAGCGGCGGCATGGCCGTGGACAACGTCCGTGATGTGGGCTGGGCCATCGCCGCAGACTGTCTCACGTCGCCGGTTCGCAGGCGCCCGTAGCACCCAGCCCCGATCTGCAATCCAGAGCGAGCCGTCGAACCGCCACGCTCGCTGCTCGCAACCCCGGACCAGGAGGATTGACATGGCCCACTCGACCGCCGCGCTCCAGCAGGTGCTGGACAGCCACGCCGATCAGATCGGCGCCCGAATCGGCGCCGACCCAGCCCAGACGCAGGCCGCGATCTCGGCGGCACTGCCCGCCCTGCTTGCCGGCCTACAGCAGCAGGCCGGCCGCGGGACGGGCCTACAGCAGGCGATCGAGAACGACCACGACGGCTCGATCCTCGACGACGTGTCCGGCTATGTCAACGGGACAGCGCAGCTCAGTCCGCGGACGACGAATGGCGAGGGGATCCTCGATCACGTGCTCGGTGACCAGCAACCGGCCGTCCAGCAGGCGGTCAGCAAGCAGACCGGGCTGAGCATGAGCACCATCGGCCAGCTCCTGCCGATTCTCGCGCCGATCGTGATGGGAATGCTCGGCAGGCAGGCCCGCTCCGGCAGCACCGGCGGCATGGGCGACCTTGGGAGCATCCTCGGGAGCCTCGGCGGTCTCGGCGCCAGCTCGACGACCGGTTCGGCGACTGGCGGGCTCGGCGACGTCCTCGGCTCGGTCCTCGGCGGCAATCGGGGTCGCTAGACGGGTTTCGCCTCCGCGACTCGCACCGGCCCGCCTCGCACGGCGTAGGGG
>JBBQFS010000145.1:0-6138 GCA_038322255.1 Candidatus Limnocylindrales bacterium | reverse complement strand
TGGCCGTGCACGTCGCCGAGCACGCCAAGCTCCGGCGTGAGGGCACCGAGCTGATCTACGACGCCTCGGTCGGGCTCGCCCAGGCGGCTCTTGGCACCACGATCATCGTGCCGACGGTCGACGGCGAGGAGCCGGTCGAGGTGAAGGCGGGCACGCAGCCCGGGACCGAGATCCGGCTGCGCGGCCGCGGCGTGCCGCATCTGCGGCGGCCGGGCCAGCGTGGCGACCTCCACGTGATCGTCGATGTCGGCGTCCCGAATCGGCTGTCGCGGGCCCAGCGCGAGGCGCTCGAGGCCTACGCCAAGGCGTCGGGCGAGATCGTGACCGACGGGGGCGGCATCCTTGATCGAGTCCGCGACAAGCTCGCGTAATGCCTTGGACATCCTCGGACCGATGGCCACCGGAGGCGTTGAATCCTCGGACCAATGGCTAGCAGGGCGTCGCGTTGGGCCTCGGAGGGCAAGATCTGAATCGCACCGGTGGACGCGGAGTTTCCAGGAACAAGTGGCTCGAGCTCTGGGTCGAGGCGGATCACGAGGCGGTCGAGGCGGTCAGCGAGATCCTCGCCCGCGTGGCGCCGGGCGGGGTCAGCGTCGAGCCCGGGTTCGACCTCACCGACGATGGACTCGCGGCGAGAATCGATCCAAGCCGGCCAGCGACAATTCGCGCCCACGTGCCGGCGCTCGACCGAGCCGCCGCCGAGCGCGCCGTCGCGACGGTCACCGAGGCCCTCGGCCACCTCCAGGCGTTCGGCCTGCGACCGATCGGCGATCTTCGAACGCGGCTCGTCCATGAGGCCGACTGGGCGGAGGCATGGAAGGCCCACTTCCATGTCCTGCGACTGGGGCGCCGCCTGGTCATCAAGCCGAGCTGGCGCAGGCACCGACGGGTCGGTGACGAGGTTGTCATCGACCTCGATCCGGGGATGGCGTTCGGCACCGGCCTGCATCCGACGACCAGGCTCTGCCTCGAGGCGCTGGAGCACCGGGCCGACCAGGGCCCGCTCGGGCGGGCGCTGGACGTGGGCTGTGGTTCGGGGATCCTCTCGATCGCTGCGGTGAAGCTCGGGGCGACCCGCGCCATCGGGGTCGACATCGACCCGATCGCCGTCGAGGCGACCCTCGCGAACGCGCGCCACAATCGCGTCGGGCGCCGCGTGCGCGCCCGCGACGGGACCATCCCGAGCGGCGATGGCCCGTTCGACCTGGTGCTGGCGAACCTCATCGCCGGCGTGCTCGTGCAACACGCAACGACGCTCGCCGACGAGCTCGTGCCCGGCGGCACCCTCATCGCGTCCGGCATCTTCATCGACCGCGAACCCGAGGTGCGCCGCGCGCTCGAAGGCGCGGACCTGCGGATCACCGGACGACGGCACGAGTCCGACTGGGTCGCGCTCGAGGCGGTCCGCGCAGGCTGAATCGGGCCGGATCGGGGTCGCCACCTACAATCCGCTCGATGCCCCAGGCCTTCTTTCCCCTGTTTCTGGTCGCGCACATCGTGCTCGCCGTCGCGCTGTTCGTGCCGTCCCTGCTGCTGCCATTCGCGTTCCGGGCGCGGCGTGGCTCGCTGAATCCAGAGCAGTCCGGCCGGTTCGTGCGGCTGCTCCTCGCCGTGCAATCGCGCGGCACGATCTGGATCGGCGTGGGCCTGGCCGTCAGCGGCCTCGCGCTCGTTGCGGGCCTGGGATTCTCGATCCTCTCGCAGCCCTGGCTGCTCGTCGCGCTCGCGATCTACGCAATCAACCTCGGGCTCGCGTATTTCATCCAGGTGCCTCGCCTCCGCAGCCTCATCGGGCTCCGGTCGGGGAGCGACCCGCGCTGGCCGCAGCTCGCGCGGCGCCAGCGCTACATCTCGTATGTCATGGCCGGGCTGGTGGGTACTATCGGCTTCCTCATGAGCACCAAGCCGGCGCTGTGGTGAGCGACCCCGCGGCGCGACGCCGCGATCCTGACTGCATCTTCTGCCGGATCGTCGCCGGCGAGATCCCGTCGACGCGCGTTGCCGAGGACGAGACGGTGATCGCGATCCGCGACATCGCGCCGCGTGCCCCGACGCACGTCCTGATCCTGCCTCGAGACCACATTCAATCGGCTGCCAACCTCACCGACGCCGATGCCACGGTCGTCGGGCGCATCTTCGCGATGGCGGCCGACATCGCGCGGTCCGAAGGCATCGTCGAGGGCGGCTTCAGGATCGTGACGAACGTGGGCACGTGGGGCGGGCAGACCGTCGACCACCTGCATTTCCACCTGATGGGGGGCCGCCCGTTCAGCTGGCCCCCAGGATGATTCGGCAGCCCGCCCTGGTCGCGGCGCTGGCGCTCCTGGTCTTCGTGGCCGGCGCCTGCGCAGGCCCGACTGGCGCCACGCCCGGTCCGCCTGGCGTCGCGACAGCCGCCACGGAGCAGCAGGTCATCGCGGCGCTGGCCGCGGTCGGGCTCCAGGCGGCCGAGACCGATCGGGCGTTCCGTCCGCCCGAGGGGCCCATGCTCGCCGCGGCTCCACGGACGGTCCTCGCGGTTCCCTTGCCGGCCGATCCGGACCCTGGCTGGATCGTCGTCTACGCCCTCGGCTCAGAGGACCAGGCCAGCCGAGCGGCAAAGGACCAGGCCGCGTACATCGCGAGCAACACCGGAAGAATCAACTTCGCGAAGGGGGCTCGATTCGTGCTCCGGATCGTGGGCTCGACGGTCGTCTGGTTCAGCTGGTTGCCCGAGACCTCGCCCGACGCCCGGACGGCGACGATCGCCCAGACGCTGCAAGCGATCGGCACGGGGATCGAGATCCCGAGCTGAGCCAGGGCGTGTGCCTGGGTAATCGACCTCGACGCTAGGCTCGAGCGCCTGCCGCCATCTCCGGCTCGGGCTTTGCCCAGGCCCGCACGAGATCTCGTTTCACCTTCAGGGTGTGGGTCCGGGGGAAGTCCGATTCAGGCCACAGCCGCCAGCCTCCGATCCGCTGGTTCGGGCCCAGCGTCGCATTTGCGGCCTTGACGGTCGCATCGATCGTCAAGCGAAGTTCGGTTGGCGGCGCAGCGGGGTCGAAGGCCAGCGCCTCGCTTGCTTGCCGGATCGGCGCCGCCGATGGCGCCAGCAGGATTGCCTCGATCCGCCCCGGCTTCGTCTCGAGGACCACCGAGTCGCGCAGTCCCGCGATCCGCAGCGCGTTCTCGAGGTCCTCCGGGTATACGTTGAACCCGTTCGGCAGGACGATGATGTCCTTCTTGCGCCCGGACAGGATGAGGCGACCGGCGCGGTCCAGATGGCCGATATCGCCGGTCTTGTACCAGCCGTCATCGGTGAACGCGGCGGCCGACAGCTCGGGCGCGTTCCAGTAGCCCTTGAAGAGTGTCAGGCCCCGGAACTGGACCTCGCCATCGTCGATGAGGCGCATCTCGATGCCTGCTGGCGCCCGGCCGACCGTCCCGAGCCCATGGTCCTGGAGGGTGGTACACGAGCCCGTACCGGTCTCGGTCGCGCCGTAGCCCTGGAGGCCCGTGACGCCCATGTCCTCCCAGGCCTGCTGGAGGGCTGGCGGCAGGAACGCGCCAGCGGACACGAAGATCCGGAACGAGCCCCCGAGCTGCGCGTGGACCTGCCGGAAGAGCAGGCGCCGCACCGCCACCGGGAGCCGGCGGCCGATCGAGCGGAGCCGGCGGAAGAGCGCCGCCCGGCCCGACTTCTCGACCTCCCGCTCGATCGCGCTCCAGAACAGGTCCAGCACCTGGGGCACCACGATCATCGAGGTCACCCGATGCTCGCGCAGCGCATCGAAGATCACGCGCGGGTTCCGGCTGCGAACGTACAGCACGCTCGCCCCGACCGAGAGCGCGTAGAACAGGCCGACCGCCTGTTCGAGCAGGTGCGAGAGGGGGAGCAGCGACACGATCCGGTGCTCCATCGGCGGGATGATCCGGTGGAAGGTCTGGTTCGAGGCCAGGAGGTTGTCGTGCGCGAGCATCACGCCCTTCGGCGTTCCGGTCGTGCCCGAGGTGAAGATGAGCTCGACCAGGTCGGCCGGATTCGGGCGGGGCCATGCCGCGACCTGCGCCTCCCAGTCGGCGGGCAGGGCCGGGTCGGCCTCGGGGTCGGCGCCGATTGTTTCCACGTCCGTCGTGGCGAATCCACCAAGCCCGAACTCGGCTGGGTCGGGGGCGTCACGGCCCGTGCCGAGGACCAAATGCTTCGCGCCCGACGTCCGCACGATCCCGTCGATCGCCTCCATCGACATCCGCAGGTCCAGCGGCACGAGCACGAGGCCGGCGTGCATCGCCCCGAAGTACGTCGCGGGCAGCTCCGGGGTCGAGGGTGACCAGGTCAGCAATCGGTCGCCCGGCTTGAGCCCCAAGGCCCGCAGGCGGAAGGCCGCCGCACGGGATCGTCGCTGCAGCTCTTGGTAGGACCAGCCGTCGGTCGTGCCGTCATCGCGGCGGATCGCGAGCGCC
This sequence comes from Candidatus Limnocylindrales bacterium, assembly GCA_038322255.1. Classification (GTDB taxonomy): domain Bacteria; phylum Chloroflexota; class Limnocylindria; order Limnocylindrales; family CSP1-4; genus UBA5189. Next base: position 1,695 of record JBBQFS010000145.1, on the reverse strand, counting down.
GGCCGATCGCCGAATCGCGCCACCGCATCGTCGAGCAGGTCGAGCAGCGTCTCCACCCTTGGCCTCTCCTCGAGCCGTGGACCCAGTTTCGAAGCGTACGACGCGCTCCTCCCCATCGCGTGCCACAAAACGGCTGTCCCGCGTCGAGGAGCGGCGTACTGTGCTCGGAGGACGTCTTCCCGCCGAGGCCGCGTCCCTCGTGCTACGCTCGAGTAGCATATTTAGGTCTCAAAGCGAGAATCGAGGTTCACCGTGGCCGCGAATCGCGTCGCCGTGACAGGCGCGTTCGGGTTTACCGGCCGCGTTCTCGCCACGCAGCTGCTCGATGCGGGCCATTCGGTCGTCACGCTGACGCGCCGATCGGGCACCGGCGACCCGCTCGCCCGGCGACTTGTGATCCATCCCTTCGATACCGACCGAGCGGCAGAGCTCGCGGCGGCGCTCGCTGGCGTGGACACCCTCTTCAACACCTACTGGCTTCGTTTCCCACGCGACGGCCAGACGTTCGAAGGCGCTGTCGCTCGATCGGCCGTCCTGCTGGCCGCCGCGCGTGAGGCCGGCGTCCGCCGGGTTGTCCATGTCAGCGTCGTCAACGCCGCCGCCGAGGCCGAGACGCCCTATGTTCGCGCCAAGGCCGCCCTCGAATCCGTCGTTCGCTCGTCGGGGCTCGAGTGGGTGATCGTCCGCCCGACGCTGACCTACGGGCCGGGCGACATCCTGATCAACAACCTCGCCTGGGCGCTCCGGCGACTGCCCATCTACGGCCTGCCCGGCCGGGGCCGGTACACGGTGCAACCCGTCCATGTCGACGATGTCGCCCGGATCTGCGGCGAGGCTGCAGCGGGCGAGCCAGGCCGGGTAATCGACGCCGCTGGCCCCGAGACGCTCGCCTATCGGGATCTCGTCGGAATCGTCCGAAGCGCGATCAAGAGCCGATGTGTCGTCGTGCCGATGCCGCACCTCGCCGTCCTCGCCGCAGCGCGGGTGCTTGGCCTGCTCGTCCGGGACGTCGTTCTCACCGCCGACGAGATTCGCGAGCTCACGTCCAGCCTGCTCACATCGCACGAACCGCCGCGCGGCACCATCCGGCTGTCGGATTGGGTCCCCGCGAACGCCGACGCCCTCGGCCGTCGCTGGTCGAGCGAGCTCGCGCGCAACTACCGCTTGTGATGCTCCTGGTGGAGGCGGCGCAGTCGCCCAGCCTCGAGAGCTGAGGCTGACTGGGATCGAGGGTGACAAAGTCGCTGTCCCCTTAACTTGGACAAAGTCGCTGTCCCTTCACAAGCGCCGGCGACCGTCGTTGACCCTCGCGGGGGCCTCGGCTATGCTCCGCCAGCCCTTGCCCGGATCGGAGGTCGAGCCGGGCGCTGGGGAGGCACCGCGACCGTTGGGCCACGTGTTCGGTGCGACACGCAGATCGCAGCCCGAGGAGGTGAATCCGGGATTGGCAGAAGTCCGAGTGGGTGAGAACGAGACGTTCGAGAGCGCCCTCCGCCGCTTCAACAAGAAGATCCAGCAGTCGGGCATCCTCGCGGAGGCTCGCCGTCGCGAGCACTACGAGAAGCCGAGCGTGAAGCGGAAGCGCAAGGAAGCGAAGCGCAAGAAGAACGCACGGACGCCGCAGGGCTGAGCCCTTTGTGGGCAACGAGCCCCGACGATCCCGCCCGCAGGTGCCGACACCGGTGAACCTCCGAG